>NZ_DAMBOA010000012.1:0-55989 GCF_032064105.1 Moraxella sp. CTOTU49097 | reverse complement strand
TTTTTCGGTTTGGTGGTATGCCTCGAGCAAAGGGGCTGTTTCGTGCAAAGGTCTCCAATATTAAATTGGCTATTTTTTCGCTAAATTAATTCAATTATATTGTAGTAGTACAGGTAATACGTAAACTTTCATTACTTATTGCTGATAGATAAATAAAGATATATTCTGATATAAGTATTAAGAGTATGTATAAAATTTTTTGGAGGAAATTATGTCAGAAGAAGAGTTGATACCCCGCGTATTGATTGTAGAGGATGATGAGCGTCTTGCCACCTTGACCCAAGATTATTTGCGTAAAAATGGTCTAGATGTGGCAATTGAAACTGATGGTAACCGTGCGATTCGTCGTATTGTGGCTGAGCAGCCTGATATGGTGGTGCTTGATGTGATGCTGCCAGGTAGTGACGGTCTCACGGTATGCCGTGAAGTACGTCCTCATTTTCATAACCCTATCTTAATGTTAACCGCGCGTACCGAAGATATGGACCAAGTATTAGGTCTAGAAATGGGTGCGGACGACTATGTGGCAAAACCGGTTCAACCCCGTGTGTTATTAGCGCGTATTCGTGCGCTATTGCGCCGCTCTGATACCGCGCCAACCGATGAAGTGCCGCAGCGTCTTGAATTTGGCGATTTGGTTATTGATAACGGCGGTCGCTCGGTCACTTTGAACGATGAGCTTGTTGACTTTACCAGTGCAGAATATGATTTGTTGTGGTTGTTGGCATCAAATGCAGGTCGTATTTTATCGCGTGAAGATATTTTTGAACGTCTGCGTGGTATTGAGTACGATGGTCAAGACCGCTCGATTGATGTACGTATTTCTCGTATCCGTCCAAAAATTGGTGATGATCCAGAAAACCCAAAACGTATCAAAACCGTTCGCAGTAAAGGCTATCTGTTTGTCAAAGAAAACTAACATAGTATTGACAAGCACAGTATTGATAAAAAAGTCGGCATCAAGCTGGCTTTTTTTGTCGCTATATATTTTGCTACTGACCAATTGAAAGATTTTGGACAACAATTTACTACGTTACTAGACAGTTGCTTCATGAATTTTACATTGTAATATTAATTTTGCTAGGTAATAATACGGCTATTATCTATTGACCTTAACCCTAGATTTTTATGCCGCTATTATCCTCCTTAAACCAGTCTATTTTTCTGCGAATTTATGCAGGTCTGTTATTTATCTGTTTGTTGGTTGCATTTTTTGCGCAACTGCTTATAACCACTATCAATGCAGAGCGGGTACAGACTTATCGCGAGGATATGGCATCAGCGGCATTTTATCTCATTGATTCAGGCTTATCGCGCCAAGTTACTGCCCAAGAGCGTAATTTTTGGCTCTCTGATGTCAGTACTTTATTTGATACCAAGTTTAATATCGAACCGATCTCAAAAGCGGACTTTAGAACCAGCGAAATCAATCGACTTAATAAACAACAAGCCGTAGTACGTTTTAATAGCGATAACAATACGGCTGAGATTTATTACAAAGTCTCGGGCGAGAATAACGTGTTGCATGTGAGTTTTAATAAACTCAGTGAGCAACAAATCAAAGGGGTAGGCGTGTTGCTACTCGATGATTTGTCCTACTATCGTACTTTGGCAGAAAAACAGCAACGCTTGCAACAAATTCAAAAATTTTTCCCTTTTAAGCTCACCTTGCAATCTATTAATAAACTGCAGCTTGATACCGACCAAAAAGCGCGCCTGTATCGCAAAGACATTGTGATTATGTTCCGTGACAATACCAGTGTAGAGAATTCATCGATTCGGGTATTAGCACCGACTGAAATCCAAGATACCGTGGTGGATTTGGGACCCATTCCGCTATTTAACTGGTTTCCGCTTAATCTGATTATTAGTATCACGCTTATTAGTATGTTCTTGATTAGTCTAGGTGTATATGCGCTGATTTTCCCATTAGAGCGTAAATTGCAGCTCATTCAGAGCGGTATCACTAAAGTGCGCGAAGGTAAGCTCAATACCAAAGTAAAAGTCGTGGGCGAAGATGAAATTGCTCATCTAGCCGCAACCTTTAATAGTATGACTGAGCACATCCGCCGTTTGATTGAATCCCAGCGCGAGTTGACGCGTGCCGTATCTCATGAGCTGCGCACCCCAGTAGCACGTATCCGTTTTGCCGTGGATATGCTGGCTGATACGGATGATTATGAAGATCGGATGAGTCAGCGTGATTATATCGACCAAGATATCGAATCGCTCAATGGCTTGATTGATGAAATTTTGACCTATGCCAAGCTTGAAGAAGGCTCACCCAAAATGGACTGGGAAGATGTC
Organism: Moraxella sp. CTOTU49097; assembly: GCF_032064105.1. Taxonomy (NCBI): domain Bacteria; kingdom Pseudomonadati; phylum Pseudomonadota; class Gammaproteobacteria; order Moraxellales; family Moraxellaceae; genus Moraxella; species Moraxella sp. CTOTU49097. The sequence continues at coordinate 53,682 of NZ_DAMBOA010000012.1, read as the reverse complement.
GATTTGCAAGAACTGGTTTCGCAGATTGTCCGTGAGACCAATGCGCTTGGTAAACCTGTCACCGTCAAAGTAGGTAAGGTGCAGAAAGGTGTGTTTGCACAAGCTGATAGACGCTATTTACACCGCGTGTTGCAAAACTTGGCAGGTAATGCCACCCGTTATGCCGAAAGCACCATTATCATCTCAGCAGGCTTAGAAAAAAATGAAGCCTTTATCAGTGTGGAAGATGATGGACAGGGTATTCCAGAAAAAGACCGTGAAAAAGTCTTTATCCCATTTGCGCGTCTGGATGATAGTCGTACCCGTGCCTCGGGTGGTTATGGTCTCGGCTTATCAATCGTGTCTCGAATTGCGTTTTGGTTTAATGGCCGGATGTCAGTGGATGAAAGCCCGACTTTGGGTGGCGCGCGATTTATCATGAAGTGGCCAAAAAGCCAGCTAGCGTCAAGTATTGAAGCCGATGAAATTACCCAAAAAAGTAGTGAGAAAAAATACACGCAAGCGCAAGGGTCATAAGCTTGTTACCAGTGATGCTTGCAAATTTGCTCAGACTGGGCTAAATTTTACTGAGTGACTCAATGGTTTAGCGAAATTTGCGCACATCAATTAACCGATGAGCGAAATCATCACAAGCGAGGATGGCATGCGTTACCTATTTTTAGCATTGGTGGTACTCAACATGGCTGTTTTTGGTTATTACAGTTTTTTGCGCAAACCTACTGAAAGCCAGTCCGTCTCACAGGCGCGCGCAGCATTGGTTCACCCTGTCACAGCCACCAATGTGTCAAGTGAATTACCCCCCATGATTGGTACTAAAAAGTAAAAATGGCTACCCGAACCAAAGTTATCAAAACCAAAGTTACTAAGGAATCATGGTTAGCCTAACCTATTAAGCAACCAATTAGGCTTCTGTCAGCTTTATTCTATAATCGGAATATTCACTACCACTACTAAGCCGCCGCCATTGGGCTGATTACGAGCGATGACGCTACCATTGTGCAGGTGAGTAATGCGGCTTACAATCGCAAGCCCAAGTCCACTCCCTTGCGTGGTACGTGCCGTTTCGCCCCGCTCAAACGGCTGCATAATCCGCTCAAGCTGATCTTCGGCAACGCCTTGCCCTTCATCGCTAACTTTAATGGTTAAGTATTTTTGTCTAGAGGTTATCTCTGGCGTTAGGGTTTCATCGGTGACCACTTGCTCGGTAGGCTGTAGATCATCATCAATGCTAATTTCAATATGAATGGGCGGCTGACCATAGCGACAAGCATTATTGACCAAATTAACAATGAGACGCTTGATGGATAAGGGTCGCAATGGCACACTGGGCAGATCGTCTTGGATGTCGATAATAAAGGGGGTGGGGGCAAACTGCACCACAATCTCGTTAATGATGGGACGCAGGTTAGTCAATCGCACTGCTTCATCTGAGCCATCTTTCATAAATGAAATAAACTGCTCCAAAATCGCGTCCATATCCTCGATGTCATACACTAGCCCTTCCCGCAAAAACTCATCGGGTAGCATCTCAGCTGTGAGTCGCATCCGCGTCAGTGGCGTGCGCAAATCATGGGAAATACCTGCTAGCATAATATTGCGTTCTTTTTGGGTTTGGATCAGGTTATGAAACAGTCGGTTAAATGCCAAATTCACCTGACGAATCTCCGTTGAGCCTTCATTGGTCACCAAATTGTTGGCGTGCCCAAGGGTGATGTAATCAATCGCCACTTTTTGTAGGCGTTTGAGCGGGCGATTTAATTGTCTGACCAAAAACAAAATAGTCAGCAACGTGGCAAGCGGAATCCCCAATAAGAAAAAATAAATCGACGTTGGGCTATATTTGGCATAAAACTTGACGGGCTCTTGCAGCCAAACATCCGGATGCGCGCTGTCTTGAATATACAAAATCGGTACGGGTTTGAATTTAAAATTGACCGATACCGGACGCTGCATCACGGTTTCCATCTGTGTTGCCATCCGCTGGGTAAAATAATCCACCAAGGTTTTTTCTTGAAAAGAAGGTATCTGTTGTGGGTCAGTAATCACGTTAATATGCGAGGCATCAATAATCCAGTTTTTAAGCTCGGGATTGTTTTTAAAATCTTTATCCGCTTTATCAATCATCAACAGCTGATGGGCAAGATAAGTCGCATGGTTTTGTAGCTCTGGTAAATACAGACTGCGCCAAAAAAACCACAGCGACAACGCCACGCTCACCAGTACCATCAACATCACCATCAAGGTGGTTTGCCAAGTGTGGCTATAGCCTTTAAGTTTGGGTAAATGCGGTTTCATGCTGGGGTATCCTGATGGTGGCTGTACAGGTGAGTCAAAACGGGCAACGGCACTTGCATCCTGTTATAATACGCAGATAGCTTGGCAAAATTAAAGGGGCAATCATGCAGTTTTCAAAGTTTGGTGAAAAGTTTACCAAAAACAGCGGTATTTTGCAGTTAATGGATGATTTGGGCAACGCGCTTAACAGTGAGCAACCGATTAATATGCTCGGCGGTGGCAATCCAGCACGGATTGATAAAGTTAACCAAACCTATTGGTCGGTGTTTAAAACCCTAGCCGAAGGTGATACGGGTTCAATGGCCATCGAAAATATCGGAAACTACTCAACACCGCAGGGCGATGCCAAGTTTATTTCAGCATTGGTAGATTTTTTTAATCGCCATTATGATTGGGGACTTACCACAGACAATATCGCCCTGACCAATGGCTCACAAAACGCATTTTTTTATTTATTCAACTTGTTTGGTGGGCAGTTTGACGATACTACACAAGGCAGCATTGATAAAAAAATTCTATTACCACTTGCTCCAGAATATGTGGGTTATGCCGATGCCCATGTGGATGGGCAGCATTTTATCGCAGTGCCACCCAGCATCGAATTTGTGCAACACCAAGGCGAAGACGGCTTTTTTAAATACCGAGTCGATTTTGACACGCTAGAAAATTTGGCTGAATTGCACAACGGCGAAATTGGGGCAATTTGTTGTTCACGCCCCACCAACCCAACAGGCAACGTACTGACCGATGACGAAATGGCGCGCCTTGAAGCGATTGCCAAGCGTTTTGATATCCCACTGATTATTGACAATGCGTATGGGATGCCGTTTCCCAATATCATCTATAGCCAAGCCACGCTCAATTGGAATGAGCAAATTATTTTGTGCTTTAGCCTATCAAAAATCGGTTTGCCTGGGGTGCGTACAGGGATTGTGGTCGCCAATCCGCAGGTGGTCAAAGCGATTAGCAGCCTAAACGCCATTGTCAATCTAGCGCCGACCCGTTTTGGCGCGGCGATTGCTACGCCACTGCTACAAGATGACAGGCTAAAAGATTTGTCAGACCACCATATTCGTCCGTTTTATCAAGGACAAGCCAAATTAGCGGTGCAGCTGCTAAAACAAGAACTGGGCGACTTGCCAAGCCCATATAACAATGCGATGAAAATCCACAAGCCTGAAGGTGCGATTTTCCTGTGGGTATGGTTTAAAGATTTACCGATAACCACGGTGGAATTGTATGAGCGATTAAAAGCCAAAGGCACATTAATTATTCCTAGCGAGCATTTCTTTGTTGGCGTGGATACTGAAAACTTTAAACATGCCCATGAGTGCATCCGCTTAAGCATCGCCCAAGATGATGATACCTTGAAAAAAGGGATTGCCACGATTGGGGAAGTGGTGAGAGCGGTTTATGCCAAGCAGTAAAAACGAGCAATAAAAAAGGGCGCACATCGCGCCCTTTTACTGTTGTTTTGAACAACTAAATTTTCCACTCAACAAAATTCTTCAGTAGCTGTAATCCTGCAGTATGGCTTTTTTCGGGGTGGAACTGGGTCGCAAACAAATTATCTTTAATCACGCTGGCACAAAACTCGACGCCATAATCACAGGTTGCCGCTACAATCGAAGTATCAGACGGCACACAATAAAAACTATGCACAAAATAAAAATGGGTATTATCTTCAATCCCTTGCCATAGCGGATGCGCCAAATCCATATGGGTGATAGTATTCCAACCCATATGCGGCACTTTAATGCGTTCGTTTTTGTCATCTAGCCAATGATCATCAAAGCGTTTGACATCACCGCCCAGTACCCCCAGACAGTCTACCCCGTCATTTTCTTCTGAGCGCTCAAACAACGCCTGCATCCCCACACAAATCGCCATTACAGGCTTATTAAATACAGCCGTTTTGACAGCATCAGCGATTCCTGCTGCCTGCATCTCTGCCATACAGTCGCGCATTGCCCCTACGCCAGGGAAGACGATTTTGTCCGCTGCCGCAATCACCGCAGGGTCACGCGTGATCGACACATCAGCGCCCACTGCCGTCAAGGCTTTACCCGCCGAATGTAAATTACCCATGCCATAATCTAACAATGCAACCTTTGTCATCTGTTATCCTATTGTCAAAGAAAGCCCAAAACCGCGATTAAACGCTGATATCACTTGGCGCTCATCATCAATTACCAAAGAAGCTTTGAAAAATGCCAAAATAGCCATTATATTAATATCATCACATTGCTGCGCGAATAGCATTATTCGCAAAATTGTAAGGACAATAATAATGGCAGAAAAAAACTATTATGACATTTTAGGCGTCGATAAAAAAGCCAGTGAAGCAGATATTAAAAAAGCCTATCGCAAACTGGTACGAAAATATCACCCTGATATCAACGACTCACCCGATGCTGACGCCAAAATGGGTGAAATCAATAACGCCTATGAAACGCTCAAGGACGCTGAAAAACGCGCCCAATACGACCTGATGCTCGACAACCCTTATATGGGTCAAGGCTTTGGCGGTATGGGGGGTGGCATGGGCGGCGGTCAGGGCTTTAATGCCAATATGAGCCAAGCGGATTTGGATGAAATTCTTCGCCAGTTTGGCGGTGGGGCTGGCGGTCGTCAATCGCAAGGTGCGGGTGGCTTTAGATTTGATGATATTTTCTCGACATTCGGGGGCGGTGCAGACGGATTTGGTGGCAGACAGTCGCAACGCTCGAGTAAAGGCGACGATCAGCATGCCGAGTTATCAATTGATTTAAAAGCTACCTATGAAGGCGATACCCGTAAAATCAGCCTAAGTTTACCCGTGCAAACTGCGACAGGGCTGGATTATCAAACCAAGACCATTGAAGTCAAAATCCCCAAAGGTATTGCCGAAGGGCAACAAATTCGCTTGGCAAAACAAGGCAATCCAAGCCCGTATGGCGGTGATAATGGTGATTTGTACCTAAAAATTAAATTTAATCACCCAGACAATATCCGTGTAGAAGGCAAAGACGTGTTCCAAACGGTAGACGTTGCGCCTTGGGAAGCCGCTTTGGGGGGTCAAATCACCGTCAACACGCCTGCTGGCAAGGTCAATGTCACTGTCCCAAAAAATAGCCGCACCGGTACCAATCTTCGCCTGAAAGGTAAAGGTATCCCAGCTAAAGAAGCCGGTGATTTATATTTAAGCTTAAATATCGTGTTGCCAAAAATCGATACAGACGCAGACATCCAAGCATTTGAAGCGTTCAAATCGGCATTTGCCTCATTTGTGCCAACGCGCTAATCTATTGATAATTAAGCGCTATTGATAACTAAGCAAAAAAAACAGGCAGTACAATAAAAAAATGACAAACCAGCACCAAACATAACTATAGAGACACAACAGGAGTGCAACATGGCTCAAACCACCAATACGGATTTATCATTACGGTTAACTTTAGATGATTTGATTACGGCGAGTAGTTGGGATAAAAGCTGGGTATTAGCGCTAATAGATGAAGATATTATTTATGCTGAAACGCCTGCCATCGACAGCCAGCCCTATTTTAATAGCGCACAACTGACCACAGTGCGCCTTGCCTCACGCCTACGCCGTGATTTTGATGCCAGTCCGCAAGCGATTGGCTTGATACTATCGCTGCTTGACGAGCTAAGACCGCTTCGGCAGTTACAGCGGCAAATCACGCTCACGCGAATGGTTCATGATGTGGATGACAGCTAGCAAGCATCAAGTTAGCCAACATCAACTAGGTGAATTTAATCTTAAAAAAGGGCGGGTTATCGTGCGATAATCCGCCTTTTTTATTTGCTACAGCAAACGATTATTGGGCATAACCGTGGTTACGAAGCCAATTTTGTAGAAGTTGAATTTCGGCTTGTTGGGTATCGATTAGGGTATTGGTAAGGTTACGCACTTTGTCATCGTTACCATATTTGGCAACCACTTGTGAGAACGCAATCGCGCCTTTATGATGAATCAGCACGGTTTGGGCAAACGCTTGGTCGGCGTTTTTAGTCATGACTGTGTCGACCATTTCTTGCTGCATATCATCGATAATGCTATCGATTTCTTGCTGGGCTGCCACACTATCTGCCATCGGCTGATTAGGGTCCGCGGTGTTTTGAACCAGTTGCATGGCAAGCCAATTCTGTAATATTTGTGATTCATTTTGGCGTGAGCTGATAATGTCTCGGGCTAAACCTAGTAGTTCAGGGTTTTTGCCGTATCGCTGCTCAATATTGGCAAGCGCGATGATTTCATCAAAATGACTTAGCATAGCTTTGACAAAAATCATATCAGGTGAGATGGGTATATAGTCAAATTGATTGAGGGCATTTGGGTCACTTGCTGTAGCTGCATCGATGCTTGGCTGCTTGATGACAGTAAAATATGCTTCTTGATAGTCATTGATGGTACTTGAGGCGGGCATCACGTAGCCTTGCGCCAATTGACTGACGGTGAGCATGTTGTTATTGATTGCCTGTGTGTCTAATACCTGTGGCAATGGTTTATCATCAAACTCTTGGGGCGCGCTCACGGCGGCAGCGGTAGGGGGTGCTGGCTGCTGAGAATCAGATTGCTCACAACCAATCATGCTGATAACTGCGATGACAAGCAAGATTGGTGGTGCGGTGTTGGCCATGCATCGGCTCCCATGCCTTGATTTTTATACGGTGTTTTTTGAAATGATGATTGTAAGCATTAACGGTAAGCGTTGACTGTCCGTATTGATTATCAGTCTTAGGCAAGAGTATAAAGTAGGGTAATCACAGTGACTATATCAATTGTGTCATGGCAGCTTACTTATTATTTGCTAAATGCTGATTGTACTAGCTGTCGATTATGCTAACTGCCGCTTGCGGGCAATATCCCCGCCAAGGTAAAAAACGCTCGATAAGCGGCTACTTTTTTCTCCAAGCTTTGCGGGTAAGCGCGCGAGGTCGATGGCAACCGATAAATACCAAATGCTCGCCCAAAAGCGTTAACTTCAAGAAACTGATTGGTTTTTGGTAGTTTATAGAGTGTTTGACTGGGATCAAAATAGGGTGACGCGGGGTCACTGATACTTTGGTTCACCAGCGCTATCAGCACTTCTGTGGCCTTGCCACCGGTGGTATAAATCCACTTGACCTGCTCAAGCTGCGCCAAAACTTTACCCAAATCAACCGTAGCCACCACAGTCAGATGTTCGTCAGCCGCATTGCCTTTTTCGCGGATGACATGAGTGACTGAGGGACATTCACCAATTTTATAAGCCTGTAAGAATGCTTTAATTTTTTCGGCATCAAAGCGTTTTTCATCACCGACTCGAAAATAATCGATATCATCAAAAAACACCTTGCCCATGACGCGCCACATATCGTTATAAAAATTGGGGTAATGAAATGCCATGCACCATTTATCAGGTGTGGGCGGCATGGTACCCATCATCAAAACTTTGGTATCAGCAAAAAAGAAGTTACCAAACGGATGGGCTTCGACACGCGGGTCAGTCAATAAATCAGCAGACATATCAGTTTTTATTTCTAATTAAATACACGCCAAGCGCGGCACTGGCAATAATCGGTAACAGCACCATAAAAAACGGTGAAAATCCCGTGCTTAGACTGACAAACCCGACCAAATCTTGCAGATAACTAAATACCAAGCCAAAGAGCAGAGCGATCACAATACGATAGCCCAAGCTTTGGTTACGCAAGGAGCCAAATACAAATGAACAAGCAACCAACACTAGCGATAGCATGGCAAAAGGCGACAATAGCTTTTTCCAAAAGGCCACTTCATGCTCAAGCGAGCGGCGTTTGTCTTTGGCTAAGAGCTGTTGGTGCTGCCATAATTCGGTCACTGACATGTTATCAGGGCTGCGTGTTAACAGATAAATCGCTGACGGCTCAATGGGTAATTGCAGCGTCATCGTCGGGATGGTAGTCAACTGACTGTGCCCATCGGCGGCAATGGTCAATTGTTTGATTTGTTGCAGCTGCCAGCCCGATGTCTTATCGGCGGCGTTTTGACTGACAAAGCTGCCAGTATCGGCTTGCAGCACTTGCTGAATATGAGCAGTGTCGTCTAGCTGCCAAACTTTAATGTTTTTGAGCTCGCCTTTGGTATTGGCATAGTCAATATTGATGATGCGGTTGGCTTGTTTGTCCCAATAACCGTTAATGGCACTTGATAGCAAAGGCTTGTCATGTTTGACTTGGTGCGCTAACTGATTGCTAGTTGGCACTATATACTGCCCAAGTAATAGCCCAATAATGACAAAAAGAATCGCTGGTTGCATCACCCAACCGACTATTTTAAAGCGGCTGATACCTGCCGCTTGAATCACCGTCAGCTCACTGGTGTTGGCAAGCAAGCCTAGCCCTACCACTGCGCCTAATAGCGTGCCAAATGGCATATAGTCGAGTAAATCACTGGGTGCACTATAGGCAATAAAACGCAAGGCATCTAAATAATTGTAATGATCATTGAGATCCTGCAACTCTGCCAGGTAATCAAAGACGACTTTAAGGAGCCAAAGACCAATGATAGCCCCTGTCATGGCAAAAAGCGCTTGTTTTTTAACGTAACGAGATAAAATCATGGCTGACCGCCTGCAGACAACTGACGACTTTGGTGACGATAGCGGACACGATGTACCACGCGGCTTTGCCAATTTAACAACAATGCAAATGCGATAAAACCAACGATTAGCCAAATATATGCGTACTCACTAATGCGCTCTTTACCAATGGCAGTGCGTAGCGAAATGATACTAATCGCACAGCTAGCGAATATAAGCACGGAAGGTAACAAACGAAGCCAGCGTCCTTGACGGGGGCGTACCTGTGCAAGCGGGGTAGCAAGCATTGCCGCAATGATAATCAGCCACGGCATGGTAAAGCGATAGCCCAGCTCGGCTTTGACTTCAGGTTTTTGGGTATGGGCGAGCAGTTTGGCAGTGGTTTGGGTTTCGACATTGGTTTCGGTAATTTTTTCGCTGGCAGGTTTTTCTAGGGTAATGCGATATTTTTCAAAACTGGCTTGATTATAGTTGGCCTGATTGGTGCCAAGCTCATAGCGACGACCCTGAAACAAATCCAGCTGCATTGAGCTATCCGTGTCTTTACTGGGTACTTGATAGGCGCGCTTGGCGGTGATGATAACATCGTTTTTGGCGATTTTGCCGCTTTTATCGGTTTGCTGTTGCACCACGTATAGGTTTTTGAGTTCACGTTTTTCTTTATCAAACTCATCGACATACAGGTGATAGTTACCACTGCTGATAAAGGTTTTTGGACGCACTAAATCGAGTAAACTACCGAGCGACTGGGTTTGCCAAATCTGCTCACTGTTAGACAGTCCCCATGGTTTTGCCCAAAGACTAATTCCCATTTGAAATACAAATAACCCAGTAATCAGCGGAATCATCAAACGTGTCAAACGGCCACGACTGATGCCACTGGCAAACAGGACGCTCATCTCATGATCCACGTACATACGACCGAGCACGAGCATCAGCGCGATAAAAAATGACAGCGGTAAAATTAGCTCAAGAAAGGTTGGAATGTTATAGCCAATAATGGCGAACAGCAAACCAACATCCAGCCTGCCTTCTGCAGCGATACCAAAATAGCGGATTAAGCGACCGCCAAGCATCAGCGCCATCAGAAATAACAGCACAATCGCAGTATTAGCGGCGACTTGTTGCGTCATATAGCGTCGTAATATCACAAGTAACCACCTAATATTACTCAAAAATTAATCAATTCAAACAGCTAGGGAAGTAAATGCCAATATTGTACGACATCATACCATTGAGCGCATCTGTTAATCGGCTATTTTAGCGCGTTGCCGAGAGATTATGAATATGAATACTGTAAGGTAACATTTCACAATGACTTTTCACCACCACTTTTTACAGCCGCTTTATCAAAGCCATTTTTTACAATGACTTTTTACAACCGCATTTTACCCTATGCAATGACGCCTGATACCCCATCCCCAAATGCTATAACCCAAATACCATAATAGGTATGCTATGATAATAGTTATTTCTTGATGACAATAATTAAGGAGCTTAAATGAGTTTGACATTGACACTAGCGACCGCGCTTAAAAAAACGGTCAAGAATAGCTATCACGTGGTATTGGTAGATGACAATAGCCAAACTATGGGGCAACTAACGAGTGAGCTACAAACCGCTGTCAGTCGCTTGATTGAAGCGAGTCGTTTTAAGGGTAAGCTTGCCGACACCGCAATCAATTATGGCACAGACAACAATACGGGTCTGTTATTGGTCGGCGTGGGCAGTCAAGACAAATTAAAAGGGGGTAGCCTGCAAAAAATTGCTAAAGCGATTTATGCAAGTTTAAGCCGTCTTACCAAATCTGCCATTGTCAGTTTAGGCGATAGTATTGATGAAGTGAGTTTTGGTCAGTTGGCATTAGCCCTGTTAAATCAAAGCTACACCTTTGATATTTATAAATCGCAAAAAGCGGATAAACCGACGCTAAAAGACGTGACCTTATTGGTTAGCGCAGACAAACAAGCCGCGTTTGACACCCTGCTACAGCTGCAGCAGGCGACTGCGCAAGGTCAATCACTCACCAAAGATTTGGCAAATCAGCCACCGAATGTATGTTTCCCTGCGTATCTTGCAGAGCAAGCGCAAAACTTGGCCAATCAATACCCAGAGCTATTGACGGTCAAAGTATTGGGTGAAAAAGACATGCAGCAATTAGGGATGAACTGCTTTTTGGCAGTCGCTCGCGGCTCCGCGCATGAAGCTAAGCTGGTATTACTTGAGTACAATGGTAAAGCCGCCAAAAAAGACAAAAACAGCAAAACCAAAGGCAAAAAATCAAGCCTAGAGCAACCGATTGTACTTGTAGGCAAAGGCATCACCTTTGACAGTGGTGGTATTTCACTCAAACCAGGTTTGGGTATGGGCGAGATGAAATACGACATGGGCGGTGCAGCGGCAGTCATGGGGATGATTAAAGCGCTATGTGAAGCGCGTCTACCGCTGCAAGTCGTTGGCGCACTCGCTTGTGCAGAGAATATGCCATCAGGAACAGCGACTCGCCCTGGCGATATCGTCACCGCCATGAATGGTAAAACCGTGGAAATCCTCAATACGGATGCCGAAGGTCGTTTGGTACTTTGCGACACCTTGGTGTATGTACAGCGCTATCAGCCAAAAGTGATTATCGACATGGCAACCTTGACTGGGGCGTGTATCGTGGCGCTGGGTTATGTGCGCTCAGGTTTATACAGTAACAATGAAGATGTGATTTTTGAGCTTGAACAAGCTAGTGAATCAGCGTATGACCGTGTTTGGCACATGCCACTGGATGATGACTACCAAGAGCAGCTTAAATCCAACATGGCAGATATGCAGAACATTGGCGGTATGCCAGCAGGGTCAGTCACAGCGGCGTGTTTTCTATCGAAATTTGTGGAAGATATTCCTTGGGCGCACTTGGATATTGCAGGTACGGCATGGCAGTCGGGCAAAGAGCCAACAGCAACGGGTCGTCCAGTACCGCTATTGATGCATTATCTTTATCGCCAAGCTATCCAAGATGCAGTCTAGCTGATAGGACGCTGACCACCCTATGACGGCATCACAAATTAGTTTTTATATTTTATCCCCGCAAAAAAAACAGCTGGCGTTCGTCTGCCAGCTGATCTCAACCGTGCTAGCCAAAAGCGAGGATAGCATTATCGTAGTGGCAGCGTCCGAGCTATTACCCTCACTTGATAACCGATTATGGTCATTGAGTAATGTGGCGTTTATTCCGCACCAAATTATCCAGCAACTTGATGCCTTTTACCACCAAAAACTCCCTGCCAGTGTAGTACTCACCGATAATATCGAACTTGTCACCCAATTTGATGGCGTCGTCATCAATCTCACCAACGAAGCAATTGTAGATACCCAAGCTAGCCGCTTGCTAGAGGTCATCGACGCCGCCCCCGAACACGTTGAAAGTGGTCGTCACAAATACCGTACTTATCAAGCACAATTACAAGCCCTAGCAACTAGCAGCCCACCTACCATCCAAGTTTTTCAAATCCGATAACCTCTCTACCCAACACTTTGATAGCTTTAAATTGACAAGTTGACGATTTTAAAAATAATTTATGCAAATTGTTAAAAAATGTTAATATAGCAGCCATTTTTGCGGTGAAATATTAAGAGGTTATTATGTTAAAGCTTATCCAAGCGTATCAGCGCGTGGGGTTGGTACCTTTGATTGTGATAGGGCTGATACTTGGTATCTTAGTCGGTTCATTAGCCAATCCGACTATCATCGGCGGTTTATCCATGAGTGTGGCGCAAACCATCTCAATTTTGGGTGCGTTGTTTGTCGGTGCGTTAAAAGCGATTGCACCGTTGTTGGTGTTTATCTTAATCATTGCCGCTATCAGTCAGCATAAATCAGGCACTCAGGTCAATGTCCGCTCAACCTTGGTGCTGTATATGGCAGGTACGTTCTTGGCAGCTTTGACCGCCGTCGTGGCAAGTTTTTTATTCCCAACCGAATTGATTTTAAAAGCCGGTGAAGTCAGTCAGACGCCACCGTCATCCTTAGCAGAAGTGATAAAAGCCCTATTGACCAACATGGTGGAAAATCCCGTCAAATCGATCGTCAATGCCAACTACATGGGCGTGCTATCGTGGGCGGCGATTTTGGGTTTTGCCTTGCGCCATGCCTCAGACACTACCAAGCAAATGATTAACGATTTGGCGGAAGCGGTCTCAAGCGTGGTCAAATGGGTGATTTGGTTTGCGCCATTGGGCGTGTTTGGCTTGGTGACACAAACCATCGCTGAAACGGGTCTGTCGGTGTTATTAAGTTATGCCCGTTTGTTAGCAGTGTTGGTCGGCTCTATGGCATTTATCGCGTTGGTTGTAAACCCCTTGATTGTGTTTGTCAAAACCCGCAAAAATCCTTATCCATTAGTGTTTACCTGTCTTAAAGAAAGTGGCATCACCGCCTTCTTTACTCGCAGTTCAGCTGCCAATATTCCTGTGAATCTAAACCTTGCGCATAAGTTAGGTTTACATGAGGATACTTATTCAATCACTATTCCACTAGGTGCCACCATTAATATGGCTGGGGCAGCGATTACCATTAATGTGATGACATTGGCAGCGGCCCATACGTTAGGTATTAATGTGGACTTCGGGTCTGCGCTGTTGTTATCTGTGGTAGCTACCTTGGCCGCGGCGGGGGCATCGGGTGTTGCAGGGGGTTCATTGCTATTGATACCATTGGCCTGTAGTTTCTTTAATATTCCTGATACCATTGCCATGCAGGTAGTCGCGATTGGTTTTATTATTGGGGTAGTACAAGACTCGGTTGAGACAGCACTCAACTCATCAACGGACGTGTTATTTACCGCGGCCGCGGATCCCAAATATGCTTATCATCGCTAAAGATTTTGAGCTATATAACAATAAAAAAGGAACAATAAAAAAGGCTATCAAACGTGTCTTTTTTATTGTCCAAATAATCAATAGACTAATTAGCCAATTATCCACAAAAAAAAGATGCCACGCAGGCATCTTTTTTTATAAAAATCACTTAACAATTAGCGATTATGGTTTTACTACAACGGGTACGATTTGTACATCAACGGGTACGGCCGTTGTTGTTGAGGCAATCGCTGTATTGTCATCAACAGGCTGCACGGTGACTGATTGAACCACAGGACCTTTTGGGATAACTTTTGCCACAGGTACCACAACCGCAGGATTTGGTTGAGCATTCATAGGTGCAGTTGGCGCAACAGATTTGTTATTGCTTTCGTCGATTTTTAGGTCAGCTGGGATATCAATGTTTACTTCACTGGTTCTTGGAGCTACTTTGCTGCTTTTTTTAGCCTTGGCTGAAGCTTTGGTGCTGTGAGTATTTTTTGATGCTTTTGTGGATTTTTGAGTAGCTTTTTGCGGTTTTGCTTTTGCCGTTGCTACGTTTTTGTGTGTGGTAGTCGATTTGGTCGTAGTTGTTACTTTAGTCGCTGCTTGCGCACTGACTGTAAGACCAGTTGCTATGACTAATGCAGTAAGGGTTGTGGCTAATTTTTTCATCATTTTTTCCTCATTGTTGATTGCTAGGTTAATGGCTAACTTGTTTTCTATAGTTATAATAGGTAGTTAGTATAATCCCCAAATATGACCGTATTATCAATTATCAAGAAAGTGGTTATCAAGAAAATGCTTTGCTTTAAGGGAATACTAAACGCCTAGCTGTCATTATAAACAATCAACAGATGTGAGAATGTAAGGATTGGGGACAAAATGTTGAAAATACGTAAATATGTTGAGAGTACGTAAATAAATCTTTGCACTCTTAAGGAAGTTATTCGGTAGCGTTAACAATCAGTAAAATTGTCAATAAAACGTGGTCAAATTTTATTTTAGGGTAAATTTTATGGCATGAGTACAACACCAGTTATCGGAATGTATTAACAAAGCGTTGCAAAACTTACTAAAGCTTACTAGAAGCGTCAACGTCATCAACCTTGGAGGAATTTTTTTGCACTTTTTTATACAACGGCTATGAGAATGCCACAAACCTTACAAAATTGCTCGTTACAACCCGATAGAATCATTTTAATATGCAGTGATGTGATAAAGCATAGGTCAACATGCTTTAACAACTAGAATGTAAAATGCAAAGTGTCTAAGTGCAAAAGCATGGTGCAAAAGCAGGACATTAAAAACAATAAAAAAAGGAGAATTATCATGTTTCGTTGGGCTATTATTTTTGCTGTAATCGCACTGATTGCAAGTTTCTTAGGTTTTGGTGGTGTCGCAGGACTATCAGCAAACTTGGCATATGTGTTCTTGGCTGTAGCGGTGATTTTATTTATTATCGCCTTTATTAGCCGAAAAGTTTAGAGACTAAATTTTAAACACTAGGTATTAATAAGATAGGTCTATTTAATTTGGTATGATCGTACCAACCACGCTTAAAATAACCTTTTACTATATGAAAACACGTTTGTTTGATGCAAGGTGTTAAAAATGTAAAAGGTTATTTTTCTTTGTCAGAATTTTCACTTAAATATAGCTTTGCCTCATATGCTAGCAATGCCAGTAAGGCAACCAAAAATGGCATGATGTAATACAGTAATCTAAAAATCAATAATACTGCCAGCATCTGCGTCCGATCGACTTTGGGCAACGCCGTAATCATAACCACTTCAAACACCCCCAGACCGCCAGGGACATGACTTAAAATACCGATTGCCATTGATTGAATAAACGCAGAAAAGGTCGCCCAATAGCTGATATGCTCAGAAGGCGGTAACAGTAAGTATAGTACCAACGCCACGGTACTTAAATCTAAAATGGCAATCGCAATCTGTTGCAGCACAATTTTGGCGGGCGGTAAGTCAAAGCGCCAACCCCGAATCACCACGTGTTTGCCTTGCTTGCCAGCGTACACAATAATCGCTGCAATAACGCTTAACATGATGATGCCAAGCATGCGTACATAGAAAGTATGCTCAAAGATGCCAAGGGATTTATCCAGTTCAGATAATAGTTGAATGGTAATCTCAGGATGGCTAGTCAAAGACGCCCCAATCAACGTGGTAATACCAAAGGTAAACGCCATTGACACCATCCAGACGATGTTGGCAATTTCATTATGAGTCAGATTAAAACGGCGATAGTTACGATAACGGATACCACTCGCGGTGACAAGATTGAGCCCAATGGTGTGGCTAATGGCATAAGCGGTAAAAGAGGTGAGGGCGACATGGCGGTAATCAAGTTTTTTGCCAAGTTGGCGTAGTGCAATAAAATCATAAATAGTGAGTACTAAATAACCAAAAGCCACCACGATGGCGGCGATAATAAGATGGAAAGTAGGAATATGCGCGATAGCGTCTAGAACGTCTTGATAGTGCACAGTTTTGGTCAAACGATAGAGCGCACGAATTGCCATAAAAAAAATCAATACCGTAATCGCTGTTAATGCAAGTCGCCAAACCTGCTTAAACCAAGAACTATTCATGCATTCAACCTAATTTTTTTTAGTAGACATTACAATCATTTAATCAATGAGTCGCCAACATTATTTTCATTATCTTCAAACAATGTTAAATTCAGCTCATCATCTTGCGCAGTAGGGGTTTGGTGCGCCAAACGCTGGGCACGCAGTCGTTTGAGTCGTCGGATAGTCAATAGCTTAAGTACTTGCCGCTTTTGGGAGTCATTCATCAGTAGCCAAAGGTCACGCTCGGTACGATTGCGCAAACAGCCTTTACAATACCCTTGTTTATCAAGCTCGCAGACTTGAATACAAGGACTGGCAATCTCAAATAACTCTTGCTGCTCCATCGCGGTGATAACTCCTGATGACGCCATACAAATGGACGAGTAAACCACCTATGCAGAGATAGGGTTAACTGGGCTGAAAATCAAATAACACAGGCAAAAACGTACCGCCAAACACAACTATCTAACTAACACGACAAATTTTAACGTGTTGAAACCTCGCATCATGGCTATTTTAGCCAAGCAATGCTAAGATTAAATGTTAGCCAAACCAACAACAGTCGATATGATAATTTACTATAATTAAAAATTTGAGATAAAGCCATGCAAATTGTGTATATTCACGGACTTGATAGCAATCCAAACGCCGAAAAAGCGCAAAAACTCAAAGATTTTTGTGCCAAAAATTTCCCACAAATCAAGGTTGTTGCGCCCGATTTGAATCGTTCACCCAATGAGTCGATTGCTTTAATCCAAGAAATTATTGCCAAAGACCCGAATACAGGTTTGGTCGGTAGTTCGCTGGGTGGATTTTATGGCAATATTTTGGCAAATTTGACAGGCAAAAAAACGGTATTGCTCAATCCAAGTGTGCACAGTGGAACAAGTCTCAAGCGTTTTTTTGGGGAAGATTTTGACAGTTTGCCCGATGACTATGTTGGTCACGTGACGCCTGATGGTTGGCATATTAGCAAAAAAGATATTGAGTGGCTGGTAGCAAATCGCCCCGAACAATCGCTCAATCCGCAAAATTTATTGGTAATCTTGAAAAAAGGCGATGAGTTACTCAATTTCCAAGATGCGGTCAATTATTTTAGTCAAAGCGCTTTGGAAAAAAGCAATGCTCAAAGCCACATTATCGTAGAAGAGGGTGGCGACCATGTGATGAGTGATTTTGAAACCAAACTACCGCAAATTATACTGTTCTTGTTTGGCTTGCCGTTGATTAAATGATAGTTATTCGAGATTATCAGCCACAAGATAGTAAATCATTAGCCAAAATTTTTGAAAATGCGATTTTGGCAATTGATAATCGTATTTATTCAACCAGTCAAAAACAAGCATGGATTGGCAATCATTCAGATGAGTTTTGGCAAAGTCGCTTTGAACGCACTAAGCCGTTTGTGGCTTTGATTGATAAAGAGCCAGTTGGTTTTATTGAATTTGGTCTTAAAGATAGAGTTAGTAAGATCGATTGTTTTTATATCGAGCCAAAATTTCAACAGCAAGGTGTCGGGCAAGCGTTGTTTGAAAAGGTTTTAAGCGTTGCCAAAGGAAATAATGTCTATCAGATTAACGTGAGTGCTTCACATATCGCTAAGCCGTTTTTTGAGAAACAAGGGTTTCAAACTGTTCAAAAAAATTCGGTCGAAAGGTCAGGCGTTATCCTAGAAAATTGGTTGATGGTTTTACAGTTTCTTGATTAAAAGGTTAGTCGATGGAAATAGAAATTCGTGGTAATGAAATTTTTTCAGATAAAGATTTTCACAATCAATTAGCTAAAGCATTAAATGTTGAATAGTATTATGGTAAAAATTTAGATGCACTCTGGGATTTATTAAGTTTTAATATTGAAAGACAACTAATTATTATTTGGAAAAATTCTGATATATCCAAACACAATATAGGCGAAGATTTTGAAAAAATTACTGATGTTTTACAAAGAGTTAAAGACCATGATGAAAAGTTAGATTGGCAACAAAAATTTGATTTTATTTTGCAGTAAGTCATTTAATTAATTGATTTTTTTAATAGATTAAAAATCTAAATTTGAAATTTTATAAGAGTAAAAGATGTCATACACCAGTCAAAGTTTAGAAGTATTAGAAGGTCTTGACCCGGTACGCCGTCGTCCTGGTATGTACACTGACACCACACGTCCCAACCACCTTGCCCAAGAAGTCATCGACAACTCAGTGGACGAAGCGCTTGCAGGTCACGCCAAAAACATCACCGTGATACTGCATACTGACGGTTCGTTGTCAGTCGAAGATGACGGACGCGGCATGCCCACCGACATTCACCCCGAATTTAACCAATCGGGCATTGAGCTGATTTTGACACGCCTACACGCAGGCGGTAAATTTTCTACCGACAACTACCAAGTCTCAGGCGGTCTGCATGGCGTGGGGATTTCGGTGGTCAATGCTTTGTCGCACAAAGTCGATGTTACTGTGTGGCGAAATGGCGAAGCATTTACCATGCAATTTGTCGATGGCAATGCCGTTGCTCCGCTGGCGGTTGCCCCGTCTTCTAACAAGAAAAAACGCGGTACACTCGTGCGGTTTTGGGTCAATGAAACATACTTTGATTCACCAAAATTTAACATCAAACAACTCAAACATCACCTTAAAGCCAAAGCCGTGTTATCGGCAGGGCTGACCATCACTTTTATCAATGAAATTGACGGCGACAAAGACGTTTGGCAATTTACCGATGGGTTATCGCAATATCTCACCGAGCAACTGGTCGAAGAAATCACCCTTCCAGAACAGCCATTTGTGTTTAATTACGACGCCAAAAAAGGCGAGCGAGCAGGTTTAAGCTTTGCCATTTGTTGGCTTAGCGAGGGTGGTACGCCTGTACAAGAAAGCTACGTCAACTTGATTCCTACGGCACAAGGTGGCACGCACGTCAATGGACTACGCACAGGTATTACTGACGCGTTAAAAGAATTTTGTGAACTGCACAATCTACTGCCGCGCAACGTCAAACTCGCTCCTGAAGATGTGTGGGATGGGGTCAATTATATTTTATCGCTAAAATTCTCCGAACCGCAATTTAGCGGACAGACCAAAGAACGCCTATCGAGCCGAGAAGCGGCGGGCGTGGTACAAGCCTTTGCCAAAGATGGCTTTAGCTTGTGGCTCAATCAAAACTCAGAGATTGCCAAACAAATCGCTGAATTGGCGATTAATAAAGCAGGCAAACGGCTCAAATCCGCCAAAAAAGTTGAGCGTAAAAAAATCACCCAAGGACCAGCGTTGCCAGGAAAATTGGCGGATTGTCGCGGTAATTTGCGAGATGGGGCAGAGCTGTTTTTGGTGGAAGGGGATTCGGCAGGGGGTAGTGCTAAACAAGCCCGTGATAGACATTTTCAAGCGATTATGCCCCTGCGAGGCAAGATTTTGAACACCTGGGAAGTATCGCCCGATACGGTGCTTGCTAGTGAAGAAATTCATAACATTGCCATTGCCATTGGCGTTGATCCTGATTCGGACGACTTGAGCGAACTGCGTTATGACAAAATCTGTATTTTGGCGGATGCCGATTCGGATGGACTGCATATTGCCACGCTGCTGTGTGCGCTGTTTGTTAAACATTTTAAAGCGGTCGTTGATGCAGGGCATTTGTATGTCGCTATGCCACCGCTATACCGCATTGATATTGGTAAAGAGGTGGAGTACGCCCTTGATAATGACGAGCTTGAGCAAATCTTGAAAAAAGTGGCAAAAAATAAAAAGCCGCAAATTACCCGTTTTAAAGGCTTGGGCGAGATGAGTGCCGAACAGCTACGTGAAACCACGATGAATCCAGATACACGACGTTTGGTGCAGCTAGACCTTGATGACCCAACTGCAACCGATAGCGTGATGGATATGCTGCTTGCCAAAAAACGCGCCAGCGACCGTAAAACATGGCTTGAGCAAAAAGGCGATTTGGCGGAAATTGGGGTTTAATGGCTACGCAAATGATTGGCGTTGAGCCTAAAATGCTAGCGCATACTATTGACAGTGCATGGCTATCAGCTACGTTTGCACATTATCGAGTAGATAAATCCTATGACGCTCTAGACTTTTTAAAAGAAAATGACGCTCATGATGCGATTTATCAACTTTCCCCTTCTGCCTAACATCTAACATGGGGCAAATCCGCCAATATGACTAAATTGTTGATTACCCTGCTGTTATTCTTTATCACCGCTATTGCCGAGATTGTCAGTTGCTATCTTGGCTATCTGATGCTCAAACAGCATAAACCGCTTTGGCTCATTGTGCCTATGACCATCACGCTTGCCCTGTTCGTATGGTTATTGACCCTTCATCCCACAGCGACAGGGCGAGTATATGCCGCATACGGTGGCATATATATCGCGACGGCTTTGGTATGGCTAAAATTTGTCGATGGCGTTTCTCTGACACACTGGGACAGCATTGGCGGTTTGGTGATACTGTTGGGCGCAACTATCATTATCTTGCAGCCCAAAAGCTTGTTATAAATTCCTCCAATCAACAGATTTGCTAATTTCAGTGCACTAATGTAAACTCAAATTAAATTATTAAATCAAAGAGACCCTACATGGATATCAACCAAACGCCATTAGACCCAAGCCAATTTGGCTCAAATGTGCCCCGCCGTCATGACCCAAACATCGCCAAGCTCGCCGCAAAATACTTAAAAATGCGCGGTTGGCAACTTGTGGGCGAGATGCCCAATGTCAAACAGCTGGTGATGCTCGCCGTCCCGCACACCTCAAACGAAGACGGTTGGAATGCGGTGATGGGTATTTTAACGCTTGGCATTGATGTCAAACTCATGGGCAAAAAAGAGTTGTTTCGTATTCCAGTTATCGGTCCTTTTTTAAAGTGGGGCGGTATGATCTCAATTGACCGTCAGAAAAAAGGCTCGACTTTGCAGGCGACTTTGGAACAGTTTAAACAACAAGATCAGCTTTGGTTGGCATTGGCACCCGAAGGGACGCGAAGTTACACCGACAAGTGGAAAACAGGCTTTTATCATATTGCCGTAGGCGCAGGCGTACCAATTTTGCCGATTGCAATGGACTATAAAACCAAGCAAATCCGTTTTATGCCTTTGTTTTACCCAACGGGCGACTATGATGCCGATTTACCCAAAATTTTAGAACGCTATCGCGGCGTTTTGGGTAAGCATTTTGAAAAAATGTCACAGCCGTTACAAGATTTGCATGGCTAATTGTTTTAGCTACCCATAAATCTGTGATGCTGTTGCTACGTTGAGCTAATTTTAGTTAAGCTAACTTTATGTCAAGGGCTTAATAATTTTGCTGTTACATTCATCCTGTTCATCGTTAGCGGGCTGATAAGGTAAAAAAAGGGCGAAAAAGCGCCATGAAAGTCCTTTTGCTGCTGATAAGATCAACAAAACAGTATACAGGTAAAGACCGTTTTGCTATCGCCGCTATTTACCGGCAAAAAAACCTAAAGCTGACGATGCCATAGGTTTTACAAACTATTTCTGCTATGATAGCTACAATTTTGAGACGATTTTTTAGTCGTTATTAGACCTTAATTGGACATATCAGATAGGAAATTTTATGAGCAATAATACAGTTCCCGTATTGGCAGCAGTTGTGTTAGGTGCTTTGGCATTATCACCCGTTTTTATCAAAAGTTTTGGCAATGACCCACAAGTAGCCGCCATCGGTAGCCGTCAGTTGGCGGGTAATTCAGCCGCTATCAATGCCCAAAGCAGTGAAGTGGCAAAGGTAGGTTATAGCCTAGGTTATATGATGGGTCAAAACGTCAAAAAAGACGCCAAAGACCTCAATCCTGCTGATATCAATCAAGGTATCAATGACGGTTTTAATGGTAAAGAATCGACCATGACCCGTGAAGAAATGATTAAAGCGGTACAAACCTATGAGCAAAATCAAATGCAAAAACGCCTAAAAGACAACCAAGCCAAAGGCGAGGCTTTCTTAGCGCAAAACGCTAAAAAAGCAGGGGTCAAAACTACCGCGTCTGGCTTGCAGTATGAAGTGCTCAAAGAAGGTACCGGCGCGCAGCCAAAAGCCACAGATATCGTAGCGGTACAATATGAAGGTAAATTGTTAGACGGTAAAGTGTTTGATAGCACCGCACAGCATGGTGGTCAACCTGCGGTATTCCCGCTCAACCAAGTTATCCCTGGTTGGACTGAAGGCTTACAATTGATGAAAGAAGGCGGCAAATATCGCTTCTACATTCCATCAAAACTTGCTTACGGTGAGCAAGGTGCCCCTCAAGGTGGGATTGAGCCAAATAGTGTGCTCATCTTTGATGTTGATTTGCTAAAAGTCAATCCACCTGCTGATGCCGCACAGCCTGCCGCAGCAGATATCCAAGCCCAACTACAACAACAAATTGAAGCCATGCAGTCAGCTTCTCAACCTGCCAAATAGGTTGGGTTGGCGTCAGATAGGTGATCTCAATCAGCTGGGCAAGCGCAACTATCGAATTCGCTCGCCCTACTCATCGGCACGATGGCAAAGGAACATCCCAATGATTTTAGGATATAAAAAAGTAAGTTTAGTGACTGGCATCGCTACTGGCATGCTGTTAGCAGTTACCTCAATCAGTGCAAATGCCGCAGCAGCGAGCACTGGCGCAAACAAAGTTGCGTCCTCTGTTTATGTACCAAAATCAACAGTGACGGCAACCAGCCCAGCATTGGCACAAGTCGGCTATAGCTTTGGCTATCTGATGGGTGAGAGCAACAAGGACAGTATTGATGATTTAAATCTTGATGCGTTTTTTCAGGGATTTCGGGATGCATACTCAGCGCAGTCGCCCAATCTTGACAAAAAACAAATGCAAAAAGTATTGCTAGACTATCAAAAAAACAAAGAAATTGCCTATGCCAAAGAAGTACAAGCGTTAGCAGCTAGCAATGCGGCAAAAGGCAAACAATTCTTGCTACAAAACGGCAAAAAATCAGGCGTGATGACTACCGCGTCGGGTTTACAATACCAAGTGCTAACACAAGGAAAGGGTAAATCGCCTAAAGCGACGGACAAAGTCAAAGTCCACTACGAAGGTCGCTTGATTGACGGTACCATTTTTGACAGCTCTTATAAACGTGGCGAACCTGTGACTTTCCCACTCAATCAAGTGATTAAAGGTTGGACAGAAGGGCTACAGTTGATGAAAGAAGGGGGTAAATACCGTCTCTTTGTCCCCGCTAATTTAGGGTATGGCGAAGCAGGTAATGCCGATATCGAACCTAACAGCGTGTTGATTTTTGATATTGAGCTGTTACAAGTCAACCCACCTGTGACCCAACCCGTCAAACTTTAAGTTTTTTCCTATCTTTAAGTTTTGTCCCAGCTTAAAGTTTTACCTAGTTGGCTATAAAAAAACGCTCAATTCCTATTGAGCGTTTTTTATATACTGGCTTGAAAAGCGTACCTTTAAAGCACCTTTTTTAATACTTTAGAGTTGCGGGTATTGTCATAAAAAGCATAGCGGTCAGCCGGTAGCGATTCAGCAGGGACTTCCATAAACCCATGCTCGACAAACCAATGCGCGGTGCGAGTAGTCAAGACATAGAGTTCGTGGATGCCGCGGCTACGCGCTTGTTGCTCTAAGAATGCTATCAAATCTGCGCCACGACTACCATTGCGATAATCGGGATGGACAGCCACACAAGCAACTTCTGCGGCTTGGTCGTTGAGTGGGTATAAAGCCGCGCAGCCTAATACCATGCCATCACGCTCAATCACGCTAAAGTTCTCGATATCGCTCTCTAAACGCTCACGTGAACGACGGACCAAAATACCTTGTTCTTCGAGTGGCTCTAGCAGTTCAATCAAACCTACCACATCATCGATGTCGGCACGGCGAATTTCTTCATACGGGTCATGGGAAATTAGCGTCCCTGAACCGTCACGGGTAAATAACTCTTCAAGCAGTGCGCCATCTTTGGCATAGGAGATGATATGGGTACGGTGGATACCATATTGACAAGCATCGCTTGCTGCCCGTAAGAAACGCGCGATTTCTGAGCTTTCAGGAACATCACGTAAGAAGCGTGTTACTTCATGCGGAATCATTTCTTTAAGCAGGTGAGTGCCATCTTTATAGATACCTGTTTGCTCGCCCAAGAAAATTAATTTATCCGCTTTTAGGCTAATCGCGGCTTGTAGCGCCACATCTTCAGCCAGCAGGTTAAATACTTCGCCTGTCGCAGAATAGCCCATACTGCCCAAAATCACCACATGATCATGGATTAAATTGTTGTGGATGGCTTCGGCATCAATCGCGCGCACCTCACCCGTAAATTGATAATCGATGCCATTACGGATACCGTAAGGACGGGCGGTGACGAAGTTGCCTGAGATGGCATCAATACGAGAGCCATACATCGGCGAGTTGGCAAGTCCCATCGATAGCTGCGCTTCAATTTGCAGACGAATTGAGCCAACGGCTTTTAGGATGTACGGCATGGCTTCTTTTGTAGTGATGCGCACATCATCTGCCATCGGTGTTTCGATATGATTCTCGGCAAGGTTGGCATCAATTTGCGGACGCGCACCGTGAACGAGTACGAGCTTAATGCCGAGACTATGCAGCAGCGCAAAATCATGAATCAAATGGCTAAAATTGTCGTGATTGACCGCTTCGCCATTGAACATAATGACAAAGGTCTTGCCACGATGGGTGTTGATATAGGGCGCAAAGTTACGAAACCATAATACATAAGGTGGGGTAACATAAGCAGGGGTGGCAGCGGCATTTTGTTGGGCAGTATTGGGTAAATCAATCATAGCGTGATAGGCAAGTATAGGGTTATTATCAGTCATCGTTTCACCATTGGCAAGCGGTGCAGTGCCATGGGTAAAATTTGCTGAAGTATCGGTTGAAGTTGGCATGATAACAGTAGACATGATAAAAAAAGTAGACGTACAAACAGCGCACGATAAAGTTTATGTCTCTTTTAATTAAACATACATGTAAGTTTAACAGCGTGATTGCGCGCATCGATCAGAGACTAACGATAAGGCTATCAATAAACCTTACAAAATACAATAGTTAATCTTACTGATTTTGGCTGCGCTGTTTGTATTTAGTAAATTCATCCCGCAACTTTCAACTTGCTAGTGAGTTAAATTGTAAAGTTTGTTATGCTAATCTATAGTCGAGCCTTAACCTATTTGACCACCCAATCAGCGTTGTATGCCAACCTGCCAAAAAAAGAGAATACGCTAACAACCGCTGACACAACAATTTTGAACATTTGAAAATCATGATTTAATGGAGAATATTCATGCAAAAGCTTTCAGTATTCGCGCTAATGACCGCCTCACTTGGGGCATCAGCCGCCGCAATGGCTGTGCTGCCAACGGTGGCATTAGACCCTGTTGATAATAATCAAACTGCACCTATCTCAGCACCTGTCGCTGGTCAAGTTCAAACCCGCATTTTAGCCTCTGTTGTTGGTCAGGATCCACAAGGTCAAGAAGTGTTAAGCCCCGTCAATGCACAAACTCGCCTTGCATCTGGCAACGTCGTAGAGTATCGCGGCTACTTAACCAATAACAGCCCTGACCGTATCCGCAACCTGAAAGTGACCATGAACATCCCAGCCAATATGGAATTAGTGAGCACGAGCGATGTAGAGCCAACCCGCGCGTTTGGCAGTATGGACGGTGCCAATTTTCAATATATGCCACTAAAAACCAACATGAATGGCGTGCTACAAAATCTACCGATGGCTTACTATAAAGCCATACAGTGGGATGTACCAGGTTTGGGTCTTAATGAAGTAGCGATGGTAAAATATCGTTTAAAAGTAAAATAATAAGCGCTCAATACCTAGAAGCAATGCCTAGAAGGGCTCACGCATAAAACCGCTCAATTGAATGAGCGGTTTTTTTAATTACAATTTTTGAAACTTGCCGATTTTTTGCTCAATATCGCTGAGCTTTGAGAAGGTTGCGATTTCCCCTGCTTTTATCGTCGCCTCTCTGGCTATGGTATTGGTCGTGCCAATATCACCAACATCCGGGCGTATCACCACGTCCGCCAATTTGATTTCAGCAGCATTTGCTTGATTGGGGATGACGGCAAATGTCTTATCCAGTAGCGCCCAAAAATCCTGCGGATGGCTGTTTTTTGGCGGGCCTGAAACATCTACCGCGATGATAATATCTGCGCCCATTTGTTTGGCAGTTTGCACAGGCACAAGGCTTGTCAAACCGCCATCGCCATAGCGTTTATTGTTGATGCGTGGCGGTACAAAAACGCCATACACGCTACTGGATGCCCGCACCGCCAGACCGGTATTGCCTTTATCAAAGACAGCTTTTTGCTTGGTGGTTAAATCCGTGGCAACACTGGCAAAACGGATGGGGAGTTTTTCAATCGGTTGATTATCGACTTGGGTATTTACCCAGTTTTGTAATTTGATGCCTTCGATAAAGCCTTGTTTGCTCCAGCTATAATCGAGCAACTCATTATTGCTAACATGGGTCGCGATGTCTTCAAGTTCGCTAGCGGACTTGCCACTGGCGTATAAACTACCGACTAGACTGCCGCTACTGGTACCGACGATTAGGTCGGGGGTGATGCCATTTTTTTCCAGTACCTTGATGACGCCGACATGGGCAAAACCTTTGGCACCGCCACCGCCCAATACAAGGGCGATTTTGGGCTTTGCTAATGGTTGAACGGGTGGTTTTATAGGTTGGATGGGTATCACTGGCGTTTGGGTGCAGGCGGTAACCGTAAAACAAATGCTAGTAGTTATCAGGGCAAAGAAAGAAAACGGTTTCATAGCAAGCCTAATCAATCAAAACAGCAATATTATTAAATGATAAATTTGTTGAGTTCATCGGTTATAAAGCGTAAATTGTGTCGCTATGTATTCTAACTTAATTTGGTGTTTTTTCATGCTATTTTTATCATGGACAGCGCATCTAAGCTTATGATATGACGCTAAAACCTGACATCTTTAACCTCCCTGTCACCGCGCTTGCTGGCGTGGGTAGCAAAATCGCTGAACAGCTTGACCAACTAGGTATCGAGCGCGTGTTTGATTTGTTGCTACATTTGCCGCGTGATTATGAAGATCGCAGCCGACTGGTCAACATGTGTGATGTCGTCGATGGACAATCGGCATTGCTACAAGGCACCGTTGTCCGCGTCGACAACAAAAAGATGGGCCTCAGCGTGACATTGCAAGATAGGACAGCGCAAACAACATTACGCTTTTTCAAAGTCTATCGTGGACTGACCGAAACCATGGCAGTGGGCAATACCTTGCGTGTTTTTGGTGAAATCAGTATCAGTAAGTATGGCACCCAAATCAGCCACCCTGAATATGAAATTATTACTGGACATCAACCCCTGACCAATACAGGGCTGATACCTGTTTATCCAACGGTCAAAAACTTGCATCAAAATAAACTGCGTAGCTTGATTCGACTTGCGCTGCAAACGGTTAAACAAGCCAATCCTGTGATGGCTACTATCAGTGATACTGAGTGGCAAACAGTACAAAATGCGCTGAGCCAACAGTTTCCGTTACTGGCAGGTAGCCATAACCCATTTGGGGAATTTAGCTTGCTAGAAGCCATTAGCTTTATTCATCAGCCACCGATTTATACCGATTTGAACAAGCAAATTTTGGTATTAGCGGCGTTAAAAAATCGCAGCCATCCGACCTGTCAGCGGCTCATTATCGAAGAAATGCTGGCGCACCAGCTGAGTCTACTGTACCGCAAACAACAGCTTTATCAGCACAAAGCACCGCGCTGCGATGCCACAAGCGCGCTTGCCAATCGCCTGTTAGCCAATTTACCTTTTACCCCGACCCATGCCCAAAATCGTGTAGTGGCGGAAATCGTCAAAGATTTGTCAACGTCAGTGCCTATGCTGCGACTTGTGCAAGGCGATGTTGGCGCAGGCAAAACCTTGGTAGCAGCTTTGGCGGCATGCTATGCGCTTGATAGCGGCTGGCAAGTGGCGGTGATGGCACCGACAGAGATTTTGGCGGAGCAACATCTTAATAACTTTAAAATCTGGTTTGAACCGCTTGGCATCGGTGTGGGTTGGCTGGTGGGTAAGCAAACAGCCAAAGCGCGTGGAAAAGCCTTGCAACAAGTACAAGACAACGAGGTGCAAATCGTGGTCGGTACGCATGCGCTATTTCAAGAACATGTCAGTTTTGCCAAGTTGGGCTTGGTAATTATCGATGAGCAGCACCGTTTTGGGGTGGAGCAGCGAATGGCGCTAGTAGATAAAGGCTTGGCGCATACTACTCCGCATCAGCTGATTATGACAGCCACCCCTATACCGCGTACCCTTGCGATGAGTGCATTTGGTGATATGGATACGTCCATCATTGATGAACTGCCGCCCAACCGCACCCCCATCACCACCGTCACCATAAGCCGTGACCGACGTGATGAAGTGATTGAACGTATCGCTGCCAACTGCGAGCAAGGCAAACAAGCTTACTGGGTGTGCCCACTGGTCGAAGAATCTACCGTGCTTGACGCCCAAGCCGCTGAAGCGACCTATGTCGATTTGAATGACAGGCTCAATCTCGACATTGGCTTGGTGCATGGCAAAATGAAGCCCAATGACAAACAAGCAGTTATGGCGGATTTTAAAGCCGGTAAAACCGCTTTGCTGGTGGCTACTACCGTGATTGAAGTCGGGGTCGATGTGCCCAATGCCTCGCTGATGGTGATTGAAAATGCTGAGCGATTAGGGTTATCGCAATTGCACCAGCTACGCGGACGCGTGGGGCGTGGCACCCAAAAAAGCTTTTGTGTATTGCTTTATCAAACGCCATTGTCAGAAACGGGTATCGAGCGGCTCAATGTGCTGCGAGATAGCAATGATGGCTTTGTGATTGCGCAAAAAGATTTGGAACTGCGCGGTGCAGGCGAGCTTTTAGGTAAACGGCAGACGGGATTTGATAGCTACTATGTCAGTGACCTAGCCAGAGATGAAAGCTTGCTAATCGTGGCGCAAGCGATTGCTAAGTACCTAATTGCTGATGAAAATCGCAAATCACAAGTACAGCAATATATCAGCCATTGGACACCCGATGCCATCAAATACATTAACGCATGATAGCGCATAGTAGGCGCTTGAATTCTGATAGAGCGTTGTTTTTACGGATAAAGCGCCTATTCACATCCCCAAATTTTTGTTATGTTATACCCTATGCACTTATTGATTAATTAACACTGACTTAACTATTGGTTTTAATTAATTTTTATCTATTGCGCAATACCACTGTTATTAATATAGAATTATCAATATTTTGTTATCAATATAAAGGATACCTGTTATGCCACAAACCAAATACGATTTACCTATCGCAGACCAAGCCGCTGCGGATGAAATCATCAAAAAAACCGAAGACATCAAAGGGGTCAAATTTGTCAACGTTAACCCTAATGGTACCATCGTTGTGACCCATGGTGATGACTTTGATGAGGCTGCATTTAAAGCGGCTGCAGGTATCTAGCGGCTAGTCTTGATAAGCGACTAGGTTTGATTTCTAGTTTTATTGCCTGTATGTTTTATTGCATAGATTTTTGACTGCACAAAAGCTGACTTCGGTCAGCTTTTTTATTGGCTAAAATTTGCCATTAATTGTTCATTCAATCGTCATACGGTTGTCACCTTAGTCAGCTAATGTTTCCTAGTTACGTCACTCATTTTTATCACATTTTGGCTTTGCCTAACCTTGAGGAAATCCCATGACCAAACCGCCTGCTGAGCAAAATTCTCCTATCCACAATTTGCTTAAAGACACCCAGCCATCAACCCCAAGTATCAACCGTCGCCGTTTTTTACAATCTACCTCGCTTGCGACTGCCGCAGGTGCATCGATGATGCTAGCGGGCTGTAATAATGACAATGATGATAATGATAACACAGCGCAGGTTAGCTTTTTACATGGCGTAGCCAGTGGTGACCCGCTTGCTGACAAAGTGATTTTATGGACTCGTGTGACACCGACGAACAGTGGCAGCAGCCTTGATGTCGATTGGCAAATTGCCAGTGATAATGCGTTTAACACCATCATCCATAAAGGCACGAGCAAAACAAACGGTGGGCAAGATTATACGGTCAAAGTGGATGCCACGGGTTTACAGCCGAATACCCCTTACTTTTATCGATTTATATGTGGTGGTGTCACCAGTCCGATTGGTAAAACCAAAACCCTACCTGTCACGAATGTCAATCAAGTGAAACTTGCGGTAGTGAGCTGTTCAAACTATCCTGCAGGCTATTTTCATGCGTATGCCGATATTGCCAAGCGCAGCGATGTCGATGTGCTGCTCCACTTAGGTGATTATATCTATGAATATGGTCGCCATACTATCGATGAGCAAGGTAAAACGGTGCCTGCCTATGCTTCAAGCCAGGCCGCCCAGCTCAATCGTGAAGTCATTCCAGTGGAAGAATTGCTCACCATTACTGGCTATCGCTTGCGCTATGCCCAATATCGTACCGATAAAGATTTGCAGGCTGTACATGCCACCATGCCAATGATTGCGGTATGGGACGACCACGAGATTAGTAATGACACTTATAAAGCAGGTGCTGAAAACCACCAACCCAATGAAGGCGATTGGAATCAGCGCAAAATGGACGCCATGAAAGCCTATCATGAATGGATGCCCACGCGTAATAGTGTGATGACGCAAATTTATCGCAGTTTTGATTTTGGTAATTTACTCAGTCTGCATATGCTAGACACCCGTGTCATTGCCCGTGACAAACAGCTAGATTACAATAATTTTTTAATTAAAGATGCCAATGGCCAGCTCACTTTAGATAGCGCAAAATTCACCGCAGCAATGCAAGATACCAGTCGCCAATTGATCGGTTTGCCACAACAAAATTGGCTGGCAGGTCAATTGCAAGCGTCAAAGTCGACTTGGCAAATTTTGGGTCAGCAAGTGGTGATGGGGCAGATGTTTATTCCTGCCCCCGTACTGCTCAACTTCATGAATCCTGCCTTGGGGGTAGATGCCGTCACTTATCTGACCCTAATGCAAAAAGCGCAGACAGCGCCCACGACCTTGACGCCGCAAGAGCAGAGTGTGGTACAACAGTTGCAGCAAGCCCCATTCATCCCTTATAACCTAGATGCATGGGATGGTTACGCGGTGGCACGCGAGATGATTTATGGTATTGCCAACGCGATGCAAAAAAACTTAGTGGTATTGGCAGGCGATACCCATAATGCTTGGGCGAATAATCTAGTCAATGTCAAAGGTGAACCCGTCGGGGTGGAGTTTGCGGTACAGTCAGTGACATCGCCAGGTTTTGAAGAATACTTAGCAACAGTTGACCCAAAACAGTTAGCACTGGGGTTACCTATGCTGGTCAAAGGTGGTACGTTAAAATGGTGTGACACCTCTCAGCGCGGTTATATGATTGTGACAGTGACCCCTGAGCAATGCACTAGCGACTGGGTATTTGTCAGTGATATCACCAAGCCCACTTATTCAAGCAGTATTGGTAAAACCATGCGTGTCAAAGTGGGTGAGCCTTATTTGGTTTAAACAACTTTAACAAAACCCAATAAAAAAGCCGCTAACATTAGCGGCTTTTTTTGATAAATCCTTACATATTTGGGTAGTTTGGACCACCACCGCCTTCTGGCGTGACCCACGTGATGTTTTGTGAGGGGTCTTTGATATCACAAGTTTTACAGTGCACACAGTTTTGTGAGTTGATTACAAATTTTGCGCCGCTGTCACTTTGTACCACTTCATATACCCCTGCTGGGCAATAACGCTGTGCTGGCTCAGCAAAGATTTTGAGGTTACGCTTAATTGGTACCTCTGGATCGGTTAATTTCAAGTGACAAGGTTGATCTTCAGCGTGGTTGGTATTGGAGATAAACACGGAAGATAATTTATCAAAGGTTAGCTTACCATCGGGCTTTGGATACTCAGGGATATAAGCGTGGTCTGCGCGCTCAAGCACATCGTAGTCAGGCATTCTGTCACGAATAGTCAGAGGCATTTTACCCTTAAATATATTTTGCTCTAGGAAGTTGAACGCACCACCCATCCAGATACCCATGCGGTGCATCGCATTTGCGAAGTTACGCGCTTGGTACATGTCGTTGTAGAGCCAGGATGCTTTGAATTTTTGCTCATAGGTTGGCACTTCGTCATGTTGACGGCCGGCAGCAATCGCTTCATACACGGCTTCCGCGGCTAACATACCTGATTTGATGGCGGTATGAGTACCTTTGATTTTTGCTGGGTTTAGGAAACCTGCATCGTCACCTACTAATACACCACCGGCAAAATACAATTTTGGTAATGAGTTTAAACCGCCTTTGGTCAAGGCACGCGCACCGTAAGATAAGCGTTTACCACCTTCTAAAATATTGCGAATGAGCGGGTGGGTTTTTAGACGTTGTAACTCATCAAATGGCGATAGGTAAGGGTTGTGATAAGACAAGTCAATCACCATACCAAATGACACTTGGTTGTTTTCATCAAAGTATAACCACCAACCACCATTACTATGCGTCTCGCTAAGTGGCCAACCTGAACCGTGCAGCACCATGCCTTCTTGGTGTTTGGCAGGGTCAATTTCCCAAAGCTCTTTTAAGCCAATCCCGTAGTGCTGCGGGTCTTTGCCTTCTGATAGGTTAAAACGGCTGATTAAGCGTTTACCTAAGTGACCACGGCACCCTTCAGCAAAAATGGTGTATTTTGCCAGTAGCTCATAGCCTGGCTCATAGCCTGATTTTGGTTGACCTTCGGCATTGACGCCCATGTCACCTGTCAATACGCCACGAACAGAACCATCTTCGTTGTAGAGAATTTCAGCGGCAGAAAAACCTGGGAACATCATCACTTCAAGCTCTTCGGCTTGGGTAGCTAACCAACGTACAAGGTTACCCAATGAGATAATGTAATTGCCGTGGTTGTGCATCAAGCTTGGGACGATTTTTTCTGGCAATTCGCGGTATTTGGTCTCATTTTTGAGCATGTAGACGCGGTCACCTTTGGTTTGCACGCGAACGGGCGCACCTTTTTCTTTCCAATCAGGAATCAGTTCAGTCAGTGCGTTAGGCTCCATGACCGCACCTGATAAGATATGGGCACCAAATTCTGACCCTTTTTCAACGATACACACGCTAAAATCAGGATTGCCAGCAGCAATGGCAAGTTGACGTAGACGAATTGCCGCAGATAGACCTGAAGGTCCGCCACCCACGATAACTACGTCAAACTCCATTTGCTCGCGTTCGATGTCTTGCATACAAACTCCTTAGAAAAATAAAATTCAGTGATGACAACTTGCTTAACCTTGCGCGCATTGTTTAACCCAATGCGGTTTATCAGCTTATATCTGACAATTCATCAACATAAGTCGCATCACGATGATTTTTGCAAGGCTAGTGATTGGGAAGGTTAGCCTTTGATTATCAGTTCATCAAATAATTGCTGGCACAGGCTGGCAATGTTATCAATGGTTTTCTTGATTTTAACATATAATGAATCGTTATATGAATTCAGAAAAAATACTACTTAGTATAATAGATTAACCGTTTAACCACCTAATATTTTTGCAGGAGAAAATGACTGCCGGGCTTAATTTATCGTATCTAATCTGGCTTGTCTTATGCTATCTGTCACCTTTATATACAATAAATCGACACAGGTACTAACAGCGACTATTTGAAACCCAGCGTTGAATTGACTACTATGTACCACAAAGTGATGTCAACACAGCGCATCATGGCATTCATAAACCCATACAATACTCTAAATCCTAATCTAAATAAAAACTACCATAATATGAGCTATAAAATGACTAATAATGATAATGTAGCATCTAAACCCAGCTTTGATATTAATTTTGATACTAGCGTTGATATAGGCGAGCTAAGCCAACAAATCGAGCAATCGGTCGCTTCGCAATCGGTCACTTCACAAGCGGTAGCAAACGCAAATCATCCGACACGCCAAATTCCACCGCTTGAAAAATGGCAACCCAAACTCAGCGGTACGATGGATGTGGTGGTCAAAGCCAATGGCGAGTGGTGGCATGAAGGCAGTCAAATCACCCGGCAGCTACTCATTGATCTGTTTGCCAAAGTATTATGGTCAGAGGTTGATGACAACCACCACGTTGAGTATTTTTTAAAAACCCCTGTTGAGAAATGGCAAATCCAAGTAGAAGACGCGCCACTGCTAGTGAATCAAGTGGACGTCATTACCCAGCAATTTGGCGCTACTAGCAAACCTGTGTTGCAGTTCACCACCACGCAAGGCGATGTGGTGATTGCTGACGAGCAGCATCCGATCCGTTTGGGTCTGCCATTTACTCATGCTACTCCGCATGATGCTGACTTACAGCAAAAACAAGTCAGCCAGCCTTATCTGTTGGTGCGCCAAAATGGTGACTCAGCATTATACGGACTCATTCATCGCAATGTGTTTTACCATTTGATTGAACTGGGTGAGTTGGTGGAGGGTGAAGAGGGTACGTCATTGATTTTGCACAGTGGTGATAGCACTTTTACCTTGACCATGACCGCATAAGTCTCAGCGTTAACCAAACTGTTGATAAGTTTTGAGCAAGTAAAGTGACGAATGGGCTGTCAAATTCGGCAACTGCATTTTTTTGTAGTGAGCGTCTAAAAATTGGTATAAGATAGTGGTCTATTTTATGGGTAGGCGATTATTTTGCGGTTCAAAATAGCGGCACCCTGCGAGTTGGACTGATTAGGCTATGGTAGAGTTAGCAAGCGCGCCGATAGGCGTATTTGATTCTGGGTTGGGCGGATTGTCGGTATTGACCCATTTGCAGCGACGCTTGCCATTTGAACGTTATATCTATCTCGCCGATACCCTGCACGTACCATATGGCTCACGCAGTGAAGCAGAGATTCGTGAACTTACCTTGCAGGCAGTGGACTGGCTACATTCGCAAGGCTGTAAACTTATTGTGATAGCTTGCAATAGTGCCTCTGCGCATGGATTACAGGCGGCAAGGCGGCAGTATCCTCAAGTGCCGATTGTCGGCTTAGTCCCTGCATTAAAACCTGCGGTGATGCAATCGGTCACCAAGCAAGTTGCGGTGTTGGCAACCCCAGCGACCTTGCACGGGTATTTACTTAATGAAGTCATTGAACAAGTCGCCAAACCGCAGCAAGTGACTGTCCACAAATATAGTTTTAACAGCCTAGTGCCTTGGGTGGAGTTGGGTATGCCAAGCAATCACCTAGCCGTGACTGATTTAGATCACTTGCTAAGTGAGTTACAGGATAAAAAAGTAGACCAACTGGTACTGGGCTGTACCCATTTTCCTTTTTTTAAAGCCTATTTGGCAAAGCGTATCGATGAGATGATGACCCACCAAGCTATGGGGCAAGTAGCATTGATTGATTCAGGGGATGCCATTGCCAAACGCGTGCATGATTTGCTTGAGCAAGCCAATCAGCTTGCCTCTCATAAAGAGCGACTACGGTTACAGTTTTATGCCACCGCCAACTTACCCACTACTGAGCAGGCAGCAACGCGTCTGTTGCAGCGATTTTTGCCAGAGTTGGGGATTGATTTTTTTACCTTGTGTGTGACTCAACATCGCGCAGTGTATTGAGTTTGTTGGTTAGTCAGCATGGCTTTTTACCCTTTTAGCCTTTAACGATTTAACTTTTAACGATTCAGCTTTTAACCCTTTACTTTTTTAATTAATTGCGTTCATTAGAGCGTTATGGAGAAGATAGCATGTCTCAAAAGAAACGTTATCATATTCATATCTCTTTGGTGAGAAATGAAAATGTCAACTTAGAGAACGCGCTAGAGTATGCGCTATCGACAGATTATTTTTTGACTTGGGATTTGCTTGCGACCCATACCAATTTTGTTGAATACAGCCGCCAACAAATTGACCAATGTGATTATATGATTTTTATTTTGGGCAATGATTACGGTCATTTAAGCCTATCCGGTGTCAGTTATCTGCACTTATCTTATATCTATGCGTCTTCAAAACGTGTGCCAATGATTGCGTTAGTCAATACCCAGCCAAGCCAACATGAGCTATTACGTCAACGGTTGGATCTGTTTAATTTGGTGATTAAAGAACAAGGTTCGCGGGCCATTCATTTCGATCAGACCCATGATGGCGTGCCAGACTGTGTGCGAATGCTTGAGGAAATCAAAGAGAAGTTTCCGCGGTCAGGTTGGGTCAAAGACACCCATCCATTAAGGGCGCTACCGACAGGCGCTAGTGGTGATTTGAAGTCAGTTTTTGTCTCGGATAGATTTCATATCCGTAATAGCGTGCAACCCGCCTTAACGGCCAGTAGTCTAGAGCGCGATCAAAAGCCGCTTGAACTTGAAGTCAGACCGACCCAAGTCACGCCAAAAGCGCTCAATGAAGTGTTATTGGTGAACTATACCGCACACGCGTTTGAAGGCGGCAACTTGCAAGAAATCAGCGCGGCTTATACATTTAGCTGGGGCAATATTGTGCAAATGCTACAAGCATTACCGCAGCCGTTTACCAGTAATATGATGTTGACCCAAATTAATGATGCCCTCAAAGATGCTGCGATGGCAGAAGCGCTCAAAATCTCACCCAAAATCCATGCCGTCTCTCGCTGTCAAATTAGCAATATTGATTATCAATGGATCAAAAGCCAACTGGTGAAAAAACAATGGTTGGTCTCGGTCAAAGAAGAACGAAGTATCCGCGAGCTGTGGCAGATTAACATCATTGTACAAGCTTAATCCGTCATTTTTAACACGCCTTTTTTAGTGTTTTATTTCAGTATTTTACCCAAGTATTTTATATCAGCTTTCACCAAGCCATAATTTACTCATGTCATGATAATGTTATACAGACCTGCTAACTAGCGTCACATTTGTTTGTGTTATGATAAGCCCACAACACATATAACGATAACATTGAGGATAAAAGAGGAGAAAATTATGAGCAATCATGTGACCCAACAAGCAGACGATCTTGAAAACAACATCAACCAACTTGAAGATACCATGCACGAAGCCCAGCAGTTTCGCACCCTTGAAGAGCAAGTCGAAGACATGAAACGCCGTGGCATCAACCCACGCGATAACTTCAAAAAGTGGGATGAAGACGAAGAGGACAATTGGGGCAGCAATTCAAAAGGTGAAGTCAAACCGATCCAAATGGATGATGGTGAAGAGCCCACCCCGCCACCTATTGTATAAGGTTGTCCCATGTGGGGATATTAACAAAACCGTGTCACTATCAACAAAAAACCCTTAATGCTGACATTAAGGGTTTTTTATTGGGGGATAAAAAATTAATAAACATTGTAGATGACTAAGTTTCAAATATCTCAGGTTTAAATCATTTAAGGTTTAATGCTTAACACTGAAACACTAAGGTTTCAATGACTAGGGCGTTGTCACCCCACCTTGCCCATTATCAATACGATAGTAACTCGTGCGACCATTAGCATCGCGTATCACTTTAGTCGGCGTGGCAGTAACCGTTGAATTCGGTACAGACTGGTATCGAACCGGCGTTTGGGTTGGGTATTGGTTTGGATACTGAGCATTGCCTGTTGGCTGAGTCACTAGCATACGGTAGAGTTTCATACCCGCACGACCATCAGGGTTGACACCTTGCTGACGCTGAAAATCTTGAATCGCATAACGTGATTTATCGCCAATCATGCCATCAGCTTGACCAATATCATACCCACGATTAAGTAGTGCTTGCTGAATTTCACGGGCTTGACGGCGACTAATACCGGCATCATCCGTGGGCCAAGGTGTGACAAAGCCGACGTTGCTAGTACGGTTTTGGCTAATCATATCGGACAAATGCGCAATCGCTAGCGCGTAGTTCTCTGACGCATTGTAACTATAAAACGCATCAAAGTTTTTACCCACTAAGAACGCCGGGCCTTTACTACCTGCAGGTAATAGCAATCCTGCACTATCAAGGCTAGAGGGTAGCGGCTGACCATTGGCAAGGGTCAGACCTTGATTGCGCCAGTAGCTCATCGGTTTTTTGGCTTTGCGGTTGCTATCTGCCCAAAACCCTGCAGGCAGCTTGACCTCAAACCCCCAAGGCTCGCCCGTGCGATAACCTGCTTTATCCAAGAAATTGGCCGTTGACGCGAGCGCATCAGCTTGGCTGTTGACCAAATCTTTACGTCCATCACCATCAAAATCTTGCGCCAAGCGTAAGAAGGTACTTGGCATAAACTGGGTTTGCCCAAACGCCCCTGCCCATGAGCCAGTCATATCATCACGGCGGATGTCACCATTTTGCAAGATACGCAGCGCATTAGCGTATTCCGTGCGAAAGTACGATTGACGACGATCAAAGCAAGACAGGGTCGCTAACGACTGGATTAAGTCTTTTTTACCCAGCTGTTTACCAAAGTTAGATTCCACCCCCCAAACACCGAGTACATCCGTTCCTTTCACGCCATAGCGCTGCTCGATGCGGCTTAACGTACTTTGCAGTTGGTTTTTGGCATTGATACCGTCTTGCACACGCTCTTCATCGACCAAACCTGAGAGATAGTCCCATACTTCTTTTTGAAACTCAGGTTGATAGTTGAGCGAGACAATCACACTAGGGTCAGGCTCAGTGGGGCGATATTGCTCTAAAGTGCTCGCTACACCGCGAAAGGTGCTGCTGTTTTTGAGATTGGATAAACACTGTTGAAACTGGGCATTGCTAAGATTAGGCGGTGTCGGTGCGGCATTGGCTTGGCTAATCATCGCCACGCCTGCCAGCGCCATAAAAATCGGAAGTAAACGCATAACAAACCTTGAATAGTGACAGATAAAGACATCAACAAACGGGGTGAATTTTGACTCATTCAAGGGTATAAAAAAAGCTTGCTTAGTGAAAGGAGTAAATGCATTTAATTACATTTTTTCACATTGGGTGATAAAGCGTTAATTTTTGCACGGTTTTGGTAAGTTTAATTGTTGAACTCAAAAAAATTGGGCATTAACGGTGTAAAGCCCAATTTTGAAAGGATTAACGCAGTATCAACAAAGTATCAATAAAATAACAATACGCGTTATTGTTCAATCATAAAACCGCTAAAATATTGTTTGAGCTTGGCAAGCTTGGGCGGAATCACAAAGTTGCAATAGCTTTGGGTCGGGTTGTTGGCGTAATAGTCCTGGTGGTAGTCTTCGGCAGGGAAAAACTGCGCAGCAGGATGGACTTCGGTCACCACCTTGATGCCTTGCTCATCGCGAAGCTCACCAATCACACGGTCAATGGTCGGTTTTTGCTGCGCTTCATCGGTGTAAAACACCACAGAGGCATATTGTCTGCCGACATCATTACCTTGACGGTCTTGTGTTGTTGGATCATGGGTGGCAAAGAAAATATCTAATACCGTCTCAAGCGGAATAATGGTCTCATCAAAATCGACTTTAATCACTTCGATATGACCGGTATCGCCGCCACAGACGGCTTTGTAATTGGCGCTTACTTCATCACCACCCATATAGCCTGATGTGACATCGGTCACACCTTTGACATGGCTAAATACTGATTCGGTACACCAAAAACAGCCACCACCTAAAATAATCGTTTGCATAACAGTACCTTTTTATGGTTATCTCATTGGTTTGATATAAGGGTTAAAATAAATTATTAAAAGTAAAACGGGTGAAAATGTTAGAATAGCAAAGTTTACTCGCCATTCAAGTTAGGCAATGTAAACCAAGTTTCCGCTATCTAAAAACCTGGCAGTTTAAGCGTTTCTTAAGCGCTTCATCGTTGAAGCGCGCA
The DNA here is from genome assembly GCF_032064105.1 of Moraxella sp. CTOTU49097. Lineage (NCBI taxonomy): Bacteria > Pseudomonadati > Pseudomonadota > Gammaproteobacteria > Moraxellales > Moraxellaceae > Moraxella > Moraxella sp. CTOTU49097. The sequence goes on along the minus strand of NZ_DAMBOA010000012.1, from coordinate 13,591 downwards.
TAAAACTGTCAGCGATACTAAGTCAGCGATACTGAGTCTTAGTAACGCTCAATCAGCCATAGTGAGTCAGCCGCATGAGTCAGCCCCAAGCCAAACCACCCCACGATATATTATTTACCACGCCGCTAGATGCCAATGCGCGGTTTAGCTTTGATGAGCAAGTGGTGGCTTGTTTTCCCGATATGATTCGCCGTAGTGTGCCTGGGTATGGGCAGATGCTCGCCATGTTACCGATTTTTGCCAAACGCCATTGCCAGTTTCGCCAAACCAATAGCGACGGCAATAAAGTCAGCCGCGTCTATGATTTGGGCTGTTCACTCGGGGCGGTGAGTTTTGCGCTCGCAGGCGAGTTTGCGCCGCAAGATTTGCAAATCAAAGCCATTGATATCTCAGAGCCGATGATCACCAAAGCGCAAAGTGTACTGATGCAGCATTATCCTGAGCATGATATCGAGCTGATTTGTGCCGATGTGTGTGGGGTGGCGTTTGAGCGGTGCGATATGATTGTGCTCAATTTAACCTTGCAGTTTTTATCCCCTGACAAGCGCGAGCAGTTACTCAAACGCTGTTATGATGCTTTAGTTGAAGGCGGTATTTTGATTTTGACCGAAAAAACCCATTTGCTCGATGAAGCGGACGATGCCTGGCGCGTTGAGCGGTATTATGATTTTAAACGCGCCAATGGCTATAGTGAGATGGAAATCAGTGGTAAACGCAATGCACTGGAGAATGTACTTATCACCGATACCCTCGATTTTCATCATCAGCGTCTAGCAATGGTGGGGTTTGACCGCCATTTGACGTGGTTTCAGTTTTTAAACTTCGCGTCGATTATTGCGTTTAAGTGATGATTACCCTTAAAAGATGAAAACCTGTCAATCCTAAAAGAGTCCACCATGAACTATACCATCAAAACTGCTGAAACCGACGTCTATCTTACCTTGCTGCAATTGGCGGAAAAATACCCAGTTGCCAATGAATGGCTTGCCCAGTTGCCCAACTGGCTGGCTACCGTCAAAGACAAATCACGCTACGCCCATGCGCCATTTTATCAATCGCTCATTGAGCGCTTGCCCGTGGTTGACAACGCGCAAGTAGACCTAAATCAACCCTGTATCACCGCAGCATTTGACTGGCAAGAGAGTGAATACAAACAAACCCATGCGCTACTCAAACGTTTGATGCCGTGGCGCAAAGGCGGTTTTTTACTGGGTCGAGATGACCGGCAAATCCATATTGATACCGAATGGCGCAGTGACTGGAAATGGGATAGGGTGTTGCCGCATATCAGCCCACTTCACGGCAAACGCGTGCTAGACGTGGGCGGCGGTTCGGGTTATCACGGCTGGCGTATGGCGGGCGCAGGGGCAAGCACGGTGATTGTGATCGACCCATCGTGTCTGTTTTATCACCAGTTTATGGCGATTCGGCATTTCGTCAGAGACGCTGACCGTAACGATTTTGGACGCAACAGGGTGCACTATGTGCCCGTACCGCTTGAAGCCTTGCCCAATCCTAGCTTGACTAGCGGGCAAGCGGGGTTGTTTCATACCGTGTTTAGTATGGGCGTGCTGTATCACCGCGCGTCACCGTTTGAGCATCTTGAGCAGTTATACCATCAGCTAGCAAAAGGCGGAGAATTGGTACTAGAAACCCTAGTGATTGAAGGGGACGCAACATCCGTGTTAGTGCCAAGTGAGCGCTATGCACAGATGAATAACGTGTATTTTATTCCATCGGTTGCGGCACTGTCGCTATGGCTGTACAAAGTAGGCTTTGTGGAAGTGCGCTGTGTCGATGTGGATGTGACATCGACGGATGAACAACGCAAAACCGACTGGATGGATTATCAATCTTTAAGCGATTTTCTTGACCCCAATGATAGCAGCAAAACCATCGAGGGCTATCAACGCCCGACCCGTGCGGTGATGATAGCCAAACGACCGTAACGGCACATGAACAAGTAACAAGGGTCATACGCTTTGGGGTAATGGCGTTTTAGGCCAGTAAGGTTTAGCGTAGGGGAGTTTAAAGCGTCCTACTAAAATACCACTCCAAGACCATTTTGATGAGAAAGCCAAAAAAACCGCCGCCCAGTGCCAAAAAAATCCAAAATGTGCCTTGTTTGCCTGCATTGTTTTTCTTGGAAATATCGTACATGATAAAAAATAAAAACGCGATAAAGATAGGCAGCAGCACATACATGCCAAGTTTGGTGATTAACTCACTAGAGACTAAAACAAACATGTTATTATCCTATGATTGTCATCAGACATTACAAAATTTTAGCGCATATTATACGCTAAAAAACCGCGTTTCCTTGTAATGGCATGTATCTTTTGACAGGATTATAATGAAAAAACCATCAAAAATTGGTATATTGAACGCCAAAATCCATGCCCATCGATTGTGAGCGAGTGATAGCCTCAAATGGGTGGTGATTCATTGATTTATCGTGCTTTTTTAGCTATCAACCCTGCAACAAAACCTGTGAGCCAACAAAGAGAATTTCCATGTCAGAACAACAACCCGTCATTTCGCAAGCCTTAGCATTAGTGGTGGAATCACTAAAACAACAGCAAATTTTGCCAATCGATTGGGTTGATAACAGTACCATCAGCCGCACCAAAGACCAGGCGCACGGCGATTTTGCCAGTAACCTTGCTATGATAGCTGCCAAGACTGCCAAGAAAAACCCGCGTGAACTGGCGCAAACAATCGTGGCGATGTTGCCTGCTTCAAACATGATTAGCAAAGTTGAGATTGCAGGACCGGGGTTTATTAACTTTTTCTTAGATGATAATGCGCGTTTTGCCATCTTAGACACCATTATGGAGCAAAAAGGCGACTTCGGTACATCCGAAGAATTTGCTGGTCAAAAAATCCAAGTTGAGTTTGTCTCTGCCAACCCAACCTCAAGCCTGCATGTGGGTCACGGTCGCGGCGCTGCGTTTGGCATGAGCGTGGCCAATTTACTAGAGGCAGTTGGCTACCAAGTCGGGCGTGAGTATTATGTCAATGATGCAGGTCGTCAGATGGATATTTTGGCAACCAGTACCTATTTGCGCTACCTTGAGCTGTGCGGTGAGCCAATTGTATTTCCCACCAATGCGTACCAAGGGGATTATGTCAAAGATATTGCCAAACCCATCAAAAAACAGCATGGCGATAGCCTAAAAACCGCTTGGGAACATATGCTACTCAATGTACCTGCCGATGCCGAGTACCAAATCGATGCCAACGGCGAAAAAGTATGTATCTCAGGTGATAAAGAAGCCCATATTGACGGGCTGATTGCCAATGCCAAAGCCAATTTGGGCGATAACTATCAGATTTTTCATGAAGCCGCACTAAGTACCATCTTGGCAGATATCCAAGATGATTTGGCGGATTTTAATGTCCATTTTGACCAATGGTTTAGCGAAAAATCAATCCAAGATGCCATTGTGCCTGCTTTGGAATTATTAGAACAGCGGGGGTTTTTATACCAAAAAGACGGTAATTTGTGGTTTAAATCCACCGAATTTGGCGATGAAAAAGACCGTGTTGTCCGCCGTGCCAATGGTCAATTTACTTATTTTGCCTCGGATATCGCCTACCACAAAGACAAGCTTGACCGCGGCTATGACAAAATTATTGATGTGTGGGGCTCAGACCACCACGGCTACATCAAACGCGTGAAAGCGGCATTGACGGCGATGGGCTACGATGCGCAGCGTATGGATGTGATTTTGGTGCAGTTTGTCACCCTATGGCGCGGTACAGAGCAAATCCAGATGTCATCACGCTCAGGTCAGTTTGTGACCTTACGTGAACTGCGTCAAGAAGTCGGCAATGATGCCGCGCGCTTTTATTATGTCGCGCGTAAACCAGAACAGCACATTGACTTTGACTTAGAACTTGCCAAATCGCATACCAAAGATAATGCGGTGTATTATATTCAATATGCCCATGCGCGTATTTGCCGGGTGCTTGAGCGTACTGAAGAGCGCGGTATTAAGGTCGATGACAAAGCCGGCAAAGCCCACCAGCATCTGTTGACCCAACCTGTTGAAACGGATTTATTGAGCTTACTGGCTTCTTACCCTGAAGTGCTACGCCGTGCTGCGGTTAATTATGAGCCGCATTTATTGACCAATTACCTCAAAGATTTGGCAAGCTTGTTCCACGGTTGGTACAACGACAACCGTATCTTACCCAAAGATGGCGAAACCCCAACCCAAGATGAGCTGGACTTGATGCAAGCGCGTCTGCGGTTATCAAAGTCGGTACGCCAAGTGATTCAAAACGGCTTAATTTTGCTCGGATTAACGGCACCAACCAGTATGTGATATGATTAAGATACGCTAAAAACGCTGTAATATTACCGTATCCCATGTCGTAGGAGATGATGATGGCAAGACCCAAAGGAGCGACCCCGCGTAAAGCGCCAAGCACGATGTCGTTTTTTGCTGCCATGTTGGTGGGCATGATATTGACTGTGGGGATTGGACTGTTTGTTTATTTGTGGAATCCATTTAACCAAGGCAAAACCACGAGCAGCGATGAAGCGCCGATGGTGCAGCCAAAGGTGCAAGACAAACCCAAAACCAATAACTACGAGTTCTATGACTTACTCAAAGAACAGCAGGTCAGTGCAGTCCCCGACGAGGCTGCTGCCAGTCAGCCAGTCTCAGCGCAGCCTGATGTGGTGTTGACCCAAGCTGACAGCACCAGTGCGCCAAAATCAGCGAATGTCAGCGTGGTCGATAATCCCTTGTTGTCTGATGATAACGGTACCAAGCCACGCGCTTCAGCCAATAATAGCACGATAGACACCAGCACCGCTGCCGATGACAAAAGCAGTGCCGATGCCATTGTGATTGGCAATGAAGAGCCTACGCGGACTTATATTTTGCAAATCAATAGCTTTGATAATGCCGATGATGCCGATAAACGCCGTGCTGAAGTGCTAATGGCGGGGGTGGATGCCCAAATCGTCAAAAAACGCTTAAATAATGACCAAACCGTCTATCAAGTCATCTCTCGCGCCATGAGTAGCCCAGAAATGGCGGCACAAGCCCAACGCCAACTACAAAATAGCCGCATTGATTCATTGATTGTCGAGCAGCGTCGCTAGGCTGATTTGCAGGCAAAAAAACCGTGTTGCGATAACACGGTTTTTTATTGTTCGGTGGAATTAAGCTTTTTTACGACTAAATTTGCGTTGCTTTTTGTTTTGCAGTTCAGTCAAGGTGCGTTTGATTTCCTCATCAGTCAGTTGTGAAATTTGCTGTAAGATATGCATCACGTCCATATTGAGGATAAATCGCGCGCTTTTTGCCATGGTATGAATGCGAGCATCAAACTCAATCACCCCATCACCCGACACCGTAATATAGCCTAGACGCTCTAGCGCATCCATAAAGCTAGTAAACAAGGCACGGTCAAAAAAATCTGGCATGTCATCTTCGTATAGCACCGATAGACGCTGACCAAGCAGATGACCCAAATCAATCACTTGATCTTTGGTGAGTTTGCCTGAGCCTTGCTGACTCAGCAGCGCAAGTACCATAAAGTAGCGCTCTAGACTTTGCTCAACTGAATTGGCAAGTACTGTCAACTGCTGATAGCTACGGGTATTCGGCTCTGGCGTGGTCAGGATGCGATGACCGTCCGCATTCACCCCTTTGTCCACGATGATGTTTTCTTCGACCAACGTATCGATATGCTCACGCAAAGTGTCATTTAGGGTGCGCAGTGGATATTTCAAAAACAACTCTGCTTGCAAGAAGGGATACATGATACCCACCACCCGCTCAATGGTGTTTAGGCTCATGGTGCCATTACGCTGTATCAATGAGGCACACAGTGACGCGATGATATAAATATGCAAAATATTGTTGCGAAAATAGCTCAGTAGCGGCGCTTGACCGTCCGCAATACGAATCAAATCACCGAGCACATGTGGGGTGCGCTCGATGAGTTTAAGCTTGACGCCATAATTGATAATGGATTCTGGGCTTTGCTGGGTGATTGACACATCATCATCATACGGGATTTTTTCTGCAATACGTTGATACAGTGCCAACTGTTCACGACAGCTTTGCTCATCGAGTGCGCCATGGGGCGTATCGAGCAATACCAAAGCTAGTAAAGTGACTGGGTTAAGCACCGCAGAGCGGTTGATACGCTGCATGATTTTGATGCCCAAATTGTCAATCATGTGAGTGACATTGGCAGGCATATCACTATCGGTACGGTCTTTGGGTAGGGTATTTGGGGCAACCTCAAATTTTTTCATAAAATCAGCTAGATACAGTGGCTGACCAAAACTGACGTGCACATGACCGAAGATGCGCTCGATTTTTCGGCTGGCTTTTAACAGACCCAATAACGATTCAGATTCTTTGGGTTTACCTTTAAGCTCACCCACATAAGTGCCGCCTTCCATAATACGTTCATAACCAATGTAGGTCGGGATAAAGACAATCGGTTTGCCCGCTTGGCGCAGATGGCTTTGTACTGTCATCGCTAACATCCCTTTTTTGGGCGGTAACAAGCGACCTGAGCGCGAGCGTCCGCCTTCGATGAAGTACTCAATCGGCGTGTTGCGCATCAACATACTATGCACGTATTCACGAAACACCGCAGAGTATAGCGGATTGCCTTTAAAACTGCGACGCATAAAGAAAGCGCCACCATTGCGTAATATTTGACCTAGTACGGGGATGTTTAGGTTCTCGCCTGCGGCAACGTAGGGTACACGTAATCCACGTTTATAAATCACGTATGACAGCAACAGATAGTCCATGTGACTGCGGTGGCAAGGCACATAGATGATTTCATGGTCGGATGCCAGTTCGCGTACCCGTTCAAAGTGCGCCACTTCAACCCCGTCATACAACTGTGTCCATAGCCAGGTCAAAAAGCGGTCAAAAAAGCGCACGGTTGCAGACGAGTAATCACTGGCAATCTCGTTCAAATAGCCACGCGCCAGTTTTCGGCTTTTGGCGAGTTCACGCGAGTTTTCTTTGCTATCGACATTCACGGCATGCTGAATGGCAGGCGTATACAGAATTTTATCGACCACATTGCGACGGTCTGATAAGTCAGGACCTAAGATGGCTTCTTGTTTTTTATCCAAATAACCTTCTAAACGCTGTTGTACCCGCGCAGTGATGGTGTATAAATGATGGCGGTCTTCACTAGCAGTATCAGTGGATATTAGGTTATCGGCTTGCAGTGCAGGGTTTTTGCTAATCTCATCTTCGATGATGGCACGCAAATCTTTGGGTGAATGAAACTGCACATAGGTATCCCGCCCTTTGACCCCGATATTAAATAGCTGTTTACTGAGGCTAGGCACTTGCCATTCATCAGCCGTGAGGAGGTTAAACAGCGAATCTTCTTTTTCTGGGGCGCGCCCCCACAAGATAGTGACAGGGATAAAATCAATGTGTAGCGTTGGGTATCGCTCGACGGCTTCAATCAAGCGTAATAGGCGAGGTGAGAATACGGCACTGTTATCAGACAGTTTTTCTGTTTTATGGTGATGCAAAAAAATCATTGCAGTATTTTCATCAATACCATGCGCCCGATCGATGACATTGGCTAGGGCAGGGGGTAGGTCGTATTGTTTGGTTTCTAGGTCAATTAAAATACTGTTGCTACGAGAATACTCTTTGAGCACATAAAAGGTGAGCCGCTGGCTTGATGTATTGCTATCGCTTGCTGTCGGTAGCTTATCATCGCCACCATGGGTGCTAGTTTCGCTAATATTGGGGATGTCGCCGATAAGTTTGGATTTGACGGCGAGCCCCAATAATTTGCCAGAGACTTGTCGGTATAGATTTTTTAACAGCGGGGTCGCAGCAGGATGGGTACCTTTGTTGTTCGCTTCGGTAGTGCCTGAATTTTTCCCTACGTGATTCATAGTATGCCTAGTGATTGCGTGATTTTTTCGTAAGTTTTTTAAAGATAAATACAAGGTTTAAAAAATGTCTTATCATGCCATAGATTGATGAATTTCTAAACCTTATCACTCAAAAATTCTTGTATAATGAGTGACTTTAATTCATTTTATCTACCCAAAATAACGTTAATCATAAGAGTGTCTATGGCAAGCCAGCAAGATATAAACCATACCCATACGATTGATATCACTCAGCAACCACAGGTGCCCGTAACAGCCGTAACGCAGCAAGCGATTTGGCAGCAATTAGTCACGCAGTTATTAGAAACCTTAACCCTCGTACCGTATCAAGACAGTGTATTTATTGGGCAAAGCCACGACTATGTCGGTGCGCGTATTTTTGGTGGACAAGTACTGGGACAAGCATTGATGGCCGCCAGCCATACCGTAGAGCATTCAAAACCTTGCCACTCATTTCATGGCTATTTTTTGCGCGGTGGCGATATCAATAAGCCTGTATATTACCAAGTCGAGAAATTACGTGATGGTCGTAGCCTTGCCTCACGTCAAGTGACAGCACGCCAATATGATGATGATAACCAACCGAGCATAATTTTTACCATGATGGCGTCTTTTTCACCCTTTGAAGAAGGGCTTGAGTATCAACAAGCGATGCCAACGTATCCTACGCCAGATGTGTTGCTGACCGAGCAGCAGCTCAAAGACCAAGTGGTAGGCAAAATCCCTGATGCCCTAAAAGCGCGCTTTATGCGCCAGCGTCATATCGAAATCAAGCCAGTACAGCCGCGTGACCCGATTCATCCAAAAATCATGGAACCTAGCCAAGCCAACTGGCTACGTATTCCGCAGCTGGGTAAACAGTCAATTCAAGTGCAACAAGCACTGCTCGCATTTTCTTCGGATTTTTATTTGATTGGTACAGGGCTGATGCCACACGGGATTAGCTTTATGACTAAAGGGTTGCAAGCGGCAAGTATCGACCATAGTATGCATTTTCACCGCCCATTTGATATGAATGATTGGTTACTCTACAACATGTGGTGCGATACCACATCACAGTCAAAAAGCCTAAACCACGGTCAATTTTGGCAAAATGGCAAATTGGTCGCCACAACCCAGCAGCAAGGGTTAATGCGACTGCGCTAGTGATTCAATAGTTTTTATCTTGTGTTAACTCGTGTTAAATAGTAGCCGTATGAGAGAAAAAAATATGTCCAATCCCCCAATGAGTGATGCCGTCCGCCAAAACATCGCCCAACAAGACAATCACCCATTAAAAGGCTTTGCTGTTATCTATGAGCAAAAAGTGGAATGGGGCGATATGGATGCGTTCAATCATGTCAATAACGTGGTGTATTACAACTATGCCCAGCGCGCACGTATCCACTACCTTGAACAAGTCGATATGTTTAACTTACAAACTTATACCGTGCTCGCTTCGTCATCTTGCCAGTATTTAAATTCTGTCACTTTCCCCGATGTGCTTTGGATTGGCATTCGTGCCGAAAAAATAGGCAATACCAGCCTGACCCATGACTATGTTTACTTTAGCACGGCCCAGCAAAAAGTCGTCGCTACCGTATCGTCCGTCATTGTATTTTTTGACCAAAACGGCAAAAACAAGCAACCGATTTCTGATGGTCAACGCCAACAACTTGCCGAGTTAGAAAGTCATACGGTTTAACTGTCGCTAAAATTTAACTGTTACTAAAATTGTTAAAAAAAAGCCACAAGCTGCAATGCTTGTGGCTTTTTTTGTCTGGTGAATTACTCTTTGTGGTCTGGATTGGCAACGGTTTCGACCAAGTTTAGGTCAAATCCTGATAACGCGTTGAATTTGAGTGGTGATGACAGCAAACGCATATCACGCACGCCCAAATAACGTAAAATCTGTGAACCAACCCCAATGCTGCGGTAGGGTTGGTGATTAAGCGGTGAGTTGGGTTTGTCAGCGACAAAGTTATCGAGCGCTTCGCCCATATCAATTGCTTGCTGATGCCCAATCCAGACAAACACGCCACGCTCTGATTGGCTGATTTCTTTGAGCGAGGCATGGATATCCCAGTTACTCTTACCGCTGTTGGGTAGCTGCACGGTGAATAAATCGCGCAATGGCTGGAAGCTATGCACCCGCACAGTGCTCACGCCTTCTTGAGGGTTGCCTTTGACCAGTGCCAAATGGGTATCCTCTGAATTTTTTTCTTTAAAACGATAAGCAGTAAACTCACCAAACTCAGTTTGCATGGGGTAATTGGCGATAGCTTCTACCGTTTGCTCATTGGCAATACGGTAATTAATCAAATCAGCGATGGTGCCGATTTTTAAGCCATGTTCTTTGGCAAAAATCTCTAGGTCATCACGGCGCGCCATTTCGCCATCTTCTTTGATAATTTCACAAATCACTGCCGCAGGTTCAAGTCCTGCCAAGCGTGTTAGGTCACAGCCGGCTTCGGTATGACCGGCACGGTGTAGCACACCGCCATTTTGTGCCACGATTGGGAATATATGTCCCGGTTGTACAATGTCTTCGGGTTTAGCAGTCGAAGACACCGCTGTTTGGATGGTTCTGGCGCGATCCGCTGCTGAGATACCTGTGGTGACCCCTTCTGCCGCTTCAATCGATACCGTGAAGTTGGTGCTAAATTTAGCGCCATTTTTATCCGACATAAGCGGTAAATTGAGCTGTTCACTGCGGTCAGCGGTGATGGTCAAACACACCAAGCCACGCGCATGGGTAATCATAAAATTAATATCTTCTGGGCGTACATGGGTGGCTGCCATCAACAAGTCGCCTTCGTTTTCACGGTCTTCATCATCCATCAAAACGACCATTTTGCCTGCACGGATGTCATCGATAATTTCTGCCGTTGTATTAAATGCCATAAAAGTGCCTTCGTTAACGATTTATTAAAATAACATTGATTAAAAAACTGATTGAAAAACTGATTAACAAATAGGGACAGAAAATAAGCGCTATCAGCTAGTATTGTTCAAACTATTGTCTAAATTAACTTTAACAATCACCTTATCAAATTGGGTGAAGCTAGCATAGGCGCCCATTTCTTATTTGTGCGCTATTATAGCATTAACTCAGTAAGTCTAAGCAGTGAAATATTGATAGCCATACGCGCTGGTAGCGCACGCAGACATAAGGTTAGGGTAGATTAGTTGAAAAAATTAACAAAAAGTGGCGATTTTGTATAATTTTTGAGCAAAAATTAAAAAAAACTGGTATATTATTACTTAATAATTAATAAAAATTACATTCTTAATACGTTTGAAGAAAACGCTATTAAAAAGTCATAGACGTCTAACCGATTTATTTATCTAAGGAGCCTGTGATGTCAGTCTTTTATCTTATCTACACGAGCAAAATCACCTTACAAGCAAGTTTGCATACGATGACGTTGCCTGATATCTATCGTCAGTCAGTCGCGCGCAACACCCAGGCAAATGTCAATAGCGTACTATTTTTTAAGCAAGGCAACTTTTTACACTATATGGAAGGTAATGAGCGCACTATCACCCAACTATTTGACAAAATCAAAGCCGATAAAAGACACAAAAATATTCACGTCATTGCGCAGGGACAGGCGCCCAATGCGCTGTTTGGGCATTGGAAAATGCACTGCATCAATTTAGATAGCGTCAATGATATGGATGATGTCGATGATATCAGCCCCCTGCTCGATTATTTTGAAACTGCGCAATTTGATAGCGCCAGTGTGCCAAGGTTACTTGCGGATGTAGAAAACTATTATCGTTCGGGCAAATGGCAAAGGCATCAACATACTAACTTTGATAAGGGCAGTTATAGCCATGCCAAGCTGCGCCGATTGGGCTTTAAGCATCGCTATTTTTTGTGGATTCAGCTTGGGTTTTTGTTGGTGTTCTTGTTGCTGGTGATATACTGGGTATTACAGAATAGGGTTCATTTGGCTGCGCTAAATCATCCGTTGTCTGTTTTGACGGGTTTTTTAGCCGCCGCGCTTTAAGCATCGCTCTTTAGTCACCGCTTTTCAAAGATTGCCCTTTAGCCGCTGCTTTTTAACCACTGCTCTTTAACCACTGTATAAAGGCATAGGTTTGCTGTTCTTTGGCATTATCAGCAAAGTCAAACAACTGCGTGCCCATCAAATTATCGGGTAGATACTGCTGTGGGTGGTAGTGATTGGGGTAATCGTGCGGATAGACATAATTGGCGCCATAACCTTCGGCACGCATCAGCTTGGTGACGCCATTACGCAAATGTAGTGGTACAGGCGATTGGTCATTTTCAGCCAGTCGCATCGCTTTATTGATGGCCTGATAACTAGAATTGGATTTCGGCGATGTCGCCAAATACACCACCACTTGCCCCAAAATAATCCGCGCTTCAGGCATACCGATGCTCTGCACGCTTCGCAGTGCGGTATCGGCAAGTAGTAACGCATTGGGGTTGGCAAGTCCGATATCTTCACTTGCCAAAATCACCAACCGCCGTGCAATGAAGGCAGGGTCTTCGCCCGCTGTCAGCATCCGCGCCATCCAATACAGTGCCGCATCAGGGTCGCTACCGCGGACTGACTTAATCATCGCTGACACTAGGTCATAATGGCCATCACCCGATTTGTCGTAGCGTACCAGGCTTGCACCTGCCACCGCGATGACATTGTCATCAGTCACCACTATCGCTGATTGGCTGCCTTGCTTAAAATTGGGGCTCGATTGAATGGCGAGTTCAAGTAAATTTAACGCCTTACGCGCATCGCCTTGCGATAGCGCAAAAATCGCTTGGCTTGATTGTATTTCAATCTTAAATTGTTTAAAAACTGCATCATCGTCAATGGCACGTTGTAGTACTTGGCTGATTTCATCTTCGCTCAAAGGGTTGAGTCGATACACTTGGCAACGAGACAACAGCGCATTATTGACACTAAACGAGGGATTTTCAGTGGTCGCACCAATTAAAGTAATATCCCCAGACTCAACCGCGCCGAGGAGTGCATCTTGCTGGGCTTTGTTAAACCGATGAATCTCATCGACAAATACCACCGGCGGCTCGCCAAACAAGCCGTCATCTTTTGCCAGTACTTCACGCAGCTCTTTGACTCCTGCATTGATAGCCGAGAGCGGGCGAAAAGGACGACCCACTGCATCGGCTAATAGCATGGCTAAGGTGGTTTTGCCGATGCCTGCTTCCCCATGCAAAATAATGGATGGCAAGTAACCTTGCTCAACAATACGGCGAATCGGTGCGTTGGCACTGAGCAAATGGGTTTGTCCGATTACCTCGTCAAGCGACTTTGGGCGGACACGTTGGGCAAGGGGGATTTGAGCGATTTGATTCATCATTAGGGTATAAGTTTAACTGGATTACTTAGTCGAAGGTTTTCAGCGATTTCACTATTTTTTAGATTGGGATTGTAGTCAAGCGCGGTACTTATTTGGTAAAAGTAACTGCATCAAAAACAATGAGGGTTTTTTAAGAATTTTAGCATGCCTAAACGACAGCAGTAAGCTAACTTGTTTGATTTGTGTGACTACTTGAATTGAGAAATATTTTTACTTTGTTAAATAAAAATAAACAGTAATGATGTGAGGCTTAATGAGCCATATTTTTAAAAAAACTACAATATTGTTAGGTTGTGTTGAACATTTAATATACAAAAGAACATAATGAGGGAATTTTGATAA
>NZ_DAMBOA010000011.1:0-68980 GCF_032064105.1 Moraxella sp. CTOTU49097 | reverse complement strand
TGGCTCTAGCCTTTGCTTATCATTGGCTGAAGCTTTGAATGTTCAACACAACCTATAATGTATCAATATTAGATGAAATTATTAGATTAAGAATCTTTAGAAAAAATGTAAATCTTATTCTTCACTTTCGAAGTGATTTTCTAATTGATTTTTATTCTTATGATAATGATGTGGATAAGGATGAAAAATTAGTCTATACAATGAAAGGCACTTTCTCTAGCTCAAGTAAAATTAGAAAATCTTATAAGATTGAGAGACTACTTTCTTTATTCGATAGATGTGATGATGAAATGTCTAAATTAAATTACTATAGTTTATTAAGAACTGTTAATGTTTATGATAATGAATGACTTTGACCTATTGCAAGATTTACCTAGAGAGTATATTGAGGTTGATTCGAAGGCTTTAGAGAATTTTATTGAGAATGTGGATAATGTCACTAAACTTTGGCGTCTAACTGATTCTAAAGAACCTAATTTTTTTTCCCTAAGAATGCTAGAAAGAAGTAAAAAGCTAGAAACCTATGTCAGCTTAATGGAATTACTACAAGAGTTTATTCAAGCAAATTCAAATATTAACGAATTTGATTTATTTTTTGCTTATATGGTTCGAAATGTAAGAAAGCTTGATAAAATTGTCGATAAAGATAAGCTTAATGAGTTAAGTAGTCTTTACTTAGATATAAAATTAATAATAAGCAGAGCTCGTTCTACACCTATATTTCTTGAAAAAATAGATAAGATTAAAATTGATATTAGCCAAAGACGTAAACCTTTCTTACAACATTGGCAACTATATTATGCAGACCCAAGTTATTGTGAAGATAAAGACATTATCGATTTATTGATGTCTTGTTCATTACAGAATCCTATTTATATTAAATCTGAATCTGATGAATATCTAGATTATATTTATAATTTAAATTTAAACTCTCCCAATCACTAAATTCTTAATATAAAAATTTTTTTTAGTTAAATTAGCTCACTTAAAATATTTCACCTTTTGAATTAAATTTATTGCTCAATCGCATAATCAATGGTGACAACGAGCCGCACCAATTTATCCACGCCATCTTTATCATACGTCCCACCATAATCTGAGTCATCGGTATCAGGATTATGCGCATCCAAAATATTAAATGACCCTTGCGACGCTGAGCGCATCACCCCGACTTTGGCATGACCGGTTTTGGCAAATTCTTCGGCGCGTTTGTTGGCATCATCGGTGGCTTTGGCAATCAAATCATGCTTGATTTTTTCAAGGTCATTGAGTAGATATTGCGGTTTTTCAAACGTCACTGATTCATGGCTGATACGATAATTTTGCACTTGAGCGAGCATATTGGTGATTTTATTGAGTTCTTGACTGCTAATTGAAAGCGTTTGAGTGGCTTTATAACCATTTTGGCGGGTGCGGGTTTGTCCCTGCTCATCCACATAGTCTTCATTATACGGCTCAACGCTTATGGGCGTGACATTTTGACTAGATACGCTAAAGCCTTTACTTGCCACAAATTGCTGCAGCGCTTTAAAGTCATTTTTACCATTGGCTAATGCACCTGCATAGTCCTGTCCCCAAGCGCTGACACCCATTTGGATTTGGGCAAGATTGGCTTTGTAAGGGGCTTCCGCCAAGCCTTTAACGGTAATCGTGCCGGACTGTTTTAGATTCTTAAACTGCGTGCCCAGTACAAATGCCGCGGCGATGAGACCGAGTGCCAAAATAATGCCAAAAATAATCAAGGGTAATGAGTTTTTATTATCGGTTTGTAGCGGTGGCGTAGGTAAATTACTCATATCTCGTAGACCCTATATCTATTTATATCCTATAGAGTATAGCAAACAAATATTGAATATTAATGGGATTTTTTTAGCGCAATGGTTTTCGCCAAATTGTCTAATTGCCGCATGGGTTGTTTGTTATCCGTAGGCTGCTGATAGCGGATTTGTCGATATAGCGCGGCAAGTGCTTGAAGGGCTGCCCTATCGGTGACTTTTGGCTCAAGTCGAGTAAGCCAAGCTAGCACCCCTTCACTATCCTGCCTTGCGAGCGTTTTGTCTTTTTTTGCCAAGCGATTGGATAACTGTATCATAATCCAATCATGCCTATCCCACACCCGGCGGCGACGCCACCACAGCCACAATCCCAATAGCGCAAGGACGCTCACAAGAGTGACAAACATCACCATCACTTGCTGATAGACAGATTGGATATTGAGCCATTTAAACAGCGATGACCGCTGGCGGTCTTGGTCATAGCCGACCACATCGCGTTGCCAATAGTAGCCAGCTTGGTCAAACAAGCGGCGCGCTTGCTGCAGCATTTGAAACTGCTGATAGCTAATTTGCCCTGCCACGCCCTCACCAAACATTTTTGCCCCAGCGTCTTGGGTGACAGTCCCCATACCCTGCTCGACCCGATTGGGAGCGACAAAGCCCGTAGCATCTACACGCACCCAGCCGCGCCCTTGCACCCAAATCTCGCTCCATGCATGGGCATCCATTTGCCGCACTTCCCAGCTTTTGCCATCACGCCCTAACTGCCCACCTTGATACCCGGCTACCACCCGAGCAGGCACACCTGCCGCTCGCATAAGGTAAGTAAAACTTGACGCATAATGCTCACAAAACCCTGCACGGGTAGCAAATAAAAAATCATCGATGCGATTACTACCCAAGGTAGGGGGTGATAAAGTGTAGCGAAACTGCTGGCTACGCATCCACTGGGCGATGGCGTTGGTATAAGCAATCGGGTCATCGCCTGCTTGGTGGTAGAGTCGCTGCGCAAATTGGCGACTTTGTGGATTACCACCTACTGGCAATGCTAAATTGACCTGCCGTTGCTGGGTAGATAAGGCTAAATTGATAGGCGCATCATCTAACCAATGCACTTGATAAGTAAACCGCTGATTAACAGTGTCCCAATACCGCAGGGTAAAATCCGACGTCAGCCCAATGCCTTTTTGGTTGGTTATCGGATAATCAAGCCCAAACAACCAATTTTGTCCCGTCTGCTCCAAAATCACCCGATAGTCAGGGATAACGGCTAAGGTAAAGCGTTTACTCAGCTTCAACGTCGGTAATAACCAATCAGCAAACGGCTGATCGGGCGTCCAAAGCGAGGAGCTAGGATTGGCTCGCCAGGTGGTGCCATCAAAATCGGAAAATACCAAACCGCGCCAATATAAATTTTGTTGGCTTGGCTGCTGATTGCCAAATTCCACCCGAAACGCCAATTCAGTCGATTGGCTGAGGTTGGCAAAATCGCCCGGTGACATACTATCTGACATACCCGTCTTTGCTTGCGCGCCGCTCAAATGCACTGACCATAACGGTGGCAATCGGGGAAAAAATAAAAACAGAATAATGGTCAGAGGAATCGCTTGACCGACCAATAAGCCAAGCGTGCGGTAGCGCCCCGTACCATCATCATTTTGCGCAATCATGGCAAACAGCACAACCATCGTGCCAATCGCCACTTGTAGCGTTGTAATCAAATCTTGGTTGATTAAAAACAGCCCTGCCAATACAAACAGTGATAAACTCAGCACCACATAGCCATCACGTCTGGTATACAATTCAAGTAGCTTACTGACGGCACACAATAGCAAAAACGCGATACCGACATCCAATCCAAAGGCGGTACGATAGGTCAAATACAGCCCCACCAAACTTGCAATGAATCCTGTGTACTGTATCAACTGTAATGAGCGCGGACGATACAAAGCGTTGGGCAACCAACGTCGCAGCGGCTGCAATTGAAAGATGATAATAAAAAAGGCATACACCGATAGCCAAATGGGTAAATTTTTGACGTGAAAAGCCACAATCAATAGTTGAGACAGCAATATCCACTGATACGCCGAGATTTGGTTTAGGCGCTGAGATAAGGTTAAGCTAGGACGATTTGGGTTAGGGCGACTCATGGCGTTTTTGCCAATCTTAGCAAACATTGCTGACGAAATGCTTGGCCTTCACCTATTGCGCTTTCACCATCAGGCAGGCGCAATTGAAAAGCGATTTGGCTTTGGGTCAAACTATCCACCCCGTAGCGCAGCTGGCTGAGTTTTTCTTCATGCGTCACCGCAGGCATTTGATAGTAATCAAGCAATTGCTGCTGCCCCACACTCTCCACAAAACGTTTTGACATGATTCCTTGCCCGCGCGCGACATGCGCCCACGAAATACGCGCCAATGATTCCCCTGGGACATAATTATCCAACTGGTCAAAATCTTCCTGCCCTGCTTGGGCGTGTAAGGCAGCGGTTTGCTCATCATCGGATGGCACAAACTGACTGGCTTTCATCTCATAGCGCAGTGGTGCAGGATATATCCACGCGTGTCCTTCAAAAAACACATACGACCAAGCTTGCAAAATTCCTAAGGGATATACGGTACTCACCGTGAGTTTGGGTAACACAAATTTGCCGCGTTTGTCGGCTGTTAACCATAAGCTCACCTGTTGCGGCGCTTGTATTTGACTGACCAATAGCCAATCATTTGGTGCGGACAGTGCATTGGGTTTGCGGTGTATCGGCTGTTTAAAATCAAAGGCGTTGTTGGCAAAACTTAACCGAACTTGCCGATGCGGCTGCCTTGACTCACTACTAATTTGCAGTCGCACTTGCACTTTGTCACCCACTTGCGTGTCGCTGATATCCACCAGTTTGATTTGTAAACCTGCCAAGTGGGCAAAGGTATAATGGATGGTCACCACGAGTAGACTACCTAACAAAAAGCACAAACCCAACACCAAATTATTGGCATAATTAATCCCTGCGACAAAGAGAATGATGAGTAAAAAAGCGTACAGCAACCCTTCTTTACTCAAAAAAATATATACGTTGCGCAGGTTCAGGGTGATGTCACGGCTGACCGGCGCTCGACGCTTAAACCATGGTTGCAAGTAGTTTTCAAGTCGCTGGCGAATGGCAAACATGATAGGCGCGGGCTCTTAATTGGATAATTTAATCAGATAATAAAAATACAGTAATGAGAAAGTTTTTAACGCTAAAACACGTTTACATCATGGTTTACACCATTACTGGCACTTGGCGTAACAATTGGGTCGCAATCGATTGGGGCTGCTCACCGCCCAAATGATTAAATGGGATAAAAGCTTGCCCCAAGCGATGATCGACAACGGCAGCAAATACCGCTTGGATGTCTTCTGGCGTCACTTCATTGTAGCCACCCAAATATGCAAAGGCTTGTGCCGCTTGCTTTAGTGCCAACACACCACGGGTAGATAGACCATGATAGTCTCGGCTCTCACGCGTTTTTGCTACCAATCGCTGTAAGTAGTCAATCACGACATCTGCCATATATACGTCTTTGGCTTGCGCTTGTGCCTGCTGCAATGACTGGGTATCTAACATCGGGGTAATTTGACTGAGCAGTTGACGTCTATCTTTACCCAGTAGCAACTCCCGCTCTGCATTAACCGAGGGATAACCCAGCGATAAACACATCAAAAACCGATCCAGCTGTGACTCAGGTAAAATAAACACACCCGATTGCTGCGTTGGGTTTTGGGTAGCAATCACAAAAAAAGGTTCAGGGAGTTTTCGTGTTACCCCATCTTGCGACACTTGCCGCTCTTCCATCGCCTCTAACAGCGCAGATTGGGTTTTTGGGCTTGAGCGATTAATTTCATCAGCAAGTAACAACTGACAAAATATCGGACCTGGCTTAAATTCAAATGTGCCAGTATCGGTTTTATACAGCGAAATCCCTAGAATATCGGCAGGTAGCATATCGCTGGTAAATTGCACCCGATTAAACGATAACCCCAGATGGTTGGCAATCGCGTGCGCCAGCGTGGTTTTACCCATTCCTGGTAAATCTTGAAGCAGTAAATGACCATTGGCTAACAAACAAGCAACCGCCAACTTCACTACCTCAGGTTTATCCAAGACGATCTCATTAATACTCACCAACATGGCTTGCAATCGTTGTTGTAACGGCTGATTGTCTAAGTTACCCATCACAGTGTGGTCTATCCTTTAAAAGTTTAAATTTTGTTTATCAATCATGTTAACTCAAAATATCGCTTAAAGGCATAGCCACAAAGCAATCTAACGAAGCGTCGAAATATAAGCAATAATATCTTGGCGGACTTTGGCATCAGCAATCGGGTCAGAACGCATACGCGTTCCTGGGATAGTTTGTTTTGGATTGGCGATATATTTATCCAAATTTTCCGCTGTCCACGTCATATTGCTGTTTTTTAGTGCGTCTGTATATTGATAATCGGTTAATAAGGCGGATTTTGCCCCATAAATACGCAGTAATTGTGGGCCTTTCTCGTTATTTCCTGGCTGCAGCTTGTGGCATTTGAGACAAGCTTCCTCGTATTGCTTTTTACCGTTATCGGCATCCCCTTGGCTATAAACGGGCAAGGTAACTGCTGGGCGCTGAGCGGGTGGCTGATGTTGACAACCTGTCGCAATGACGATACAAAGACCCAATCCTAGCATAGGCAATCGGTTTGATTTATGAATGATTGTTTGGTGCATGTTGGCTAACTCGTTTTTATCTTATAAATTCAGCTATTATTTAGCTGGTTTCATTCTCGATGTGCATGGTGTCACTCGCTTTTTGCAAATAGGCCCCTTGCAAATAACGCGCACCGACTGTCCACGCCGCTGACATGGCGGCAGGGTCTTCAATAAAAGGCATCAAACAACTGGAGCCGCGCTCAGTGATTTCGCGCACCACCGTTGCCACGGTATTGACATTGTCATTGTTGCTTAAATCTTTGATATAGCTGCGATCGAGTCGTACCAGCTGGGGTTTGACAAATTCCAATACCTCCATCGCGTTGACCGCCGAGCCGAAATTATAGATGCCTAGGTGACAACCCATTTGATTAAGCTCATTACTTTTTTTGGCTGCCACCGCTAGATAATCCATTACCACGGTTTCATTAAACTGTAATGTCAATACCCCGCGCTCGCTGGTCTCTAATGCTTGCATCAATCGACTCATAAAGCTTGGCAAGGTGGCATCGGCTAGTGATATCGCGCTTAAATGCACTAATAATCGGGCACTGGCATCGACCTCATGACGGTAACGTTTTAAATCTTTACAGGCTTGAATCAATACCCAACGGTCGATTTTATCCATTAACTGATGTCTGGTCGCCACTTCTAAGAATTTATCAGGTGCCATTAAGCTGCCATCTGCTAGCGGCAGGCGTAAAAACACCTCAAACATGTTACTGACATCGTTTTCAACGTCATAAATCGGCTGATATAATAATTTAAATTTGCTGTGTTCTAGCGCATCACGTAGCGATTCGTACAGCGCACCGTCATCACTGCTGGCAAAACTACTTGGGTCATATAGATAGAATAAATCTTTATCATCGTTGCTGTCTTTATTGGCTTTGGTTGCCATGCCGACGGCTTGTATGACACGGTTAATAATACTATTGGTATCAGGTGCACTGGCGTTGACTAAGGTTGCACCAATGGTTACTGTGGTTTTAACCGTACGATGACCAATTTCAATAATGGTGCTATTAATATCGGCAACCAATTTTTGTCCTAACGCTGTCAAATCTTGTTGTCGCATATTAGGGATAATTAGCATAAACATGCTATCATTAAAACGGCTCAAATAGCCATTTTTCACCCGCTCTACCCCAACAATCTCGGTGAGATGTTGCTCAAGAATATTGGCAACGGCAACCACCACCCCATCAATCCCTTCAATCCCCACACTGGCATGGATTTTACCAATATTATCCACTCGTAACGCCATCAAGCCTACAGATAGGTTTTTCTCAACAATCACGTCACGCAGGCGGTTAAACAGTCTTTCAAAACCATGACGATTAAATAGCCCTGTAATTGAGTCAATGCGTTCCATTGCTTCAAGTTTTTTGGCAAGCTCAGCGCTATTGGCCTGTTCGTTGGGCTGGATAATGACTTGTAGGCACGGCTGACCATCATAGGTAGCAGCCGCTAACTGCAGCTTAGCCGCAAAGGTAGTATTATCTTTTCTCACACTTTCAAATTTAAATTCGACGTTTTTACGGTTGCCTTTTTCGAAGTCTTTTAAAAACGTTTTAAAATCTTGGATATTGTTGCGCGCAATCAAGTCAACAACGGGTATCCCCATCAATTCATCGAGCGTTTTAAACCCAAACATTTCAAGATAGGGCTCATTGGCATAAATATGTAAACCATCTTCAATATAAGCCACTGCACTCTTGGAGTTTTTGATAAGAATATTGGCGCGCTGTTCGGCATCGCTCAATACCATTTTTAGGCGCTCAAGATCGCGTCCTAGTTTATGATGCTCGTGTTCACGGCAGATACGAATGGCCATGCGCAGTAACTTATTTTTGCGCAAAGCATCCGCTGCACCCCAATAGGTATATAAAGGTAATAACTTATGAGTTTTATCAGGGTCACTAACAAGCTGGGTCTGGGCTTGCTCATTGGCAGTTAATGCCTCTGGGTAATCAGTCGCGTCATCAGGTAACAGAGCGATGACGGGGATGTGAGCATCGTGGGCTTTTAAAATCTCTTTGACGTCTTTAAACGATAAATCATACGCATTCCCCATCAAAATAATGTCCCAAGACTGGCGCAATAACTTTATCAGCTCGTCTTTGGCATCCAAAAATCCTAAATTAACCTGTCTATAATAATGTTTTTCTAATAACCCAACTAAGTGTTCGGCATACAGCTGGTTATCATCAATGATTAACAGGTTGAGTTGTTTTTGTTTTTGCATCGATTAACTATCCCATTAAACGCTTGGTTTATAGAGCACTAAGCGACCTATTATAAGCGAATTTTTTGATAAATTATTTATAATATTAGATTCAATTTCTTATTATATGATTAATCAATCAAAACGGCTATAAAGCTATGAAAATCTTTTATTTTTAATGGGTTAGATTTAATTTGGCAACTTTTGTTGCCATTTTTTAGTGATTAAAACTGAATTCTCACAAAAGCATATTCCTCGATATCATCAGTCATATTAAGTAGCTCAGTTAAACGCACGTTAATTTCTTTGTTATCAATACGTATCACCAGCTTGTCTGCCACTTGGTAGCCAAAACGCGCCATCAGTAAACGGGTCTGGCTACTAGCGTTATTTGGGGCGGTTGGAATTATAAATGCCGCAACAAAATGTGGCTGACGGCTACCGGCATTTTGAAAGCGCACGCCACAGGGAATCGCATTTTGACAATGCACTTGCACTTGTGCCTCAATTTCTAAGTAGGTCTTGTTGGTTGGTTGCCCAGCTGGCGTATCGATAAAACCCTGACAGTTGTCTTTAATATAGCCGAGCTGCCAAGTTTTTGAACCATTAACCTTTCGCATCGCAATTAAGGAATTGACCTGCAATTGACTCAGTGGGTGATAGCTATCGCCACGGCTGATGCTCGGATATTGGTCAACGAGCTGATTGTGGTAGCTAAACACATGCGACAGGCACATGGATTGGGGATTTTCTTTGTTCAGCTCGACAACAGTATATTTTTTAAGATACTCAGTATTTTGAGCTTTGGGTTTTAACCGCTCAGGCAGCTCATTGGACTGTATGAGGTTGCCCAAACTGGTTTTATTCGCAAGCATGTAGTGGATATTATTAAAGCCGAGCACGACTTCACATTTTGAATGGCTATGATAATACTCTGCCGCTGGTTTTAACCCATTTTGCAGATTATTCAATACCAATTTGGCCTGACGCGCGCTATTTTTTATCTCAGCATCGGTGCTGATTTGACCTTGGGTAATGGTTTGATGCAAGCGTTTAAATAACCGACTAAACATCACAAACAGACAGTTGCTAGTTGCTGCAAAAGGATTGAATAAATCATCGACTGCTAGCAGTTGGGGCGGCTGTTTACCTTCTAAATCAATATACAGATAAGGTTTTTCAACCAAATCTTTACTGATAATAAGCTCTTCCATCAACTGGGTACTTACTTTTTGAATGGCTAAAATATCCGCACGCCGACAAGCATACGGATTGGTGACCGCCACCATCAAGCAGTGAAAATAAATAGCCTCAATCGATAGCGGTGCACCCTGTTTACTATATTCATTGGCAGAATGCAGTTTGACTGGCAGGGTGGTAGATTGCCAATCATTGGTGACTGCAAATCGATAGCAGGCATTCAGATATTGCCAAATTACCTGTGTATCTTTACGATAGCCAATATATTTTTCAAACAGCGATTGGCGCAGTAATAGCATGATACTATATAGGCAGCGCTGAATGACTTGGGTGGGGGTAAGATATTGATGATTATGGCGAAATAAGCTAGTGATGCCTTTTTTATCAGCCACTTCAGGGCAAGCCGCCGCACGTTGCCAGATGACATGGTAAAACATGATGCTCAGATAATGCACCGATAATACGGTATCTAAGCCTTGCTGTTTTTCTTCATCCAAAATCCCGGGCTGGGTTTGGTAATTTACCCGTAATTTGCCGATTAATACGCTGACGGCTTTATTAACTTCCTCAAACAATCCAAAGCGTTTGACGTCGTCAATATCGGCAAACATCAACTGGTTGATCACGAATTTATATTCGTCATACATCTCACACGCTGACATACGATTAAAGTGCATCTGCCAATCGGTTGTATCCTGCAATGAACTTTGGGTCACTTTAAGTTCAATATGACTGGTTGGTGTATCGTTTATGCGCTGTAAGAAATCGTCTAATATGAGATCCGTAACCATTTTTTTGCACCCAAATGCACAACATTTTTCGACTTGTTTAACAACAATAAATAACACAAAAGCCATATTTTATCTAGGTATTTTAAGATAATTGCACTATTTAACAGACAAATAACAGATAACCCCTTATTTAGTTGTTGTCTTTCAACAAATTTTAGTGGTTATACAAGTCAATGGGTGTTTTAAATGGCTTATTAGGTAATTCTCGAACCAACTTTGGGACCAAGTAGCCAGCACATTTGGCGAGTAACTCCCAATATAAAGCGACTGCTTGCTCATCTGAGATATAAAAATGGCTCGCCCCGGCAACTTTATCAAGCACATGCAAATAATAAGGTAATACGCCCGCTTGCCATAATTTTTCGTTTAAGCTTGCCAGGATATTTGCATCGTCATTAATCGACTTGAGTAGCACGGTTTGGTTAAGTAACGTAACACCCGCTTTTTTTGCCTTACCCAAAAATATTTGTGTTTCTTGGTCGATTTCATTGGGGTGATTGGCATGAATGACCATGACGATGTGACAGCGGCTGTTGGCAAATCGTGCAAGTAACGGCTCATCTAAGCGCTCAGGAATCATCACAGGTACACGGGTATGGATACGAATGGTCTGCACTTGCGGTAGTGCTTCAAGGGTGGTGAAAATCTCCAATAAACGACGATTGCTCAGCGATAATGGGTCGCCGCCGCTTAAAATCACTTCATTGACTGCGGGGTGCGCTGTGATGTAGGCACTGATGGCTTGCCAATCATTGTGGGTTGGTAGATTTTCTTGGTAGTCAAAGTGCTGGCGAAAACAATAACGGCAATTGACCACGCAAGCCCCGGTGACAGGAATCAGCACCCGTGATGCATATTTGTGGATGATGCCTTTGACGGGATTGGCGTGTTGTTCGTCGAGTGGGTCGGTGACAAAGCCGGTGACTTGTACCGTTTCTTGAAACGTCGGCAACACTTGCTTAAGTAGCGGATCGTGGATATCGCCTTTCCGCATTTTTTGCACAAAGCGACGTGGCACTTTTAGGGGAAATTGACCGACCTGACTATCAAAACTATCTATCGGCAAAGCCAACGCTTGCGCCAATTCAGCAAAGCTCGTGATGGTGTCAGAAAACGCATTTTGCCAGTTTTTTTGTGTCGCCAAATAGTTTATCATATAGTGTTTATCCAATTGTCAATGCCGTTTGCTGATAATGCTTGTCGCTGATAGGGTTACAGCGTAGGCAGCGCGTTTTTAGCAAATTGGCTATTATACAAAGATTTGATTTACCTCGGTTATTTTTTAGTCGCAACACCTTATTAGGAAATTTTATGGCAAATTACTCAACCAATGAATTTAAAGCTGGCTTAAAAGTCATGCACGAAGGCAATCCATTTGCAATTTTAGAAAATGAATACGTTAAACCAGGTAAAGGTCAAGCATTCAACCGCGTCAAAATGCGCAACCTAAAAACGGGTAAAGTATTAGAAAACACCTTTAAATCTGGCGATAGTCTTGAAGGCGCTGACGTTGTTGATACTGAAATGAACTACCTATACAACGATGGCGAATTCTGGCACTTTATGCACCCAGAAAGCTTTGAGCAGCTACAAGCCGACAAAAACGCGATGGGCGATGCGGCAAAATGGTTAAAAGAAAATAGCAATGAAGAATGTACCATTACCCTATTCAATGGCGTACCTTTAAGCGTTGCCGCGCCAAACTTTGTTGAGTTAGTGATTACCGAAACCGACCCAGGTCTAAAAGGCGATACCTCAGGTGGCGGCGGCAAACCTGCAACCCTTGAAACAGGCGCAGTCGTACGTGTGCCATTATTTGTCCAACAAGGCGAAAAAATCAAAGTTGATACCCGCACGGGTGAATACCTATCACGGGTACAATAATATATTTTATTACCAAGAATTTTGAAAAAATAAAAGCCCAACTAACTGTTGGGCTTTTATTTTTTTTAACATGTGACTGAAAAAGTTTTTGTCACGCTGTCACACTGACGTCGCATCATGCGATAAATCATAAAAATCATTCGTCAAACACGCATGGAAAAAATGATTACCCAAATAGAACAACAAATGAAATAATTCACCAAGATAATCAAACTAGCGTTAGCTCAAACCGCTAAAATACAAAGACAAATTAAAAGGCAAGTTAACATATAAATACCAATATAGACAACTCAAGGATATATCATGCCAGAACTCACCCCACCAGAAACCAGCCCTGTCATTACCCTTGAAGCGCCGCAACCCGTTGCCGTTGTGCCACAAGACGAAGCCGACCAACTGGTCAAACTTGACCTAACCAAAGTGCCTGAGCTTGATGCCAAAGTGAACGATTTTGTGATGCATGTATTACAAACCCCTGTCAACACGTCTGTATTCGATGAGAAAGTTAACGCCATTCATCAGCTGGGTAGTGCCGAAATTCGCGCTTCCGCGCAGATTGCAAATCGCATGCTTGATCGTCCTGCCAAAAGCATGGATAAAGCCTTATCTGACAACTCCCCGATTGCCAAATCCTTGACTGAGCTACGTAGCGTGGTTGAAGACCTAGATCCAACCCGCCAAGGTGGACTGTCAACTCCACGCAAATTTTTGGGCATCATCCCCATGGGCAAATCCGTACAAGATTATTTTCGCAAATACCAATCTTCGCAAACCCATATCAATGCCATCATCGAAAGCTTGTATCACGGTAAAGATGAGCTGATAAAAGACAATGCCAGTATTGAGCAAGAAAAGGTCAATATGTGGGCACTCATGCAATCGTTACGTCAATATATCTACGTCGGTAAAAAAATTGATGAACGTCTAGAGCAAAAAATCGGTGAGCTTGAAGCTACTGACCCTGAAAAAGCACGCGTGGTCAAAGAAGAATTGCTGTTTTATGTGCGCCAAAAAAACATGGATTTTTTGACCCAACTGGCGGTGAACATCCAAGGGTATTTGGCACTTGATATGATTCGCAAAAATAACTTAGAGCTTATCAAAGGCGTTAACCGTGCCACGACGACAACGATTGCTGCGCTACGTACTGCGGTGATGGTGTCACAAGCGCTGAGCAGTCAAAAACTGGTACTCGACCAAATCAATGCGCTTAATTCAACGACCAGTAGCTTGATTGAATCAACGTCAGTTATGCTCAAACGCCAAACCGCGCAAGTGCATGAGCAAGCCAGTGGCAGCTCAGTGGACTTGGAAAAACTGCAAAAATCCTTTAACCATATCTATGAAACCATGCAGGCGATTGATGTCTTTAAGGTCAAAGCACTGGGCAATATGCAGCAAACGCTCCATGTACTGACCCAAGAAGTTGACCGCGCACAAACCTACCTTGACCGCACCAATCGCCAAACGGTAAGTGAGGTTGCCAACGAGCTGCAAATTGATGAGGAGAAACTGGGTAATGTCAAACTTTAATCCTCGTTTGATTTGACTATGCGCAACCTCACGGATGATTGTGGTGTTTTTGCTGTCACATGGCTTTAGCCAGACAATTTATTGGGTAATTTTGCAACCACTTGCGCGACCGTGTTATCCAGCTGACTGCTATCGCTCGGCATGACAGTGATATGAGCGATTTTTCGACCTTCGCGTTCTTCTTTATCATAATTATGCACGTGCACGCCAGCGATGGCTAGGACTTCCTCCAGTTTTGGGTACTCTCCGATGACGTTCAGCATGACAGAGGGTTTGATGATGGCTGTGTCTCCCAATGGCAGTCCTGCCACCGCGCGCATGTGATTTTCAAATTGACTGGTTACCGCCCCTTCAATACTCCAGTGCCCTGAGTTGTGCACGCGGGGTGCGATTTCATTGGCAAGCAATTTTTCAGCGCCGCCTTCAGATGTCACAAATAATTCTAACGTCAGCACGCCCACATAGTTTAAATGTTCAAGCAATTTTTTGATATTACTTTGGGCTTGTTCGGTCAATTGCTCGACGTTCGGTGCCGGTGAGGTTGATTTTGCCAAGATACCATTGCTATGTTCATTTTGCACGAGCGGATAATAGCGAATTTCACCGTTTTGGGCGCGCACTGCAATAATAGATACTTCGCGCTCAAAGTGAATAAAGCTTTCGGCAATGAGCGGTGCTGTTTTGGTTGCGTCGCCAAGTTCTGCCCACGCGTTGTCGATTTGGTCAGCGGATTTGACCACAAACTGTCCTTTGCCATCATAGCCCCCGCGTGTGGTTTTGAGTACCAAAGGTAGCCCCAATTTGTCGGCGGCGGCTTGGATATCGGCTTTGCTATGCACTGCCATAAAAGGCACGGTGGCGATATCTAATTGGTTAAATAAGTTTTTTTCATTTAACCGATCTTGTGCCACTGATAGCGCAAATGACGATGGGTACAAGGTTTTGGTCGATTCCAAAAACTGGGCAGGTTTGAGCGGGGTGTTTTCAAACTCCAAGGTAAAAATA
The DNA here is from genome assembly GCF_032064105.1 of Moraxella sp. CTOTU49097. Classification (NCBI taxonomy): domain Bacteria; kingdom Pseudomonadati; phylum Pseudomonadota; class Gammaproteobacteria; order Moraxellales; family Moraxellaceae; genus Moraxella; species Moraxella sp. CTOTU49097. Next base: position 53,841 of record NZ_DAMBOA010000011.1, on the reverse strand, counting down.
TCACAGCTTTGGGCAAAATCTTCAAATTGCTCGCTACTAAACACTTTGCCTAGTAAGCGTGCGGGGCAATTGGCACTATCCTCCAAAAACACGCAGCGGATACCGAGTGGCAACGCCGCTTGCGCCAACATCATACCCAATTGTCCGCCACCTAAAATCCCAATGGTTTTGACAGGATAATTGGAATGATTGATGGTATAAAAATTGGCAGTTTGGATAGGCATGGTGGCGGCTCTTTTTGATAAGTGAAACATAGAAGAAAAATTATGGCTAATTATAAAGGATTTGCCCACAAATAAAAAATCCAAGCACAAAAAAACCCATAAGTCTTTAGTCTTACGGGTTCAAAAAACCAATGAATAGGCGTTACGCATTAACTGTAATGCACGGGTTCTTCGTCATACACATTGGCATGCCACTGTGAAAGCTGCTTTTGCATTAAGGTTTGAATGGCAGCATGAATCATGCTTTGACCAATCAACTGGGTATCATCCCCCAACAGTTCTTTCACTTTGTCAGAAAATTCAATGCTTACCAAGTCTTCTGACTCGTCATTCGAGGTACGTAGTACCATCTTGCCATCATCTTGCTCGACAAACTCCAGCATCATCGCTTCTGCTTTGGCATCCTTTGCCGCTTGCAGTAGGCTTTGGTAATCTGATTTTGTATCTTTTTGCATCGTCGCTCCTCAATCTTTTATCCGCCCCAGTGACTACTTCGGTTACTACCTTAGTAACTATCTTAGTAAATATCTTATGAACTAGGCTAAGCAAACCCGTTAGTCACCCTGTTATATCGCTTTCATCAACGTAAGCATAGTTTAACGCTTGCAACTTTTTAAAAGCTTGTTGACAGCTTATTAACAGGGTTTGGCATATTGCATGATGATTAAAATGGCGGCTTTAACGGTAAAAATCAAGCATAATTTGTGATATTAACACAGCCACTACAATGCATAATGCTTAAGGGTTGCTGTGATAAATTATTGATCGAACCATTGAACTTACAACAACTGCGGAAATACACTTTTTAAGCCGCCAACAAAAATCTCTACCGCAACGGCTGCAAGTAGCATCCCCATGATACGATTAAGCACGTTAAGCCCGGTATCACCTAAAAAACGACTCACCTGCCCCGCTGCCATAAAGCTTAGATAAGTAATAATACTGATAATCAAACCTGCGGTGATAATCGCTAGCATATTAAAATAACTATGCCCGCTTGCAGCATAAATAATCACGGTAGAAATCCCACCTGGACCAATCACCATCGGAATCGTCAATGGCACCACGGCAGATGCCGCCCCTTGAAACGCCACGCCATTTAAATCTCCTGATTTGCCGACATGCGGTTTGGCAACATTACCAGCGCCATTCATCATGCCAATAGCAATAATCAATACCAAGATACCGCCTGCGATACGAAATGACCCAAGCGAAATCCCCAACACCTTTAAAATAGGCTCGCCTGCCAACGAAAATATTGCGATGGTCACAAACACAGTAATGGCTGAAATCAGTGCAACTTTGCGAGTTTGTTGTCGATTGGCGTCTTTAGTGATATCAATAAATAACGATAACGCGGCAAATGGATTGACCAGTACCACCAGTGCCAAAAATATTTTTAAGACTTGAGATTCCATGAGTATTGACTAACTTGTTGGGTGAATAGGAGAAAATAGTTATGGTAGCATAAATTTAAGTAAGCAAGGTTACGGCGTTAATTCGCTTAGCGCTACTGTACGCAGGCTAAGCCTGCATGATGAACGCTGAATTAATGGCTCTCTAACGTTTGGGTGATTTTATCAAGATTTAAACTATCGGACATGGCATTAAAAATCTCATAATATTTGCCTTGCTTGCGGTATAGTTCATCATGCGTGCCTGTCTCCACCACGCGCCCTTGCTCGATGACCACCAAATCATCAGCGTCAATAATCTGCGCGATATTGTGCGACACGATAATCACCGTGCGGTTTTGTTTGATTAAATCCAAACTGCGCTTGATTTGCTGGCTGGCAATGGCATCTAGACTTGCAGTCGGCTCGTCCAAAAAGACAATCGGCGGATTTTTGAGAAACATACGTGCCAGTGCAATACGCTGCTGCTGTCCACCTGACAAGGATTTGGCTTCGCTTTGATAGCCTTTGGGCAGCTGGGTGATTTGTTCATGAATAGAGGCTTGTATTGCTGCCTGCTCAATCTGAGCTTGACTGGCCGTTAAATCGCCATAACGAATATTTTCTTCAATGGTACCACCAAAAATATGGTTTTTTTGCAATACCAAACCAATTTGTTGGCGTAGCTCATGGGTATCATAATCTTGCAAATCCTTGCCATCGAGCAAAATTCGCCCCTGCGTGGGCTGATAAAATTTTACCAACAGATTGATAATGGTACTTTTACCTGCGCCACTAAGCCCGACCAACGCGGTAATTCGGTTGCGCCGAATGCGAAAGCTGACATCTTGCAAGGCTTGGTTGCCGTTGGGATAAACAAAATCCACGTGCTGAAGTTCGATATCACCCTGCACCGTCGCAGGATTGACACCGCCTACCACTTCGATTTGGCTATCATCTTCTAAGATATCAAAAAACCCTTCGGCATAAGTCAGCGCATCATTCACCTCATCATAGATACGATGCAACTGGCGAATCGGGGATGCCACGTTTTGAAACAACAACACATGAAACATAATCATGCCAATGGTCATCTGCCCATCAAGCACAAAATACGCCGTTAAAATAATAATCGCCACAACACCAATCTGCTCGATAAAACTTTTGAGTGCATCATAGCCAAAGCCAATACCGCGCGTTTTGAGTTGGTTATCGGTCATCTCTTTTTGAATGGCAAAATGTTTTTGCGCTTCAATCGGTTCGCGGACAAAGGATTTGATTACTGTGATAGCGTTAATCAGCGAAATGATTTGCTCGCTTTTGCTCTCCCGGTAGTGGCGCATCTGCCGACGAAAGCCTTGCAAGCGCGTAGCTTGTTTTTGACTGATATAAAAATAAATCGGCACAATCACCAGCCCTACCATCCCCACCCACACATTGGCGCTAAACATCACTACCAGCGCTACCATCGCATTGGCAAATAACGGCAACATATCAATAAAAAAGTTTTGCACCAAACGCGTCAGACTACTGACACCCAAATCAATGCGCGTCTGCAGCTTACCACTGTCGTTATTAGGATGGGTATAAAACCCCATGCGGTAACTTAAAATACGCGCCACGACTTTTTGCGATAAATCCCGGGACAAATTAATACGGATTTTCTCACCAAAATAGCGCTGTCCAAAGCTGATTGCCGCATACAACAGTTCTTTGAGCAGTAGCACGATGCTGATAGTCATGAGCAGTTTTGCACCTTCCTGCCACGGCTCGCTGAGCTTGAGAATCTCGGTCAAATGATCGACGGTATAACGCAGTACAAAAGCATTGACCTGTGCGGCAAATGAACCAATCACCGTAAGCAGCAACGTCGCCATGATTAATGAATGATAAGGTTTTGCAAAAACGGATAATTTTTTGATAATTGACCACAGCACGGCGCTGCGCTCGCGTTTGTTGAGTGATGTCGGTGCAGGTTGCTTGGCTAGCAGTGTCGACTTATTAGCTAGCGATGGACTAGGAGATTGGTTGGGAGATGGGTTGGGAATATTTGGCAAGAGTGGCTCACAAATGATTTTTCAATACGTTTGGTTATTTAATATTTTTGGCAAAGTTTAAATAAAATGAGTGCGTTTAAGGTAGTTGGTAATTGTTGCATTCTTGTCCATGCAAAGCTTTGCCCCACAAATCATAAAATAATTTTATGATAATTAGTATTATTTATGAATATTTATTATGATTTGAAGCTTTTAGTGGCAAATACCTTTATACTGAGCAGACTTATTTTTACCTTTCATTTTCTATCTTAGTTAATAGCCTATTAAAAGGATTTCAGCGTATGCCATTATCATATAAAGCCCCCCTGCGTGATATTCGCTTTTTAACCAATGAAGTATTTAATTACCCCGAACACTATAAAACCTTAAAATCTGGTGAAAATGCCGATCCTGAAACCGTGGATATGATGCTTGAGAGCTTTGCGGATTATTGTAGCAATGTGTTGATGCCTCTGTACCAATCGGGCGATGCTGAAGGCTGCCATTTTGACAAGGGTGTTGTCACCACGCCAAAAGGCTTTAAAGAAGCTTATGATATGTTCGTTGAAGCTGGGTATCAAGCCATACCGTTTCCTGAAGAATTTGGTGGCTTGAATATGCCAATGTCTGTCAACCTCATCAAAAGTGAAATGATGGGCACGGCAAACTGGGCATTTGCCATGTATCCAGGGCTGTCGGTGGGCTGTATGAATACCATCATGCAATACGGCACCCCTGAGCAAAAAGCCACTTATATGCCAGGCTTGGTAGAAGGTCGTTGGTCGGGCACCATGTGTTTGACTGAGCCACAATGTGGTACCGACTTGGGTCAAGTTAAAACCAAAGCCATCCCACAAGAAGATGGTACTTATAAGATTAGTGGTACCAAAATCTTTATTTCAGCCGGTGAACATGACCTAACGGAAAATATCGTGCATATCGTATTAGCACGCCTACCCGATGCGCCTGAAGGTACCAAGGGTATTTCGTTATTTATCGTGCCAAAATTCTTGGTTACAGAAAACGGCGACATTGGTGAGCGTAATCCCGTTAACTGTGGCTCAATTGAGCACAAAATGGGTATCAAAGCATCAGCAACGGCGGTACTCAACTTTGATAATGCCACAGGCTATTTAATCGGTGAGCCGAATAAAGGCTTAAAAGCCATGTTTACCTTTATGAACACTGCCCGCTTAGGTACAGGTATGGAAGGCCTAGCGCACATGGAATTGGCTTTCCAAAACTCATTGCCCTACGCCAAAGAACGCCGCTCAATGCGTACCCTATCAGGTACCAAAGAGCCAAATCAAGTGGCTGATGCGATTATCCATCATGCCGATGTTGCGCGCATGCTACTCACCCAAAAAGCCTTCTCAGAAGGGGCGCGCTCAATGATTTATCACGCATCACGCTATGCTGATAAAATGTTTGAAGGAGCGATGCTCGGTGACGATGCTGCGTTCCACAAATGGGATGATAAATTGGGCTTTTATACCCCAATACTCAAAGGTTTCTTAACTGAACTAAGCATTGAATGTGCCAAACATGGTATGCAAATCTATGGCGGTCATGGCTACATCAAAGAATGGGGCATGGAACAAATCGCTCGTGACGCACGTATCTCAACCTTATATGAGGGCACCACAGGCGTACAAGCGCTTGACCTCCTAGGTCGTAAAGTGTTAATCCAATCAAAAGGCAAAGTGCTGCTTGATTACACCGCCAATATCATGAAATGGTGTAGTGAATATGCACTAGACAAAGGCATGCGTAAATTTGTTTGGGAATTGACCAAATATTGTGCGGAGTGGAATACCCTTACCACACGTATTATGCTCACAGCGCGTAAAGACCGTGAAATCGTCTCAGCGGCATCTGATGATTACTTAATGTACTCAGGCTATGTCATCATGGGCTATCACTGGGCGCGCATGGCAGCGGTAGCGTATGACAAACTCAAAAATGGCGGCAGTGAAACCAAAGAATTCTATGAAGCCAAAATCAAAACCGCTGAGTTCTATTTTGAAAAACTATTGCCACGCGCCTCAGGTCACTCAGAGAGTATGTTGGCACCAAGCGAGTTAATGGCGATGGATTTAGATAGCTTTAATTTCCTAGACTAATGGGTTAAACTTGTTGCGCCATTTTGCAAAAAGGCTGCTCAACCTTAATGGGGGCAGCTTTTTTATTGCTCAAAATTTTAACACATACAAAAGAATTGATTATGGAATTTACTGCTTTTTCGCGCCAAGTCATTGACCAACTAGAATCGGATATCACAGCCTACCTCCAAGCCTGCAAGTTACCCTCACCGCTGCATGAAGCAAGCCTATACGCGATGACCAATGGCGGCAAACGGGTACGCCCTTTACTGATTGCAGCAACTTTTGCCACGATAAAAACCAACAACAGTCTTGCCAACCCATCCTATCAATTATCTAATGACGTGCGCCGTGCCATGATGGCGGTGGAGTGTCTACACGGCTATTCGCTGGTGCATGATGACTTGCCTTGTATGGATGATGATGCGCTGCGCCGAGGTCGCCCTACCACCCATATCGCCTATGGTGAAGCCGCTGCCATGCTTGCCGGTGACGTGCTACAGACCTTGGCATTTGAAGCCCTGACCCATACATATTTTGGTGAAAACAGTGAGTTTGCTACGCCGCTTTCTGCCACGTTTGCGCCACGAGCACGGCGGATGGTCATGGGGCAAATGCTAGATTTAAATGGCGAACACCAACAGCTTAGCCAAACTGAGCTTGAAGCCATCCACCGTGACAAAACAGGCGCGCTCATTGGAGCGTCAGTCTTGATGGGTGCCATCTGTGCCAACGCAACTGACAGCGAGCGCCAAGCACTCAATAGCTTTGCAGAGCAGATTGGTTTGGCTTTCCAAGTACAAGATGATATTTTGGATGTGACTGCCGATACCGAGCAGCTTGGCAAACCTGCAGGAAGTGATGAAAAATTGGATAAATCCACTTACGTCAAACTACTGGGCGTGGAAGCTGCCAAAACCTACGCGCAAAGCTTATTTGATGCCGCTAAAAATGCGGTGATTGCTGAATTTGGCGATGATAACTATTTGGTCGATTTGGCAGACTGGTTGTGGGCGAGAGACAAGTAATTATTTCTTTCTAAACCCAGCAAACAAGCCTTCGTGGTTAATTTTTGGCATTTTCATAGTCACGGTGTTTGATAGCAAATCATGTAGCGCCAGTCCTTGCTTATTGACCCATGCAAACCAATAATTAAACAATAGCCCGATAAACATACTAAAATACAGCGCACCCACCGACTGGTGGATAAGATAGCCTATCATCCCGCAGACCACCGGCAATAAACACGCGGCTAATATCCGCATCATCGATTGCCGCCAACTTAGCAATGAGCCATCACGGTTCATGGTTTTAAGCCGCCAAGTCTGCATGCCAAGCGTCTGCCCTGCCTTACGCCAAAATACCCCATAAAACCCGACCAAGATAATCACAAAGGCGGGGATTTGCACAACGTTACGATACCATAGCGGTAATGTCGCCGCTTGCTTCATATCCGTCCCTGCCAAACCTAGCATTTTAGTCCCCAATACAATAAGCAGCATCTGCACAAAAAATAGCATCGCCAAAATCAACATACCATCATACAGCATAGCAATCAGCCGAGTAGCCGCTTTTGCCATCACCGGTTGTTGTTCTGGCGATGGCGCTGATTGCATGGATTGCGGCTGGTTATTGGTCTCAGATGCTTTTAACATTGGGGTCTTGGTCTTAGGCATAGGTATGACGGAAGAATGATAGTAGTAATTAAGCGAAATTGTAGCCTAAATACAACCAAAACGCCATGACTCAAACGCCCAGTACAGACCCATCAGCGCGTGACTCTGATAAACATAACTGGGATAAACATAACTCAGATCAACATAAATGGGATGAAAATGCTTTAGGCAACTTTGGCAAACAAGGGAGGACTAACGGCGAAGTAACCCGCCGAGTAATATGAGGTATAAAAAAATAAAGCATAAAAAAAATCGCCTGAACTCAAAGAGTGGCGATTAATTTTAACAAAGTAATTAGTGGTGCGCTTGGAGGGAGTCGAACCCCCGACCCTCAAGTTCGTAGCCTGATGCTCTATCCAACTGAGCTACAAGCGCTTAACTAATGTCTTCGTTTGAAGTGGGCGCTATTATAAGTTAGATTATTTATTTTGTCAAACTTTATTTTAAATAATTTTAAAACTAATTTTGCTTTAATAAATGGCGGTGACGGAGGGATTCGAACCCTCGATACAGTTTCCCGTATGCAGCCTTAGCAGGGCTGTGGTTTCAGCCACTCACCCACGTCACCGAATTGGTCTTACTTATCTATAACACCGTACAATAATTTTAGTCAATGTCGCCATTAACCTCAAGTATTGTGGGTGGGCATTATAACAAACCAATCCAAATTTGCAAGACTTTTTAAAAAAATTATGTGAGAATAATTGCAGCACCTTGGCAGTGGCACTGTGCCTACCTATAACGCCTACCTATAACCCAGTCGTTATGGGATAATCTGTTTGAAACTAATAAACCATTTAACCAATCCTTTATGAGGATTGATAACCAGCCTGTGAGAATCTTATGTCAACCCCTGCTACTCTTGCCCCTATTTTAGTACCCAGCATGACACTGCGCCCCACGGTATTGTGTTTTTCGGGGTTGGATCCATCAGGCGGCGCAGGCTTGCAAGCGGATATTGAGTCGATTGGGCAAGCAGGGAGTCATGCAGCGATTGCGTGTACCGCAGTGACCGTTCAAAGTTCACAGCAAGTTTTTGGGTTTGAGGCATGCGCAAGTGAGCTGGTAAGGGCGCAAGCACTGGCGGTGCTCAATGATTTGCCTGTCAAAGCTATCAAGTCAGGGATGCTTGGCACCACTGACAATATTGCAATGCTTGCGCAGCTTTTCACCGATGGCAGTATTGCAACAGGTACGCCGTATGTGCTTGACCCGGTACTGGTGGCCAACAGTGGCGGTGCGTTAGGCGACAAAGACACCTTGGTGACTGCCTTTGCCCAGCTAACCCCTTTTGCGACCCTAATGACCCCCAACAGCATTGAACTGCGTAATTTGACAGGCATCGACAATCTCCACGCCGCCGCCAAAGATTTGTGTCAACAAGGTGCCAAAGCAGTGCTAGTCAAGACGTCTCACGATAACCAAGCCTCTGGTATCGAGCAGTATTTATACGTTAATGACAACCAAACCTGCCGACTGGCATACCAAGCGATTTTGCCAAGACTGGCGGGTGAATATCATGGCTCAGGCTGTAGTCTAGCAAGTTATATCGCAGGTCGCTTGGCACTGGGTGATGAGCTTGTGACATCGGTACAATGCGCAGATATTTGGACACAACACGTGCTCAAAGTCGCTGATATTGTCCACCCTCATGGTCAAAGAGTTCCCAAGCGCTTTCATTATAGCTCAATGCTAGGTTAGGCAAGCTACTATGGGGTTATTATTGGAGTGGTCGATTGTCAAGACGTTGCTATTGCAGCTAGGTGTGATCGCCCATTTTCTCATCACGCTTTGGCTAGTTGTGCGGGTTATTCAACAGCAGCGCCACCAAAGCGTAGCCATTGCTTGGATTGCGGTGTTATTTGCCCTGCCTGTTGTTGGCATCATCGGTTATATGTTATTTGGTGAAATCAATATTGGACACCAGTATCGTAAGCGCAGTTTGATGGCGCAAAAATTACTGCGTGACTTTGCCAACGCTCAGCATATTGATTTTAATGAAATTTCCAAAAATTTAGACACCGAAGCACGGCAACTGAGCAATATCGCCCTACTAAAAACTGGGCTTGGCGTGTACGACCATCATACGCTGACGCTGATGACAGACGCTGACCATATTTTTGCCAGTTTATTAGCCGATATCCGTGCGGCAAACACGATGATTTTGCTGGAATTTTATATTGTGTCGCCACAAGGCCGGGTGATTGAGTTATTAGAAGCTTTGATGGAAGCTACCCAGCGCGGCGTATCCGTGCATTTGCTCGCTGATAGCGTTGGCAGTCATGCGTTTTTTCGCAGTTCGTGGGTGAAAAAACTCAAAGATGCGGATGTCTTTGTGCATGAGTCGCTGCCTGTAGGCTTGTTCAAAACTATTGTCAAACGTATTGATATCCGCAACCATCGTAAGCTGGCTATTTTTGACAATTGCTATGGCTATACGGGAAGTTTTAATTTAATCGACCCCGATTTTTTCAAACAAAACGAGCATGTGGGCAAATGGATTGATGTTATGATACGGGTGGAAAGTCATGATACCGTCAATTCGGTGAAAGCCATGGCACTTGTCACGACCACGGATATCAGCGCAGAAACCAACGCCAATTTTTCGAGTCTTGAAAAAATCGTTAATCGCTTTACCAAGTCGTTCTATACCAAGTCGCTGTATATTGGCACCTCAAAGCTGCATCATCACAAATTACAACACGGGACCAACGCTCGCGGGGTAGGTCAAAACGCTAACACTGGTGTCCCTAAGCCGCCCCTGCTGAATATTTTGCCGCTGCAAAGCAACCTACAAGCCTACCCATCGGTGAGTCAAGTCAGTTTGCAGCTGATTCCATCGGCGCCAGAATTAACCGGGCATGTCATCTACGAAACCTTGGTGTGTGCGATTTTTGCCGCCAAAAAACAAGTGGTTATTACCACGCCTTATTTTGTGCCAGATGATGCACTGCTGCTTGCCATCACTACCGCTGCCAAGCGTGGGGTCAAGGTGATTTTAAATGTACCCAAAAAAGTAGATTCGCTGTTGGTGCGGTTTGCTTCACAGGCTTATTTTGAGCCGCTGTTATCAGCAGGGGTGCAGATTTATTTGTTCAATGCAGGCTTGCTACATGCCAAGATTTTGTGCGTGGATGATGATTATTGCTTATTTGGTACCGTCAATATGGATATGCGCAGTTTTTATCTGAATATGGAGGTAAGTATGGCGATTTATAATCGTACCATGACCCAGCAAATGCTCACTTGCCAGCATGAATATCTGCAACAAAGTGAGCCATTACAGCGCTATGGATGGCAGCAGCGTAGCTTTGGGGCAAAATTCTTGGACAACGCTATTCGCCTGTTTAGCCCACTGCTTTAAAGCTTAATCATTTAATCGTCGTTTGGGAAAGACTATAGGGTTAATAGATAAACGCCTACGGTTTGCACCAAGGTTTCTAGCAAAATAATCAAGAAAAAACCCAGCATAGGTGCCAAATCAAGCATGCCGGTGGCAGGTAATACTTTGCGAAATGGCTGAATAATTGGCTCACTAAGCAAGGTGAGCAGGCCAAAAATCGCTGGCATTTTTTGGGTAAAAAGCATCACCCAACCCCCGATAAACGAGCCAATGATGATGTACTGGCACATTCTTAAAAAATCAATCAGCAAGGTCACGGCCGCCACAAAAAACATCATGACAGGTGAAAAATGCCGCGATAGATAATCAACCATGGCTAAGTTCACCTCTGGCATATAGAACAGGCCAATATTTTGACTATCAATACGCATCATGCCAAGCACGCCCCAAATAAAAATCATCCGCAGCAAAAACAGCAACACCAAACTTGCGGTATTGATTCTGCCATCGCCAAGGGTTGGGAAAATACGTCCAAACACATCGACAATGCGTGTCATACGATAAATGGGTTTGGCAAACGCATCCTTTGCAGTAATGCCAGCAAACTGCAGCATAAATCGAAAGAAAACCAGTATCATCGCCGCTGCGACGACGATATCAAACAACCCTGCCAAAAGATTAGTCATGCCCTGTTTTTATCCTTATTTGCTGCTTACACACTTGTTAACGATAAGCCGTTAAGATAGTCAATTAAAATTTGCTGTTGTAGCCAAGTTGAGTTATTTGCCAAACGCTTGGCTTAGCTCACGCGAGCGCTGCTCACATGCTAGCATGGCATCGGCAATAATTTGATGCATTTGTTTAGCATCCATCACTTCAATCGCCGCTTGGGTAGTACCATTGGGCGAGGTCACTTTACGACGCAGCTCAGCTGGCGTATCATGACTGGTCAATGCCATTTGCGCTGAGCCCAGTGCCGTTTGCATGGCTAAAGCCGTTGCTTGGGTTTGGGTCAGACCCAATTTTTCACCCGTGGCAATCATGTTTTCTAACATATAAAAGAAATACGCAGGCGCTGACCCTGAGATAGCGGTCACGGCGTGCAGTAGCTCTTCGTCATCTACCCATAACACCAGTCCTGCCGCAGACATTACTTGCTGCGCAAGTTGCTGCTCCGCCTCGCTAACCGCTGCTGTCGCATACAAGCCTGTGGCACCCATTTGAATCATCGCAGGGGTATTTGGCATCGCTCGCACTAGTTTGACTTGCGGTCCCAACCACTCGGCTAAGCTATCAGTACCAATCCCTGCGGCAATTGAAATAACCACTTGCTCGCCCCAGCTGTCTTTGACTGGTAGTAGCACATCTTTAATGACCTGCGGTTTGACGGCTAGCACGACCACATCAGCTTTTTCGATGGCGTGCTTGGTATCGTCGACATTGCTCGCATTATAAGTATTTAACCCTTGGGCTTGAAAATCCGCTAACTTCTCGGCATCGGTTTCTACCACATGCAGCAGGCTAGTTGGTTGACCTTTTGCTAATAGCCCTGCGATGAGCGCCGATGCCATATTACCGCCACCAATAAAAGCGATGTTAAGAGAAGTTGTGGTTGCCATAGATGTCCTTTGTAGTCATTTTTTGTAGGGTGACGAAAGCAGTTAGAAGAAAGTAGTTAAGGGGTTCGCCCTCGCTATTATTCGCAAATAAGTCTACCATACCTACTGCAAATTTTGATGACAAATTTACAGCGTAAATTGGTGTACATGGCGCAAATTCAAGAGATTCATAGCGGTTTGATAGTCTCAGTTTATGACAATCTCAATCCATGACAGTCTTAAATCAATGAGATTTACTCTCAAGACTGTCTACCCAAGCCAAGTGCCACGGACAAGGCGCTTGGGTAGCCAAATTCAGCTCACCGGCATCTGCCAGCCAAACACTGGTATTCGGCAATAATAAAGCAAACCGTTTTGGTGTTTGAGATGCCGTAAGCGCTTTTTCTTTGTTGTCATCCAGGATGACCACTTTGGCAAATTGTCGCTCCCAGCTAGGAATATCAAATCGTTGGCACAGTTTTTTAAACGATTGGTGAAACGATTGTGTCAATAATTGAAAACATTCATTGGGCAATACGGCTCTGCTAGCAAGCGCCAATTCTAGAGATAGCCCCACAGATAATTCCTCAGGTAACCCCACATCGGCAGCCAAATTGGCTAATACCTTGTTATCTGACTTGCCATGAATCGCCTTTACATAATCGGCATCAAGGCGATATAACGTATCGCGGTATTTTCTAATTTCAATCCCCTGCCACTGCAAAATCGCTTGCTGGTCTGTCTGCGCTGATTGTAATAACTGCTCAATTTGTGCAATCAATTGCCGAGTGGGGGCAAATTTTTGTGAGCCTTTGACCCAATGATGCAATAGGTTAAAGCGTCTGGCTTGGCTCAATGATTTTAGATTGGGGATATGCAAACATTGCTGATGACTTGTCCAGCCATTTGACCACTGACATAGCGCCAAATCTTGTTGATATTGGTCATCGACTATGCGCTGCGCTTCAGTCAGGTTTTGCTGGGTGCGGGTGATATTTTGCACTACTTTATGAAAGCGCTCATCAAGGAGCGGCAAAATCTGATTACGTAAAAAAGCGCGCTGATTAGCTACGCCAAAATTGGTAGGATCATCGACATGAGGGATATGTTGCGCCACTACAAAGTCGCTAATCTCATCACGCGTTACTCCAAGCAACGGACGCCATAACCAAATAGGTGTGCCAAATTCGTGTTGCACCCCAAATGCCGTCATACCTGTAAGCCCTGCCAACCCTGTGCCTTGGCATAGGTTCATCAACAAGGTTTCCACCTGATCGTTGGCGTGATGCGCCAAGGCAACAATGGCATTTTCGCCTGCAATCTGTATGATGGCACGATAGCGAGCAGTTCTGGCTTGCTGTTCATTGACTTGCTGCTTGCTAACTTGTTGTCCGTTGACTTGTTGTGTGCCGACTTGTTGTTCTTGGCTGCTTGTACTATTAGCGGCATAAACTTGCTGCGATTGCCAATCGATACAAACGCTGTCATAGTCGATGTGGTGCTTGTGGCAATAGCCTTCTACCAGTTGTTGCCAGCCATCACTGACTTTTTGTAATTTATGATTGATATGAATGACATGAATTGGTAGTTGTAGCTGCTGACAGGCGAACAGTAATGCCATCGAGTCTCGCCCGCCACTGCACGCAATATAAATTTTAGTAGCTGCCTTGGGGTGCGGGTTGATATGGGTTTGATAACTTTGTTTAATCGCTTCAATGACAGGTGACATAGGGACAGATGACATAGGGATAGACGACGTAGGAATAGACGACATAGTGCTCAAGCTCATGGGGCGAGAGAAAAACAGTGGGATAAAACAAATTGGATAAAATAATGGGCGCCTCAATAAACGCCCATGAATCATTAAAAATTAAAATAGGTTAAATCACTGACAATTAAGCAGAGGCTTTTGGTAAGGACACTGTAGAATTAAAGCTCATCAATTTTTCATAGCGTTGTTGCAGCCGCGTTTGCTCATCCAGCTTTATAAGCAACGCTAACTGTTGCTCCAGCGTGGCTTTAAGGTTGGTCATAGCCACATCGCTGTTGATATGTGCGCCCTCGCCTTCCCCGATGACTTCATCAATCAAGCCAAGGGATTTTAAATTTGCCGCACTGAGTTTCAACGCCTCACTGGCTTGTGGCGCTTTTTCAGCCGTTTTCCACAAAATCGATGCACAACCTTCAGGCGAAATCACGGAATAAATGCTGTTTTCTAGCATATTAATACGGTCAGCGACGCCAATCGCCAATGCACCGCCTGACCCCCCTTCACCGATTACCGTGGCAATCACAGGCACATTTAATGATGAAAATACCGCAATACTTTGGGCAATCGCTTGGGCTTGACCACGCTCTTCTGCACCCACGCCAGGATATGCGCCTTGGGTATCAATAAAGGTCAGCACCGGCAATTTAAACCGTTCTGCCATTTGCACCAGTCTAACCACTTTGCGGTAGCCTTCTGGGTTTGCCATACCAAAATTGTACTCAATACGCTCACGGGTACTGCGACCGCGATGCTGACCAATCAGCATGACAGGCTGGTCGTTAAACATCGCCATCCCGCCCAAAATCGCTTTGTCATCGGCATACGCGCGATCCCCTTGCAGCACATCAAATTCCGTAAACAGCTGGTTGGCATAATCCAAAAATAATGGTCGTTTTGCATGACGTGCAAGCTGTACTTTTTCCCAAACACTCATTGTCGTTATTCCCTTGTTTTATTACAACTGTTGTCATCTTAATATCGTATGACAGACCTAAACGCTTAACTTTATTTAAAAATTTGCTTAGCCAATAGTTGGCTCATAAGTGGTAATGGATAAGCTCATGCCCCACTTTTGCCAAATATCAATTTCATCTTGCAAATCTGACAGCACAAGACTTGCGTTATCATCCGCTAAATTTACCGAAACTTCCCAAGTATGGTTATCTTTAGCCGCTAGCTGAATCGGTAGCGTATCATGTTTGCTACGGCTACGATGCACCAGTACCGCTAGGCGTAAAATCAAAGTTAAATACACCAGATTGTCACCGCCCACCATTTTGACTTCATCCAAACTATCAGGTTTTAATTTACGGCGATGGTGCATCACGAGCTGCGACAAGCGTGTTTTATCGACTTGTGAAAACCCGTCAATATCAGAATTTTCTAGCAAATAGGCACTGTGCCTGTGATAGCTACTATGGCTGATGGCAAGACCAATTTCATATAAATAGGCACCACGGCGAAGTAAATCCGCGTCTTCTTCATCAAGCCCCAAGCGATTTCTCACTTGGTCAAACAGCTGCTGCGCGGTACGTACCACACGTTTTGCTTGTTTTCTATCGACCGAATAACGCGTCATCAAGGCTTGTACACTGCGATCGCGCACATCTTCACTGGCAAAACGCCCAAGCATATCGTACATGACACCTTCACGCAGCGCACCATCTGAATAAGAGATGGTATCAATGCCCAAAACATTCATCGCTGCGAGCAGCACCGCGACACCAGCCGGCAACACTGCTTTACGGGTGTCTTTAATGTCGGCAAAATCAATATTGTCGATATGTTTTGCTTTAATCAGTAATTTTTGGATTTCTTTGACACCGCTGTAGGTCACCCGAGCATTTTCATCGGCAAGTCCAAGTTGCAGCAAAATTTGATTGACCGCTTTAATCGTACCACTTGAGCCCGTGACACTGTCCCAACCCGTTTTTTGATATAAACGACTAATACCAAGCACTTCTTTTCTCGCCGCAGCAATCGCTTTTTCAAACGCTTTTTCGGTGATAGCGCCGTCAGTAAAATAGGATTTGGTAAAGGCAACACAGCCCATCTGTAGGCTTTCGGTCAAAATCGGATCAAAGCCTTTGCCAATAATAAACTCCGTCGAACCACCGCCAATATCAATCACCAAGCGTTTATCGGTACTGGCATTGGTATGAGAAACTCCCAAATAAATTAGACGGGCTTCTTCTCGCCCCGCAATGACTTCTAAGGGTTTGGGTAAAATTAAATTGGCTTGTCGAATAAATTCATCCGCATTTTTGGCTTGGCGCAGGGCATTGGTAGCCACAATCCGTAACCGCTGTGGTGAGACAGCGTCTAGTCGTCCAACAAAACGAGTCAAACAATCCAGCCCGCGTTTTTGTGCCTCAAGCGACAAATAGTTGTTTTCATCAAGTCCAGCGGCAAGCTGCACTTTTTCTGACATTGATGCTAATTTGCGTACTTCCCCATGGTCCAACCGCGCGATGGCTAGATGAAAGCTATTTGAGCCAATATCAATGGCGGCCATAAGTTCATTGTTAGCAAGTAAGTCAGGCATATTTCACTTAGTGTCGGTTAAAGTCAATGATTCGATTAGAGACCATTTTACGCATTTTCACCCTTGAGTAAAAGCCATTTTATTGCAACTGCAACTTTTGCATCCTGCCATGCCTGTCTATCGTTGAAAAAAATTGACTGTAATATTTTCTAAAAACTTTTATCATTACAATTGTTTAGATACAATTAATTAGATATCATTAATGTTTCTTATCATAACTATCAAAACAATTAACCATAGCCATACCCTGTTTTGGGGTTGTGTTATGCTAAGATGACCCTATCATGATAATTACAATAAAGTAATTTGCCGTTGGGTGTCTGTTTAATAGATTTTAATAGATTTCACTATCCTATCATTGTTTCTATCACTGTTTGATTGTATCCAATATTAAGATTTTTTTATTAGGCAAAAACAAGCACTGGGCAAAAACAAGCGTTTGGGTCATTACTTAGCCGTAATCCAAAACTTAACAGTTAACAACATCAACACGTAGGAGTTACTATGTCTTCAGTTATTCATGCCGATGAAGGTACTTTTGAAAAAGCAGTACTACAATCAGATACCCCAGTATTGGTCGATTTTTGGGCAACTTGGTGTGGTCCATGTAAAGCCATCGCCCCTGTATTAGATGAGCTTTCTTCAGAATATGAGGGTAAAGCGCGAATCGTTAAAATCGACGTTGACCAAAATCCAAACCTAGCCGCACAATATGGTATCCGTAGTATCCCTACCTTATTTATGTTTAAAAACGGTGAAAAAGTGGATGCCACTATGGGTATGCAACCAAAAGCCCAATTGACTGCCCTTATCAACAAACACTTATAATCGCTAGGGGAAGAATCACTAGCATAGGTTAAATTGAATTGTTACATTGGTAACGGTGTCTTTTTTGATAGTTACCAATGAGATTCGCCGCGATTTTGATACTTGTGAGTAAAAAAATCGCGGTTTTTTATGTCGATACATTGACAAATGAATATGTCAAGTCGTATAGTGTGTTTCACAAAATAACTATCTTATCGATATGCTTAACGTCACGTTAGCAGGCATCTACTATTATTTGTTCTAGTACTTGGTATTGTCTGTGTGCAACGCTTAGTTAATCATTTCAAACGTTTCTAGTTTTTTCTCTTTATATTCTCTTCACCCCTACTGTCTTAAAACGATGCAGCGCCTTTACTCGACTCACGTTTTGAGGTGGTTCAAAATTAGTTATTGATGATTTACCTATGAATTTGACTGAACTCAAAAAAAAATCGATTGCTGAATTGTTGTTGATTAGCGAGCAAATGGGTCTAGAAAACATGGCCCGTAGTCGCAAACAAGATATCATTTTTGCTATTTTAAAAACCCATGCCCGAAACGGTGAAGCTATCTATGGGGATGGCGTGCTTGAGATTTTGCCCGATGGCTTTGGTTTTTTACGATCGTCGGAAGGCTCTTATCTAGCAGGTCCCGATGATATCTATGTGAGTCCGAGCCAAATTCGCCGTTTCAATCTCAAGACGGGTGACTCCATCGCTGGTACGATTCGCCCACCCAAGGATTCTGAGCGATATTTTGCCCTATTAAAAGTCAACGAAATCAACTTCGACACCCCAGACCGCTCTCGCCACAAACTGATTTTTGAAAATTTAACCCCACTTTTCCCCACCCAGCAGCTTCGCTTAGAACTTGGTAATGGTACCACAGAAGACTTAACGGGCCGTATCATTGACTTGATTGCCCCGATTGGTAAAGGTCAACGCTCAATTATTGTCGCCCCACCAAAAGCGGGTAAAACTGTACTGCTACAATCTATCGCGCAATCCATCACCAAAAACAACCCAGAATGTTATCTCATCGTGCTGCTCATTGACGAGCGTCCTGAAGAAGTGACCGAGATGCAGCGCACGGTACGTGGGGAAGTGGTCGCATCGACCTTTGATGAGCCGCCAGCCCGTCACGTACAAGTCGCCGAAATGGTGATTGAAAAAGCCAAACGCTTGGTTGAGCACAAACAAGACGTGGTGATTTTACTTGACTCCATTACGCGTTTAGCCCGCGCCTATAATACGGTTTTGCCTTCATCGGGTAAGGTACTGACGGGTGGGGTGGATGCCAATGCGCTAGAACGCCCAAAACGCTTTTTTGGTGCCGCGCGTAATGTCGAAGAAGGCGGTAGCTTGACCATTATTTCTACTGCGCTTATCGACACAGGCAGTACCATGGATAAGGTGATTTATGAGGAGTTTAAGGGGACAGGTAACCAAGAAATTACCCTTGAGCGAGACATTGCCGAAAAACGGGTATTCCCTGCCATCAATATCAAAAAATCGGGTACTCGCCGCGAAGAACGGTTGATGGATGAAGCGATGCTACGCAAGGTATGGATTCTGCGCAAACTGCTACACCCCATGGATGAACTACAAGCCACTGAGTTTTTGCTAGAAAAACTTAAAGACTCAAAAACCAATGATGAATTCTTTGAGCAAATGACGCGTAAAGATAAATCTTAATCATGTTGCCGCTTAATCCTGTTAATTAGCTGACTTATAAAAATAAAAAAGCTCAACATAAGGTTGAGCTTTTTGTTGGCATCTTTTTTAGTGGCGTGCTTTGGGCTTAAATCGCACCGCTACTTAAATTGCACCACTAAAAGTATCGCATTGGTTGATATCACCCGATTTTAGACCGCGTGAAAACCACGTCATACGTTGTTGACTGGTACCATGGGTAAAGCTATCAGGGACAGCGGCACGACCACTGGCTTGGGCCAAACGGTCATCACCGATTTGCTCCGCCGCATTAATCGCTTCTTCAATATCGCCTTGCTCTAAGAATTGAACACGTTGTTGGTTACGGTTTGCCCAAACACCGGCAAAACAGTCCGCTTGTAGTTCTTGACGCACTGATAAATTGTTGGCTTGTGCTTCAGTGGCACGGCGACTGGCTTCGTCCACTTTTTGGCTAATACCTAACTGATTTTGTACATGGTGACCCACCTCGTGAGCAATCACATAAGCCTGTGCAAAGTCACCTGCTTTACCTTGGTTTTGTGCATCACCTGAGCCATTTTGGTCACCCGTGATACCCAATTTTTGGCGCATTTCTTGGAAAAAACTGGTATCAAGATAGACGCGTTGGTCAGCAGGACAATAGAAAGGACCTGTGGCTGAAGACGCATTACCACAACCCGAACGTACCATACCATTAAATAATACTAATTTAGGCTGTTGGTATTGCATATTGTTTTCACTAAAAATTTGACCCCAAACTTCTTCTGTGTCTTTTAACACCACTGAGACGAATTTTTGGTCGCGATCAGCCGTTTGCTGGTCAAGGGTTTGTTGCCCACTACTATTTCCACCGGTAATTGCAGAACCTGTTTGCATGGCAGTCATGGGATTCATACCAAACACCAGCCACAAAATCAAGCCGATGATAATACTACCGATACCGCCACCAACAGCTTTACCGCCGCTGACCAATACATTCGAACTACCGTCACGATCTTCCCACTTCATACCAACACCTCCTTAAATACTGTCTTGCTTTTATAATATGCTCATATAGTTTGCTTATTTTGGCATTGTAGCATTTTGCCTAAAAATTACTGTGTGAAATCGTAGTTTTATACAGATTTTTGACAATAAACCCTAACAATATGCAACTAATGTAACTTATTATTACCTATCTAAAATCTGCCAAACCTGATTAAAATTAACCATTTATTGCCATAAAAAATTATTTTTTAGGTATTCTTTAATTCAGTACTGGAAATAGAAAAAATTTTGTAAATTTACAAAAATAAAGATATCCTTGCCCTATTTTTATGCGTATAATACGTCATTTTCTGCGAAAAGCTAAAAAAGATATCTTTTTCGTACGATATTTATGAGTCTAAAAAGTTGTATTTGTGTTTACGGTGTTATTTTGTTACAACCTTTTATCAGATTTATTATATTTTTTTATGCGAAAGTTATTCTATCTTGACTAAGTTTCAGCTACAATATTGCCAGTTTCATGTCCCGTGTGTCTTTAATTCTAAATAAACGCTTTATTTAGAGTATCGTCGAGTGAATACGGGGTTATTTTCTTTAGGAGAACACGTAATGAACGTTAAATTAATCGCTGTATCAAGTTTAGTTGCTGCATCTTTAGCTATGACTGCATGTAGCAAAAAAGAAGAAGCTGCACCAGCTGCCGCCTCTACCACTGCTTCAACTACGGTTGCTTCATCAACTACTACCACTGTTGAAGCTTCTGCACCAGCAGTAACTGCATCTGCTGCAACTGTTAACGCTTCTACTGTTGTAGTAGAAACTGCATCTGCTGCTGCACCAGCTTCAGCTGCTGCTGACGCTGCTAACAAAGTTGCTGATGCTGCCGCTTCTGCTGCTGCAACTGTTGCTGACGCTTCTGCATCTGCTGCAAAATAATCAGTTTTTTAAACTGAACAAAAAGGAAACCCAAGCGGTTTCCTTTTTTTATATTTAAAGATTTTATGGTTAAAGATTTTGTATGGCATAAAATTTTTAACATTATTTAGATATTAAAAAATTTAGACACTAAAAAAGTGGGTCAATTGCCCACTTTTTTAGCCAGCTGATTTTTTAGCTAAGTGACTTTTTAGCTAAGTGGCTTTATTGTTTAACAGGTGTAGCTGGCATAAACTGTGCTTGGTTGACGTCAGTGCCGTTGGCTTGATGCTGCGTTTTTAGTGATTTTGCCACTTCAGGCGGCATATAATTCTCATCATGCTTTGCTAATACTTCGCTTGCTACAAAGGTATTGCCTTCAAGCGAACCTGTGGCTACCACGCCCGAACCTTCGGCGAATAAATCTGGCAAAATGCCTTTATAGGATACCGGTACGGTGGATTTAAAATCGGTGATTTTAAATTTGACATTGAGTGGGTCCGTGCTATCTCGCTCAACACTACCGCGCACGACCATGCCCCCTGCTCGGATACGAGTATCTTCAGGTGCTTTGCCTTGACTAATGGCTGTGGGGTCAAAATAATAGTCAGTTTGTTGTCCTACCGCATAAATTACAAGAACGACGGCAATGATTGCGCCAAATAAGGTTGCCATCACCCACATTAATTTTTTTTGTCGTACTTTATTCATCGCTTTTTTTCATCTCACTTTTGATGAACCACACCCTATGGGGCTACTTGTCTATTATAACACCGATTAGGGCGATAGATACTATTATCAGCTGCCCTTAGCCATACGCTGATGACGCTGTTGTTGGCGCGCCTGCTGGGTAGTAATATCTCGGTAGGTCGCTTTACGCTGATTACGACTAAAAAAGATGAGCGCGACAATGCCTAGTAAAGTCAGTAGCCAAGTTGACCATACATAACTACCATGCCCACCCATGGCGATAAACTCGGCAAAATTATGAAAATACGGGCTCATTGGTCACCTCAGGTTTGGATTTAGGTTTAAATAGTGGATTGGTGCCATAGGATTGAAGCTATCGCTAGTTAAATGGCGATACTTTACGTCAATAAGCAGGCTTTAACAATAACACTTTAGCGATATAGCCGTTTGCATTCATCAATCACCCACTGTTTGCTACTTTCACGTTGTAAAATCAAGGTATTGGTACGATAGATTGTCAGTGCAGCCACCAAAAAATAACTACCTAACATCATCAGCAACAACGGCATATACATATCAGGCGGCATTTTTGGACGCTCAGTTACGGTAAATGTCGAGCCTTGGTGTAGGGTGTTCCACCAGTTGACAGAATATTTGATAATCGGCAAATTAACCGCACCGACAATCGATAAAATCGCCGCCGCTTTACCACGACTGGCAGTATGCTCAAATGCAGTAAACAGCGCCATTACGCCTGCGTACAAAAACGCCAAAATCAGCATAGAAGTGAGACGCGCATCCCATACCCAGTATGTGCCCCAGGTAGGTTTTGCCCAAATCGAGCCTGTGAGTAAACTTAACACACAAAGAATAAAGCCAATGGGCGCAATCGCTTGGGCAACCAAATTTGCGGTTTTAATTTTCCACACCAAAAAAATCACCCCCAAAATTGCCATACCCAAATAAATTGACATGGCTAGACTGGCAGTGGGGACATGGATAAAGATAATGCGATAGCTATTGCCTTGCAAATAATCGGGTGGCGCAAACGCTAATCCCCAAACGGCACCCACCGCTAATAGCAGCTCAGCAATGACAGCTAAATATTTCACCCAAGGGGCAAAAATACGATAAAACTCTTTGGTGCCAACAGTTTTAAGAAATCCTTGCCAAAGGCGAGAAAAAAAGCCAGTTTTGCCAACGTTTGGGGTAATTTCTGCCATGGAATGCGCCTTGCTTTCTTTTCTAAAATGAATGTAAGCCATCAACAATAAGATATTTGTTCGCTTATTTTACTGGTATTTGGGGATTTTTTCATCTAAAAATCATCAGCTTAACCAAGCCAGTCTTAATGAAAATGCAATCACAAAAGGCGTCACGATGACTGCCAAAATACTGCCCGCCAGTAATAGGGCTAAAATCGGATAACCGTTAAGCCCCATGGCAAATTGCCCCACTGCTCCTGTGGCAAAAATCAGCACAGGGAGCTGCATCGGTAACGAAATCAATGGCACTAACACCGCGCCGTTTTTTAGCGATAATGTCAAGCTACTGGCAATCGCTGATAAGCATAGCAAAATCGGACTGCCCACCAAAATCGACGCACTCAGGGCAATGGCTGTTTGGCTCGACAGACCAAAAAGCGGCATCGCCAAAAATGCGAGCAGACACACCATCCCTGCACTGGTCAGCCAATGCACGATGAGCCGTACTAGCACCCAAGTGGGAATCGAGGCACGAGCGACAACCAATTGCGCCAGTGTACCGTTATCGAGGGCTGGGCGAAATAGGTTTTCCATACCCATAATCAGTGACAATAACGCTGCAATCCATACCGCAGGCACGCCAAGTTGCTGCAATAATTTTGGCTCCGTCCCCATCGCCAATGGAAATAAGGTGATAATAATCAAAAACAACACCAGTGGATATAACCACTGCACTTTGTTTTGCTGCTTGATTTGCCATTCGCGTTGCCACAGGGCAGAAAAATCAATCATTGCAGTTGCCCCTAAACCATATACAAGGTTAAATCTAATTGCTTGTTGGCGACGGCGACAGTTTGGTGACTGGTCATGAGCACTGCCCCGCCGCGCTGAACGAATGTCTGCATCACGTGTTCAATTTTGGCAATCATATTCACATCAAGCGCGGTCAGCGGCTCATCAAGTAGCCAGCAAGGAAATTGCGCTACATACTCCAGCGCAAACAGCAAACGTGCCAGACCCACGCGGCGCGTCTGCCCTGCCGAGAGTTGATAGCAGTTGATTTTCTCATAACCTGCTAACCCAACCCAATCGAGTGCTTGCTCAAGGGCGTCTGCGCTTGGTTTGATGCCATACAAGGCTAACAAAAATCGCAAATTTTGCTCAACGGTGAGTTGCAAATGAATACCCAATTGGTGCGCCACATAAAATGGCTGCACAGGTAGTCCTGCCTTGCCCTGCCAGCTGATATCACCGGTCAACACAGGAATCAACCCTGCAAGCTGCATCAAAAATGTGGTTTTGCCAGTGCCATTTTCACCCACCAAATGACAAATATCGCCACGGTTTAGCACCAAATTCACCGCTTCACACAGCGGAAATTCGCCACGTTGTATGGTGACATTTTGACAGTTTAGCAGCGAACTGGTCGCCGAGATAGGCATAGCAGTGGGTGTTGGATTTGGCATAGCATTGATTAAAATTTGCAAGTCATTAAATAGATAACAGATTAAATTGATAAATCACGGCCTTATACCCATTGTATAGATAATTGGCTAAAGTTGTGTAGAAAGCTTATTATATACTAACTTGCGACAGGTCTTTGCTATTATCCATATAAAGCTTGGTAGTAGCGTCAAAGTTTTGCTAACCTGTTTGTTAACTTTTTTGTTTTTTAACTGTTCTGCTTTTCGTTTTTCTTTCTATTTTTAGCTATTTTTTCTTGGGTAAGTGAAATCAATGTCCAAAAATCCGAAGCGTTTATGGCAACGCCTAAAACTGTTGTTTACTGCTGAAAAATCAGCGCCGCTCCCTGTAGCCGATAAAACAACTGACTCTAGTCAGTGTGCTGAGACAAACGAGCATAGCGATGCTACTCGCTATCAGCCTTTTGCCGAACACCCGGTCAATGCGGCGTTTGATGAACATAATCATTCACAAGATGAACCGCTTTTAGCCAGTGAGTCGCCCGAGTCAGATGGCGAATTCGAGCTACAACCGATTACTCCCGATGACATAGAGCATATCTTAGCCAGTATGGGTTATCAATTTATGTATCACCCTGCCAGCGAGCAAGATGAGCAGAGCATTCATCATTATACGATGCAAGTGTCGGATAAAGAGCGGCATTGGGGTTGTATGATTCGTTTTTTTAGTGAGCAGCAATTGATTGCGGTGTACAGTGTTTATCCTACTGCGATTGCTGAAGCCAATCGCCCAGAGATGCTCGCCATGCTCGCTTATCTGAATTATGATTTGATGATTGGCAATTTGGAAATGGATGTGATGGACGGCGAGCTGCGCTTTAAGACGTCGCTTGATTTGGAGGTGACGGGGGTGAGCGAGCTAATTATGAGTTATTTGCTACAGAGTAATTTCTCGTTGTTTTCACGGCTGTATGACACCATTAGCGAGATGATTGAGCAGCCGCACACTACGCATGATTTGCAAGGTGCGGTAGACAAGCTGATTGACTCTCAGCAGTCGCGCAATTTTTTCTTAGCCTCTGATGCCATTCAATAATACGCGTTCGATATAAAAAAAGGCGGTGACATTCATTCATCGCCTTTTTTATGGCATAGTAAAAGCTGCTACAACATGGCAGCAACTTCCGCGCCTTCGCGAATGGCACGTTTGGCATCCAATTCGCCTGCCAATTTTGCCCCACCAATCAAGTGATATTGCGCTGTCAAGTCATCACCCACGGCAGGCATTAGGTGATTGACCGATTCTTGCCCCGCGCAGATAACGATACTATCAACACGCAATAATTGGCTATGACCGTCTGGGTTAGTAATCCAAATGCCTTCATTGGTAATTTTCTCATAGCCAATGCCGCTCACCTGTTTGACGCCATGCTTATTGATATGAGCACGGTGCACCCAGCCTGAGGTTTTATTGAGACCTGCCCCCAAGCGACCTTTTTTACGCTGCATCAAATACACTTCACGGGTCGGGGTAATGGGCTCTGGTTTTACCAGTCCACCTTCAGTCTCATAGTGTGGGTTGGTGTCCACGCCCCACTCACGTTTCCATGAGGCTACGCTTTGCGGATGGGGTTGATAAATCACCTTGCCTTGCGCATCTTTTTCAAACGGTTTCACATGGGTCGAGGTCAAATATTCGCTGACATCGAAGCCAATTCCGCCTGCACCGATCACCGCGACTTTTTTACCTGCAACTTTTTGACCCGATAGCAACTCGGCATAGCTCATCACTTGCGGTAACTCTACCCCTTCAAAGTCTAGCGCCCGTGGCACAACGCCTGTGGCAATAATCACATCATCAAACTGACCTGACTCTAGTTCCTCTTTGCTCACTTTATGATTCAGTTTGAGTTCAATGCCTAAACTGTCCACCAAATTGGTAAAATAGCGGATGGTTTCAAAGAACTCTTCTTTACCTGGAATCACTTTGGCATAGTTAAACTGTCCGCCGATTTTATCCTGTGCTTCAAACAAGGTGACCTGATGACCGCGTTTGGCGGCGACCGTCGCCGCTGATAAGCCTGCCATGCCTGCGCCTACTACGGCAATTTTTTTGGCTTTTTTGGCAGGTTTATAGACCAGTTCAGTTTCATAACAGGCTTGGGGGTTTACTAGACAGGTTGAGCGTTTATTTTCAAATGTATGATCTAGACACGCTTGGTTACAGCCGATACAGGTATTAATTAAGTCAGTTTGTCCTAAACTGGCTTTTGCTACCCAATCTGGGTCTGCCAAGAACGGACGCGCCATTTGTACTAAGTCAGCTTGGTTCTCTGCTAGCAGCTGCTCGGCGGTCTCTGGCATATTGACACGGTTGGCAGCAATCACAGGAATACTCACGTGACGTTTGACTTCAGCAATCACATCGGCAAACGCTGCGCGTGGTACCGACGTGACGATGGTCGGGATACGCGCTTCATGCCAGCCAATCCCCGTATTTATTATGGTCACGCCAGCTTTTTCGATGGCTTTGGCGATAGTAATGACTTCATCCATGGTGTTGCCATCGGGCACCAAGTCAATCATCGACAAACGGAAGGTGATAATAAACGCTTTTCCCACCGCCTCGCGTACCGCTTTGATGACTTCAAGGGCAAAACGCATACGGTTTTCTAGACTGCCACCCCATTGGTCGGTGCGCTGATTGACGTGATTGCTTAAGAACTGATTGAGCAAATAGCCTTCTGAACCCATGATTTCGACACCATCATAGCCCGCCATTTGTGCAAGTTTGGCAGTTTTGGCATAGTCTTTGATGGTCGCCAAAATATTTTTTTCACTCATTTGACGGGGTTTGAAAGGTGAAATAGGCGATTTGATGGCACTGGCTGATACCGCCAATGGATGATAACCATAGCGACCGCTGTGCAAAATTTGCAGGATGATTTTGCAGTCATATTGGTGTACAGCTTTGGTGACTTTACGATGATTGACTACATCGCCTTTGTGATTGAGCGTCCCGCCTGCCGGCACTAACCAACCTTCATGATTGGGCGAGATACCGCCCGTGATCATCATGGCAACTCCCCCTTTGGCGCGCTCGGCAAAATAAGCGGCTAGCTTTGGATAGTTAAAAAACCGATCTTCAAGCCCTGTGTGCATCGAGCCCATCACAATACGATTTTTTAACGTGGTAAATCCTAAATCCAGGGGTTCAAAAATATGCGGATAATGGGTGTTATGAGTAGATATCTGGCTGTTATTTGACATAAATAATCCTTGGCAGTAATTTCCTTTCACTATTTAGTCACATTAAGGAACTAATCTTGTCATTTTATCAATGAGTTCGTTATCATAATCAATTCGTCAATGTGGGAATTCGTCAATGTGGTCACGCAATGTAGCTGTATCAACATACCTTAAGCATACATCAAACCAAAAATAGGTCAACCTATTATAAATAGTCATCTTTGAAAGCATAAGGCAAATTTTGTCCCGATGAGTCTACAAAAAAATCATGCTTATTTTTGCGACAATGTTAATATCAAGCTAGGATAAAAGTACAACAGGAGGGAAATTACTGTGAAAAAAATGATTGTTAGCACGTCCACGTCATGTCTAGACGACCTTGGCATTCCAGAAAATGTCAAAATGTTGCCAATGAATATCCATATGGGCGGTGCCAATTATCTAGATGGACAAGACCTAAGCCTAGACAGGCTGTCGCGTGTTCTACTCGATAACCCCAATATCGACATCAGTACCTCAGCCCCCACTGAAAATCAGCTCATTGAATTCTTTTATCAACTCATCAAAGAAGACGTGCAAGAAGTTTTAATCATCTGTTTATCCTCTTCTTTAAGCCAAACCTACAACAACTTGCTCAATATCAGCTCGATGTTTAGTCATCGCATGAAAATTTATATTTATGATTCACGCACGATTTCACATGGCGAAGCGGTTCTTGTACAAGAAGCCTCACGCTTACTCAAACAAGGTATGGAAATCCCTCAAATCATCACCGAAATCAACCGCCTGCGCGATAAAATCCATATCTATTTGGCAGTTGATAACCTTAAAGGCATGATTCGCACCAAACGTATTTCAGCCCCAGTCGGCTTTTTTGCCAATTTATTCGGTATTAAACCGATTGTAAAAATGGAAGACTCAGGGGAAATGGTCGCCTTTGAAAAGGTGCGTAGTTTTGAAAAATGTATTGAGCGACTCGCTGATGCTGCCATCACCGCCGCCAATGGTAAAAAAGGTACAATGTATGTGCTTAGCGGTAATTTAAACCCTCATACCAAGGCACTACTTAACTATTTATCGTCACGCGGTTATGCTAAACCCGAAGTTCTTCCTGCCGCCAGTGTCTCTATAGCAAATATCGGGGTGTTCACCCTTGGCTGCGTATTTGTCGAAGACTAAACCCTGACGGAGTTTTGCTAGCTTATAAAATAACAGGCAGGGCTGTCTGTTTTTGTCATTTTTTATATTTGTGAAAAAGCAGATTGATATATAGGATTTCGTCAAAATCCTTGTTATGATAAAGGCGTTTATTTATTAACTACAGGGATGTCGTTATGCCAAACTTCCATACTGGGCTGGAAAAGAATCCTGCCAACTATACCCCGCTTACTCCCATTGATTTTATTGAGCGTACTGCTAGCATCTATCCCGATCAAACGGCGATTGTCTATAAAGATTATGAGCACAATAACCTGCGTCAAAGTTGGGGCGAAACCTATAATCGCTGCCGCAAAATGTCAGATGCCCTAAAAAAACTGGGCATCGATAAAGACGATACTGTTGCAGTGCTACTGCCCAATACCCCAGCCATGGTTGAGGTCGCGTTTGGCGTACCGATGTCTGGTGGTGTGCTATGTACCTTAAATACCCGTTTGGACATCAATGCCTTGGTCTTTTGCCTACAGCACAGTGAAGCTAAAGTATTGATTGTCGATACTGAGTTTGAACAGCATATTGCGCTGGTTCAAGAGTCATTTCCTAACTTAATTATCATTCATGCCACCGACCCTGCGGTCACGCCCACTGAACAATTTGGCAACATGACCTATGAAGAATTGATCGCCTCAGGAACCGATTTAGACAACTGGGAAAAACCCACTGATGAATGGGACGCCATCGCGCTCAACTACACATCAGGTACCACAGGTATCCCAAAAGGCGTGGTGTATCACCATCGCGGTGCCACCTTAAATGCCGTCTCTAATATTTTAGATTGGGATATGCCAAAGCACCCCGTGTATTTATGGACGCTCCCCTTGTTTCATTGTAATGGCTGGAGCTTTCCTTGGAGCATTGGCGAGCGTGCGGGTACCAATGTGTGCTTACGCAAAATTGATGCTGATTTGATTTTACGGTTGATTGCCGATGAAAAAGTCACCCATTATAGCGCAGCGCCTATCGTGCACAACATGATTGCCAATGGCAATGAAGCGCTCAAAAAAGCCATCAAACATGAAGTACGTTGTAATGTCGCAGGCGCACCACCGCCTGAGTCTTTGCTCGCCAAAATGGAAGAAATGGGCTTTAAAATCACGCATGTATACGGTTTGACAGAAGTATATGGTCCCGTCACCCTGTGTGTTGAGCGCCCAGAATGGGATGATTTGACTGTCAGTGAACGCGCGCAAAAAAAATCCCGCCAAGGCATGAACTCACATCTGCTAGCGGGATTTGATGTATTCAAACAAGGCACCACTACCCCAGTTGCAGCCGATGGTAGTGAAATTGGTGAGCTTGCTATCCGCGGCAATATGGTGATGAAAGGCTATCTAAAAAACCGCAAAGCCACCGCAGAAGCCTTTAACGGTGGCTGGTTTAAGACCGGTGACTTGGGCGTCAAATACCCAGATGGGTACATCAAAATTATGGATCGGCTCAAAGACATCATCATCTCGGGCGGTGAGAATATCTCAAGTATCGAAGTAGAAAACGTGCTGTATCGTATGCCAGAAGTGGAAAGCTGTGGGGTGGTTGCTGCTCCCCATGACAAATGGGGTGAAGTACCGGTAGCCTTTATTGAAATCCGCGAAGGCTCAAGGCTAGATCGGGAAGATATTATTGCCCATTGCCGTAAATATTTGGCAGGTTTCCAAGTGCCTAAACATATTATTTTTGCGCAAATTCCAAAAACTTCGACAGGTAAAGTGCAAAAATTTGAGCTACGTCAAGCGGCGCGCTCACTGGCGCATGAAGAAGCAAAAATCACTCACCACCATCCGCAAAGCTATTTGGCAGCGACAGCCGACTCCAATCCGAGCACTGCCATGCCTAGCTCTGCCATACCTAGCTCTGCCATAGATAGCAACACCCAAACCCCATCCAATGATTCACCAGAAGATGAGGCACACTAAGGCTCAATATTGGCGACTCGCATTGCATATCCTCACTTTGTTAGTGGGGATTTTTTTGCAACATATAGCTTGAAAACACCCAAAAAACACCCATTTATTTAGAGATTTTCTCATGTTATTTTTAATTAATTATTAACAATCATAAGCGACAATATATGTCGTATATCAGTGATTTAGCCCTATAATTTTCCGTATATTTTGTTATTATAGCCTTATCAATTCACTTCTTTTTTAACTTATCACTACTTTTAAATTGTTCCCTTTTTTATCAACCTATTTTATAACAAGGAGTCCTTATGGACGACAATAAAGCCAAAGCTTTAACTGCCGCTTTATCACAAATTGAAAAACAATTTGGTAAAAATACCATCATGCGCTTGGGTGATGAGTCAGCAAAAATCAACGTGGATGTAGTCTCCACAGGCTCATTGGGTTTGGATATTGCACTGGGCATTGGCGGTTTGCCAAAGGGTCGTATTGTCGAAATTTATGGTCCTGAAAGTTCGGGTAAAACTACTTTAACCTTGCAAGCAATCGCCCAATGTCAAAAGCAGGGCGGTACCTGTGCTTTTATCGATGCTGAGCATGCGCTAGACCCTATTTATGCCAAAAAATTGGGCGTTGATGTCGATGCTTTACTTGTCACGCAGCCTGACAACGGTGAACAAGCGCTTGAAATCACCGATATGCTAGTGCGCTCAGGTGCGGTGGATATGATTGTTGTTGACTCGGTCGCCGCCCTTACCCCACGCGCGGAGATTGAAGGCGAGATGGGCGACAGCCACATGGGTCTGCAAGCGCGTCTGATGAGCCAAGCGCTACGTAAAATCACCGGTAACGCCAAACGCTCTAACTGTATGGTGGTATTCATTAACCAAATTCGTATGAAAATCGGTGTCATGTTTGGTTCGCCAGAAACCACGACGGGTGGTAACGCCCTTAAATTCTATGCGTCGGTGCGCTTGGATATTCGTCGTATTGGTGCGGTTAAAGACGGTGAAAACATCGTCGGTTCTGAGACCCGCGTTAAGGTCATCAAAAATAAACTGGCGCCGCCGTTCCGCCAAGCGGAATTTGACATCATGTATGGGACAGGTACCAATCATTTAGGTGAAGTGGTTGACTTGGGTGTCGATATTGATGCGGTCAAAAAATCGGGCGCTTGGTACAGTTACAATGACAGTAAAATTGGTCAAGGTAAAGCCAACGCCATTAGATTCTTGGAAGAAAACCCACAAATCGCCCAAGAGATTGAAGCCAAAGTGCGCGCTGCTAAGCTTGGTAATGTCGAACCTATGCCAGAAGAAGCGCATGACGTTGAACCCCCTGAGTTTGTCGAAGGTATGCAATAATTGCCTAGCTAACCAAAACCCTAGTTTTTACTGGGGTTTTTGTTTTTATACCGTTCAACTTGCTCCCCACCTGTTAGCTTTTTTTAGTCCCGGTTAAAACCGCTATGCCAGATCCTAAATCCTTGTTAGAAACTATCGAAAATCAGTTAATGACTGATGAACAACGCCAAGCTTACCATGACAAGCTTAAATCCGAGAGCTACATGCGTTGGCTGGCGTTTTATTATCTTGGGCGGCGTGAGCAATCTAAAAAAGAGCTGCGGGACAAACTACTGGCTAAAGGATGTGATGCGGCGGCTATCGAAGCGCTTTTAACAGAATTTGAAGCAGAAGGTTATCAAAGCGATGAGCGTATGACATCTGCATTAATCAAAGAAGGTATCGGCAAGCAGCATGGTACCCAGCGGATTTTTCAAACGTTAAAAAAACATGGGTTAACCACCGTCCGTTCGGTCAGTGCGATTAATGCATGGATTGAGATGCACAATGATTTTTTTGAGGATTTACTACTCAATGATATCGAATCCGACACTGACCTCGCTGAGGCCTATGAAGTGGATTGGCTTGCCCAAGCGGTGGCAGCACGGGTACGAAAATACGGTGATGCTATCCCGACAGAGCCTAAAGAAAAAGCCCGTCAACTGCGATTTTTGCAATATCGGGGCTTTGCTGCCGATGTGTGTTTTGATGCCTTAAAGTATGACTTAACCACCCTAGCCAATCGCTAGTGCCACGGCTATTTTTTTACCGCCAATTGGTCAAAAATTGCCCCATCTTTAAAAAACTTGCTCATAATTTCATCCCAGCTACCAAAAACTTCATTTGGCTCAAACGTGGTAATTGCAGGAAATTGGCTTTGGTATTTTGCCAAAGTCGCCGCATCCACAGGGCGCAAATAGTTCTTAGCCATAATCTCTTGGGCAGGCGTATCCCACAAACCTTTTAAATAGGCTTTTGCCAATTCAGTAGTACCTTTTTGCTCAGTAACGGCATTCACCACAGCGACAGGGTTACTAATCTTGACCGAATAACTGGGATAAATAATCTGTAAGTTTTTATCGGCAAATTCTTTTTTGGTAATTTGTGCTTCATTCTCTGTGGTAATCAGCACATCGCCAATTTCTCGTTGTAAAAAGCTTGTTGTCGCTGCCCTTGCGCCACTGTCATACACCGCCACATTGCTCAAAATTTGCTTCACCAGCGCTTTGGTTTTGGCTTCGTCATTATTGAAGTGGTGCAAGCCATATCCATACGCACCCAAGAAACCATATCGCGCTGTACCACTGGTTTTTGGATTGGCAATCACGATACTGACACCGGGTTTTGCCAAGTCATCCCAGTCTTTGATTTGCTTGGGGTTGTTGTTGCGAACTAGTAGTACCATGGTGCTGGTATAAGGTACCGCGTTATTGGGAAACGCTTGTTGCCAGTTTTTATCCACCAAGCCTTTTTTCACCAACAGTTCTACATCTGAGGTTTGGTTCATGGTCACCACATCCGCTTTAAGCCCATTGGCCACGCTCAAGGCTTGTTTACTTGAGCCGCCATGCGACTGCTGGATAGTGACGGCCTGTTTTTGCTGCCCCGTAAAAATCGGGTTGTATTCTTTATACAACTCGCGGGACACATCGTAAGATACGTTTAGCAAAGATACACCATTGCCGTTAGCGGCTGAAGCGCTGGCTGCACTCTCGTTTTTGGGCGGGGCTTTTTGGCAGGCAGTTAAGCTTGCCACTGCCATCACTGAAATACCGGCTAATGCAAAGATTTTACCTTTAGAGTAAGTATGGGTAATGAATGGGTGGTTTTGGGTCGCGTTTGTCATGTTTTCCTCATAAGTTTTCAAAGTGCCAAGCTAAACATCCAATGGCTTAATGATTGAAAATATAGTAAGGATTTTTAATTATACTGTCTTGGAATATTTAATACTTTCATTATTCCTTAGTTGAATAAAAAAGCCCGTAATGCATACGGGCTTTGAAAGTACAATTCTGCCATTAAAATTTTAAAAACGGGTTTTGAATTTTGGCGCAACTGGATTGGCTTGACCGTTAACTGTCGTGGTATTTGCGCCTGCTTGGTTGTTTTGTCCAAATAATGGACCACCGCCACCGCCCATGCCTTTGGTCAACCCTTGCACCGCTTTCATCATTTTGCTGATGCCCGATGGGTCAGATAGCATCTTCATCATTTTTGCCATTTGCTTGTGCTGCTTTAACAGCTGATTGACGTGCTGTACGTCTTTACCCGCGCCTGCCGCGATACGGCGTTTACGGCTTGGGTTGATTTTATCGGGGTTTTTACGTTCAAATGGGGTCATGGAATGAATGAGTGCTTCCATTTCTTTGACCTTTTCTTCTGGTTTGGCATCTGATACCGCTTTTTGGACATCCGCACCGCTCATGCCTGGCATCTTATCCAAGAAGCCCGCCATGCCGCCCAAATTCTTCATTTGCTGGAATTGGGTTAGCAAATCCTCAAGGTCAAACTCACCACCTTTTTGGATTTTTTTCGCCATTTTTTCCGCTTTTTCGCGGTCAATTTTTTGCTCGACTTCTTCGACCAGTGACAACACGTCACCCATGCCCAAGATACGCTGTGCGACACGCTCAGGATGGAAGGGCTCAAGCGCATCAAGTTTTTCACCACGACCCAAGAATTTGATCGGTTTGCCAGTGATGGCACGTACCGACAACGCCGCACCACCGCGCGCATCACCGTCAGTCTTGGTCAAAATCACGCCAGTCAAAGGTAGCGCATCATTAAAGGCTTTTGCAGTATTTGCCGCATCTTGACCGGTCATTGAGTCAACGACAAATAAGGTTTCTGACGGAGTGACCGCTGCGGTTAAGGCTTTGATTTCATCCATCATGGCTTCGTCGATGTGTAGACGACCTGCGGTATCGATAATCAAAATATCTTGAAACTGTACTTTGGCTTGTTCGATGGCGCGTTTGGCGATATCAATGGGGTTTTGGTCAGCGCTCGATGGCACAAAATTGGCTTTAACTTGCTCAGCGACTTGCTCAAGCTGCTTAATTGCCGCAGGGCGATAGACGTCCGCAGAGACTAGCATGACTTTTTTCTTATGGCGCTCTTGCAGATATTTGGCAAGTTTACCGGCTGTGGTGGTTTTGCCCGCCCCTTGCAAACCCGCTAGTAGATAGACAACAGGTGGTTTGCCTGTCATTTCAAGTGATTGGTTAGCACTGCCCATCATCTCGGTCAGTTCATCATAGACGATTTTGACAAAGGCTTGACCTGGGGCGAGTTCTTTAAGGACTTCTTGACCTAGGGCTTTGTCTTTTACCCGTGACACAAAATCGCGCGTCACTGGCAAGGCGACATCAGCTTCTAGTAGTGCCATACGCACTTCACGCAAGGTGTCTTTGATATTGTCTTCAGTTAGCTGCCCTGTACCAGAGATACTACGTAAACTCGTCGACAGGCGTTCGGTTAAGGTTTCAAACATATAATTTCTCTAATCTATTGCTATCAATTTTATAATCTTACTATTTTATGCTAAATTAGCTAAAACTGCTAATATAATACCGATAAAATCGCGATTTATTACATGGCTCATGCTAGTATAACCATCGCATTTTGCACGTATTTAATGATTTTTAATGAGGCTAGGGTGTTTGTAATCTTTGTACTTGCGTTAGTCTGTTATGGCTTAACTACCATCTATTTGATGTGGGCAGTTACGCAACAAAAGCCCATCCTTAAAGGCATGGTGCTTGGGCAATTGCTAATTGGGTTGTTGGGTCATGCGGTGGTGTTATATCCTGATATCATTACCCAAGGCGGTCTAAACTTTAATATTTTTAATGTCGTATCGTTGACGACATTGTTTATGCTGTTATTTTATTGGGGATTTTGTCTTTATCGCCAAATTTTGCCGCTTGGGATTTTGGCAACGCCGTTAGCATTTTTGGGCATGATGATTGGTTTTTTTGGCGATGCACCGTATCACCCGTTATCAACCATCAGTCCTATCTTACAAGCCCATATCATCATGTCTTTGGCTGCCTATTCGGTACTATTTATGGCAGCGATTGCCGCGATTATGCTACGGCTGCAAATCAGCGAACTCAAGCGTCAAACCTTCCACCGTGTCTGGGTCGATAAACTACCTTCACTCCAAAGCATGGAAGCCTTGCTGTTTGATATGATTACTGTGGGTTTTGGCCTATTGTCGATTTCGCTGCTGTTAGGCTTTATCGATACCACCAATTTACTGGCGCAGCATTTGGTACACAAGACTGTGTTTAGTCTGTTGTCTTGGTTGGTATTTGGGGCGTTATTGGTTGGGCATTGGCGCTTTGGCTGGCGAGGTCAACGCGCGGCTAATATGACGCTATACGGTGTGATTTTACTTGGCTTGGCGTTTATCGGTACGAAGTTTGTGTTGGAGCTGATTTTAAACAAATAAAAACCCCAATTTTATCGCTAAAACTGGGGTAAAATGCCGCTAAACCAAATAACAAGTAAGCGGCTAAATTAAGTAACTAGCAACTAGTTAGCCAATTTTGATTGTACATAGCTGATAGCACTTTGCACCGTGGTCAATTGTGCGCTGTCTTCGTCAGGAATGGTAATACCAAATTCGTTTTCAAAAGACATCACCAATTCAACAAGGTCAAGTGAATCGGCACCGAGGTCATCCATAAATGAAGATTCATTTTTGATGTCTTCTGCATTCACGCCTAATTGCTCAGCTACTGCGGCTTTTACTTTTTGTTCGATTTCGTTACTCATGCTTCTCTCCTTGCATTGGGGTATATGATATATCGAGTAAACTACCTATTAGAGCATATTATCATGCTCATTGCCTATTTCAAAATAAAATAATGCAACCTGTTACTATTTCAAAAACTGTATTTTAAGTTCAAAAACTGCATTTTAAGGCCCGTTAGGTTGGTGTTTGGCAGGCTAAACCATTTACATGTACATGCCGCCATTGACGTCAAGCACGGTGCCGGTAATATAACCTGCTTCTTCACTTGCCAAAAAATTTACCGCAGCGGCAATGTCTTCAGGTTTGCCCAGTCTGGCTAGCGGAACGGCATTAAGCATGGATTGAATCAATGCTTCATCAAGCTCGCTAGTCATGTCGGTGTCTATAAAGCCCGGTGCCACGCAATTGACGGTGATTTGGCGTGACCCAATCTCCCGAGCCAGTGAACGGGTAAAGCCTTCAATGCCTGCTTTACTTGCCGTATAGTTGGTTTGGCCGGCATTGCCCATCGCAGCGACTACTGAGGTGATATTAATGATACGACCTTGCCGCGCTTTCATCATGCCTTTTATGGCGCGTTTACTGGTACGAAACACCGAGGTCAAATTCACGTCGAGCACGCGCTCCCAGGCATTGTCATCCATCCGCATGAGCAGACCATCTTGGGTAATGCCGGCATTGTTGACTAGTACCTGTACATTGCCAAATTCTTTTTCAATGCTATCAAATAACTGGTTGATTTGCTCGGCATCTTGCACATTGAGCACGCGACCTGCACCACCCAATTCCTGTAGGTAATCATTGACTGCCGCTGCGCCTTTTTCACTGGTAGCAGTGCCGATGACAAGATAGCCTTCATTTGCCAGCCGTTTGGCGATTGCTTGACCAATCCCACGGCTAGCCCCTGTCACTAATGCAATACGTTGAGTCATATACTTCCTTGGTTTTTTTATTGGGCTGATAGTTGTTGTTTTATATTGTCTAGTTTGGTAACTGTATCGGTCGCTAGTGTGTTAATTTTCTGCGCTTGGCGTTTGGCTAGTCCTGTCAGCACGCTACCACTACCACATTCGATTTGTAAGGTGACTTGCGCATCTGCTAACTTATTCTCAATAGTCGACCATAACACAGGCATATTAAGCTGCTCAATCAAGGCTTGTTTGATTGCGGTGACATCGTTTTCTACCCGCGCATGGCGATTTTGTATCACAGGAATGCTGGGTGGGTTAAATGTCACGTTTTCTAATTCTGCGGCAAGCTTATCGGTGGCAGGTGTCATCAGCTGGCAATGTGACGGTACACTGACTTTAAGCGGCATGCTTTTTTTACCGAGCGTAACGATTTTCTCTGATGCTAAATCCACGCCTGCGACATTGCCTGCAATCACCACTTGCCCTGGCGCGTTAAAATTGGCTGGACTGACCACTGCCTGCGTATGATCCGCTACCACAGCATCACATATTTGTTGCACATCTTCATCGGGCAGACCTAAAATCGCTGCCATTTTACCTGTTTGTGATTGCATGGCTGCGCTCATATACTGACCGCGTTGATGCACCAGCTTTACAGCATCTGCCAAACTCAATACCCCAGCGGCACACAGCGCACTATATTCACCCAGTGAATGCCCTGCAACATATGCCGGCTGTAAATCAAGCTCATCGCGCAGCACTCGCCAAATCGCCATACTGGCGGTCAATAACGCAGGTT
Organism: Moraxella sp. CTOTU49097; assembly: GCF_032064105.1. Taxonomy (NCBI): domain Bacteria; kingdom Pseudomonadati; phylum Pseudomonadota; class Gammaproteobacteria; order Moraxellales; family Moraxellaceae; genus Moraxella; species Moraxella sp. CTOTU49097. The sequence goes on along the minus strand of NZ_DAMBOA010000011.1, from coordinate 15,247 downwards.
GGGTATAAGCGGTATCATCCAAAGACGCGGCACCTGACGCCCCTTGGCATATCGCCCACAAGTCAAACCCAAGGGCTGTTGAGGCTTCATCAAACGTTGCTTTGACCGTAGGATACTGGGCTGCCCAATCGTTTAGCATGCCCACACTCTGCGAGCCTTGTCCTGGAAAAATCACCGCATATTTCATAGAGGCTACATCGTGTTGTGATGAAGTAGCGGGTTGATTTGCGCTGGCTTGGCTTTGCATTGGGTTATCCATAATGTCCTAATTTATTATATTGTACTGCTTTATTTGTACTGCTTATGTTGTATTGCGCCTACTAGAGCGCTAAAAAACATGGTCAAAAAAATTTGCTTAGGCGATTTTTTGGTCGATTACTTTACCAAAAGTTATCAGCAAAATCAAAATGGCGTCAGTAGCTTAGATTGACGTTATAGGCTTATCAAACTTAACTGGCAATCATATAACTTACTATCCAGCAAGCAGGCAAAAGTAAGCCAGCAAATTTATGTGTACAATTGTACTCTGATTATTATGGCATATTGAGAAAAAAATTCTAGTATTTTCTTCCAGCTATTTTTACATAAAAAACAAATAAAAAAAGGCTGATGATAATTCATCAGCCTTTTTGGTGCTTTGCTAATGCATACTAAGCCATGTCAAAGCACTGCATTTTGCGCTAATTATTCAGCAACGGCTGCTACTTTAAATAATTGACGACCACGGTAAAAACCGTCTTTGGTCGCATGGTGACGGATGTGTTTTTCACCAGTGGTTGCATCTACAGCAACAGCATTGATTGTGATGCGGTCGTGTGAACGACGCATATCACGGCGTGAACGGCTTTTACGGTTTTGTTGAACAGCCATGAGGTTAGCTCCTGTGCTTCTCGCTATTAAAACATCGTTCCCTTAACCTCATTACATCATCATGCAAACAACTTGATATCGATATTTGGCATGGATATAAGGCAAACTATTGGAACAGACAATCAGATAAATTTATAAACGCCATATTATACGTAAAAAAACCCATTTAGCAAAGCCTTAACCGACATTTAGTGGCAAGTTTTTGTTACTACGTGTATGACGGCGTATCTAATGGCGGGGTTGTTATTAACTTTTTAGGCTAGCCAGTACCGCAAACGGATTTTCTTTTTCCGCCACTGCCTCTGGCAACTCGCCCACCTCAGTCACTGCCATTTCGCAGTTATCATGCTTGGGCGCTAATGGCAAATCCACCAATAACTCATCTTCAATCATTGGTAATAGCCACAGTTTATTGTCATCCGTTAGCTCATCAATCAGGATGATTTCTGTGCCTTCATCAAGCAATGCGACGTGATTTTCATCTTCAAGCAGTGCAAGCTCACTATCGACATCCAGACTTACTGCGACGGGGTCTAGGCAACGCTGGCAGGTTTGCCAAAGCACGCCCGTGGTGTGTAGTTGCCAAAATACCACGTCCCCTTTCTTCTGAATATCTAGTATCACATCCAGTGGCTGATCGTTGTCGTGATGTTCATCACCCAAGGCATAGATACGTGGCAAATCCTTGAGACTCACTTTGCCTTCCCAGGGATAATGGTTATCATTGTTATGCTCCCAACGTGCCAAGTCAATAAACTTGACCAAGCTGGCACTAGAGCCAATCTCACTGGTGGTATTATTGGCGGTTTTGGATGGGGCAGTTGTTGGTACATCTTGCGATGATTGTGATGGCACGTTTGATGAAGAGTTTGATGAAGAATGTAGCGTCATTTCACCGCTCCTGTTAGTTATTTTACGTTGTAGTATAAAGCATACTGACATCCATTGCATGGTAGCATGTTGTAGGCGTAATTTCCTAGTCGATGCGGGCTGTTAAATTGTATAATAGCAATTTTTATCAACCCGACTTTTGCTATGTCCACACACCTATCGCCACTATCTGCACAAATATCACCACCAACCCTTGCTATTTTTCCCTTTATGACGTTGCCTTTTGTCAGCCAATTCGCGGTGGTGCCTGTGTTAGCCAGTGATATGGACACCACTGTGATTGACCAAAAAAGGGCGCATTTAGCATTAAAGGTTAATTTTATGCCCGCACTCGCCAGTATATCAAAGACAAAAAATCGCCCTTTGACTGACTATCAATGGGCATCGGTAGAAGCATTACAAGTGCAATGGCTGATAGGTTGGTTCAAACGGTGGTTTTGCCATCGTGATACGATTTTGGTCAAAGGCGAGCATGAGCCTGAATATTTTGCCGCGACCGATACCGAGCCTGCCAAAATTGTGTTTGCGCATGGATTTTTTGCCAGTGCCTTGCATGAAATTAGCCATTGGTGTATGGCAGGCCAAAAACGCCGATTGCTCAATGACTTTGGCTACTGGTATGCGCCCGATGGACGTAATGAGCAGCAGCAGCAACAGTTCGAACAAGTAGAAATCCTGCCGCAAGCGATTGAATGTTTATTGACGCTGGCTTGCAACAAACCCTTTAGCGTGTCTAAAGATAATTTGTTTGCTGATTTTGATACCAGTCAAAGCACTTTTGAAGCCGATGTCCAAGCCCAAGCGGTGAGGTTCTGGCAAACGGGGCAAAAACTGTCAACCGATGCCAAAGTGTTGCTAAGCCAGTTAACCAAACTGCGCCCGCTACCATTGACCGCGTTTGATATCTTTCATAATTTTATCAAAGTGAATTAAGTCAATAAAAAAGGCAGTCATTGAACACTGCCTTTCTTTATTGCGCATAAAAACTATTGTGGATAACAAATTAATCTTGTTTATATTTGTCATGACAGGATTTACAGCTAGCGCCCAAATCGCCAAATTGGGTTTTGATGCCATCGACACTGGTTGCAGTCGCAGCGGCGGCATTAAGGGCACTGGCAGCGGTTTTAAATTTATCAATTTGTTGCTGGAACCCTGCAGCATCGCGCCAAATTTCATCTTTTGCCTCACCGCCTTTGGCAGTCTCTGGATAATGCACCCAAGGATTTTGGTTAAGTTTCTCGGCGGCGGCTTTGACTTGCACGGCATCAAATTTGCTTGGATCTTTGACCATGGCACCAATGGTTTGGTTGGTTTTTTTCCAATCTTTCATGATTCTTTCACGCGCTTTTTTGTGGTCTTCTGGCGTCATGTTAGGGTCAACTGCCGTGGTCGACGTTGTCGTGGTACTTACCGTAGCGGTTGCCGTCGCACCATTGGCGCTAGCGGTAACTGTGGTAGCAGGCGCTGAAGCAGTAGTGGTGGTTGTGGTTTCTGTTTTTTTATTACAGCCTACCAGCGCCATCGCAACCATTAATGGGGTGGCAAATTTTAATGCAGTCGACATCGTCCTTTCCTTCCGTGTTTTTGGTTTATATGAATTAAATAATTAATGTTATTATCAGAGTGTGGATTAATCATCTCTAAGGATTTTAACAAGTATTGGCAAAAAAATTATTATGATTTGGTAACTAAGCCTAACCACTGTGCCTAACCACTGTGTGAGATAGGGTGTGGTTTTTTGATTAAGTGCTTTGTAGTTTGATTGCTTTACCTTGGGTTTTGATTGGCTTGCCTTGCAGGACGGCTTGGGCGATTTTGATATGTTTAGGGTCATGAAAACCTGTGATGTGATACAAGGTTAGACCGTCAGCATTGTAGATAGTCATGCCATCGGTGGTCGGCTCAATGCTATCGTTAGGCAATAATTGATAGCTTGTGACGTTAGCACCTTGGTGATGGCTAAAACCTTGTTGCGTCAGTCGCAGTTCACCCCCTGCTAAAGTAGCTACCTCTTTTTTTCGGTTGAATGACTGCCACACAACACTTGCGATGATGGCTAGTAAAATCATCAGCGAGCCGATGGCAACTGAGAGCATTTTAAATGCCATCAATATGCCTAACACTGCAATGGCGATACCCACCCAAAGTATTTGGGTCAATATGGTGGGTTTCACCGCTTGACTTTGCAAACCAATGGTAACGCCTGTTTCGGTGACTTTTAACATAATCATCTCTATAACGATTTCAAGGGCGTATGTGCTACGCCCTTACTAGCCTAGCCTGTTTTGTTAGGCTATTTTACCAACCTAATACCGCTTGTTGTTCGGCAATCAGCTGTTTGATACCTTCTTCGGCAATTGCTAGCATTTCATCCACTTGCGCACGGGTAAACGGTTTTTCTTCGGCAGTGCCTTGAATCTCGATAAACTCGCCTTTTTGCGTCATCACGACGTTAAGATCTGTGTCACAACTTGAGTCTTCGCTATAGTTCAAATCCAACAGCACTTCACCGTTTTTGATACCCACAGAGACGGCTGCTACCAAGCCAACCAAAGGATCGGCTTTAAGTTTTTTGGCGGCTTGCAATTTTTCTAACGCATCGACCAATGCCACAGCCGCACCTGTGATACTGGCAGTACGGGTGCCGCCATCGGCTTGCAGCACGTCACAGTCGATATGGATGGTATTTTCCCCAAGCTTTTCAAGATCTACCATCGCCCGTAAGCTACGACCAATCAACCGCTGAATCTCTTGGGTACGACCTGATTGTTTACCTTTGGCGGCTTCGCGTTGGGTACGCTCGTGGGTCGCGCGTGGCAACATACCGTATTCAGCGGTAATCCAGCCTTTACCTGTGCCTTTGAGCCAGCGCGGCACTTGGGTTTCGATACTGGCGGTACATAGCACTTTGGTATCACCATAGCTGACCAGCACGGCGCCTTCGGCATGTTTGGTAAAGTTACGCACAAAACTAATTGGGCGAAGTTGGTTGTTTTCACGATTATCGATACGCATAAGATTCCCTAAAAGACCGCCTTGACGGTTTGGTAGATAGTTTTTAAGCAATGGGCAAAAATTACAGTGGTTTTATGCTACCTTGCCAACCCGGTTTTAGCAAGACAATTCCGTCGGCAACATGGCAGGTTGCTATTCAAGCCCTTCGCGTTTACGTAGCTCTTTACGTAAAATTTTACCAACATTGGACTTGGGTAGACTATCGACAAATTCGACATAGCGTGGGCGTTTATAGCCACTTAAGTGCTGTTTACCAAACGCCAGTAGCTGCTCAGCAGTGACGCGGTTGTGTTTTCTGACCACAAATATTTTGGGCTCTTCACCGCGCGTCGCGCTTGGTACGCCAATTGCCACGCACTCGAGTACATCTGCATGCTCGAGCATCACCGACTCAATCTCATTTGGGTAAACATTAAACCCTGACACCACAATCATGTCTTTTTTACGGTCAACGATTTTGATAAAACCGCGCTCATCAATAATGCCAATATCGCCCGTGCGCAAATAGCCTGTTGCGGTAAACGCATTAGCAGTCTCGACAGGTAGATTGCGATACCCCACCATCACTTGCGGGCCTTTGACGGCAATTTCGCCGCGTTCGCCAATGCGCACAGGTTGGTCGTTGTTGTCCAATAAGATGATGTCAGTGGCAGGGGTTGGTAGCCCGACTTTATTGGTAAATTCTGCGATAGTTAATGGATTAAAGGTAATCACAGGCGCGGTTTCTGAAAGTCCATACCCTTCGATAATCGGTAACCCTGTGATGGTGTGCCATTTTTTGGCAACGCTGGGTAGGATTGCCATGCCGCCGCCGATGGTGGCTTTGAGTTGGGAAAAATCGAGCCTTCGAAATTCAGGATGCTGTATCAAGGCGCTAAATAGCGTATTGACCCCCAAAATAAAATGCGGCGGTGTACGCCTTAGCGTATTAACCAGTTCATTGATATCACGTGGATTGGGCACGAGCCTTGATGCAAACCCACGGTATAAAATAAAAACACAGCAAATGGTGAATGAAAATACATGATACAGTGGCAACGATGCCAAAATAATATCTTCCTGCCCTTCTTCATCATACGCGCTGCGAATCAACGCATCGATTTGCAGCAAATTGGCAATCACATTGCCATGACTGAGCATCGCGCCTTTTGCCGTCCCTGTGGTACCACCGGTATATTGAATTAATACGATATTCGATAACGTGAGAGTTGGGCGCTCATAAGCCTTGCTAGCGCCCGTTAATAAATGACTAAAATAAATCCAATTACCTTTTGGCGGCAAATCGGTGGTCGCTGAGACCAAATTGATTAACGCGCCTTTGAGCTTACTTTTCAAATCGCCCAAACGACAGATGATTAAATGATGTAAATCGCGGTTAAGATTATCGGCAATGTCTTTGTAGGTATAAATAAATTTATCTAGTATAAACAACGCCTTGATATCGGCATCATCCATTTGATGCTCAAGCTCGCGGCTGGTGTAAGATGGGTTCATACTCACCAGTACCATGCCAGCACGGATGACGCCAAGGGTAATCACAGGATATTGCAAAATATTGGGCAACATCACGCCAATAGCATCGCCGACCTTGAGCCCTAACTGCTGTAAATAAATGGCAACTTTTAGACTCAGTTTATCTAGCTGCTCGTAAGTAATCTGCTGATCATCGCAATAATACGCCACTTGCCGCGCATGCTTGGCAAACCCCGCTTCTAAGATGTCAATCAGCGACGTTTGTTCATCTGGCATATCGATGGTACTACAAATGTTATAGCGCTCGTAGCTAATCAGCCACGGTTGCTGATTTTCTTCCCATTCATACATCTCATGCATCGGGCGCTCATTGATTGGTAAAATAGCGTCATCCATAAACTCAGTATTGCTCATAACAGCCTATTGGTATTCCCAATTTTATAAGGTTAGTTGGGCGCGATGCAATAAAAAACCCAACTAATCTGATATAGAAAAGCTGGGTTTTAGTAACAAACGTTAGCTTACTTTTTTTCTTCAAGTTTACGCAGTTCTTTACGCAGGATTTTGCCAACGTTTGATTTTGGCAATTCATCCACAAATTCAACTTTACGCGGACGTTTGTAACCGGTTAACTCGCTTCGTGCATATTGCAGCAACTCTTGCTCAGTGAGGCTTGGGTCTTTACGTACCACAAACGCTTTTGGTACTTCACCGCTTTTTTCGCTCGGCACCCCAATCACCCCGACTTCCAACACTTTTGGATGCGCCGCTAGCACTTCTTCAACTTCGTTTGGATAGACATTAAATCCTGATACCAAAATCATGTCTTTTTTACGGTCAACGATTTTGAAATAGCCTTGCTCATCAATGACAGCGATGTCACCGGTTTTGAAATAACCGTCTGCTGTCATTACTTCTGTAGTGGCTTCAGGACGCTGCCAGTAGCCTTTCATCACTTGTGGACCTTTAACTGCAATCTCACCACGCTCACCTGCTGCGACTTCGTTGCCATTGTCATCGAGCAGTTTGATATCGGTGCTGGGCATCGGGATACCGATTTTGGCGCTAAATTGCTCTTGTGCCAAGGGGTTTAGGGTGGCAACGGGTGAGGTTTCGGACAAGCCGTAGCCTTCTAAAATATTGGTACCTGTAATACGTTTCCACTCTTCAGCGGTTGAAGGCAATACCGACATACCACCGCCTAGCGACAAACGCAATTTGCTGTGGTCTAATGCGCGAAAACCGGTGTGGTGCGCCAAGCCATTAAATAATGTGTTCACCGCTGGGAAGAAGACTGGCTTATATTTTGCTAATTCTTTGACAAAGCTGTCCAGGTCACGGGGATTTGGAATCAATACACCCGTAAAGCCCATGTTCATACCTAGTAGCGCACAGGCGGTAAATGAGAAAATATGATAGAGCGGTAAGGCAATGACGACGTACTCACCCACCATTTGATTGGGGAACACTTGTCTGGCGAACTCTTGGCACTGTAGCATATTGGATACCAAGTTGCTGTGGGTAAGCATCGCACCTTTGGCAACCCCTGTGGTGCCGCCAGTGTACTGTAGTACCGCAATATCACTGCCTTTGATACCTTCTGGGCGCTGATAGCGACTGGCAGAAGCTTGCTTGATCACACTCTTAAACGTCACATGCCCGTCAATTTGCCAAGCTGGAATGGCTTTTTTGACATACTTGACCACGGTATTGATGAGCATACCTTTGAACGTACCCATCAAATCACCGATTGAACAGACAATGACATGATCAACCATTTTTTTGCCGATATCTTGATAGGTTTTGGCAAAGTTTTCAACGATAAATAACGCTTTGGCTTGCGAGTCTTCTAACTGATGTGCTAATTCATGGGCGGTGTATAGTGGATTGACATTGACCAAGATAAAACCTGCGCGGATGATACCAATCATACACACTGGGTATTGCAAGATATTTGGCATCATGACCGCAACGGTATCGCCTTTTTGCAGACCCAATCCCTGCAAATACGCCGCGATTTGGCGGCTATAAGTGTCTAGCTGACGATAGGTCATGCTACTACCCATGCACACAAAGGCATCACTACCATTGAATTGTTCGAAATTCTTTTCAAAAACATTCATTAGGTTGACTTCGTCACCGGGCATTTGCATGTTATAGTTCATGCCGTAATGCTCGTAAGTCTTTAACCAAGGTTTCTCATGATGATCGGTAAGTTTTGGCGCATGTGGCTGCGCTTCCATAGTATCGACGGGAGTATTGATGGGCGCAGTGTCTTGGGCATTGTTGTCAGGGGTTTGAGCTGAGGTGGTTGATTCATTCATGAGAAATGTTTTCCTTAGGTATGCGGTCTATCAGCGAATAGCATATTGATAATTAAAAGAATTTTTATAAAAAGGTCAATCCCACTGCTAAAAATTATATTAAAAATCGCGGCCAAATGTACTATTAACATACTAAATATTTACTCAATTCTCAAGCCTATTCTCTGTACTTATGGGATGATAAAAATGATTTCGCGTCGAAATAGTTATCCATTATTTGACTGTTAAAGCGGCTACAGTATCCAATTATCTTTAAAAGGCGTTTTTGCGACACAGTTTGACGTGTATAACTGGGCAAATTTGCCATGTCATGGATTAACACTTGTTTTTCTACTCTCAAGCTTTATGATATTTCCTCATACTTCTTATCTCTGTTTTGAACTTTCTTTCTTTTGCACTTTCTTTTATTTTTTGTCATTGATTAAGTAACTATTATGTCTGATACCCTTGTAGCAAAAATTACCAAGCCAAACGATTTGAACAACCCCACTCGCTCAGTCGCTGAATTTACCGAAAACGCGTATCTCAACTACGCGATGTACGTCATCATGGACCGGGCATTGCCACACGTTGCCGACGGGTTAAAACCTGTGCAGCGCCGTATCGTGTATGCGATGAGCGAGCTTGGGCTCAAAAATACCGCCAAACCCAAAAAATCAGCGCGCACTATCGGTGACGTCATTGGTAAATACCATCCGCATGGCGACTCAGCCTGTTATGAAGCCATGGTACTGATGAGTCAGCCGTTTAGCTACCGTTATCCACTCATTAGCGGTCAAGGCAATTTCGGCTCGCCCGACGACCCAAAATCCTTCGCTGCGATGCGCTACACCGAAGCCAAGCTATCGGCTTATGCCAATACCTTGCTAAACGAGCTTGGTCAAGGCACTGTCGATTGGCAAGACAACTTTGACGGCACCTTGCAAGAACCCGTCACCTTACCTGCCCGCCTACCGAATATCTTGCTCAACGGCACAACCGGCATTGCGGTCGGTATGGCAACCGATATTCCGCCACATAACTTGTCTGAAGTGGTCAAAGGCTGCATCGCGCTGCTTAAAAAACCCACGATGACGGAAAAAGAGCTGGCAAAGTACATCCCTGCCCCCGATTTGCCGACCAAAGCTGAAATCATCACCTCGTCTGAGGATTTGCTACAGCTATATAAAACGGGTCGTGGTAGCTACAAAATGCGTGCTACTTATCATGTCGATGACAAAGAAAAAAACTTAGTCATCATTGATGCATTACCCTATCAAATATCCGGCAATAAAATCATTGAGCAAATTGCCAATTTAATTAATGCCAAAAAACTGCCTTGGGTAACTGACATCCATGACGAATCCGACCACCAAAACGCTTGCCGTATCGTACTTGAGCTGCGCTCAAGCCGTGTTGATATCGAGCCGATGATGAGCCATTTGTTTGCCAGTACCGACCTTGAGAGTAATTACCGCGTTAATCTCAACATGATTGGCACCAATGGCAAACCCCAAGTCAAATCACTGCTTACCATTCTCACCGAATGGCTCTCTGTGCGCCGAGATACCGTCACGCGCCGTTTGCAATACCGCTTGGATAAAATCAAACAGCGCCTGCATATCTTGGCAGGCTTGCTGATTGCCTATCTTCATATTGATGAGGTCATCCGTATCATCCGTGAGGAAGACGACCCAAAAGCAGAATTGATGACGCGCTATGATTTGACTGAAAGCCAAGCCAACGCGATTTTGGATATTCGTCTGCGTCAATTGGCACGCCTTGAAGAAATTGAGCTCAAACGTGAACAAAGTGACCTAGAAGCAGAAAAAGCCCAAATCGAAGCATACTTGAACAACCCAGACAAATTGACTGGCTTAATGATTGAAGAGCTCACTGCCGATATGAAAGAGCATGGCGACAAACGCCAATCGCCGATTGTAGAACGCACGGAAGCCACCGCGCTTAAAGAAACTGACCTAGCCCCAAGCGAGCCTGTGACGGTCATCGTGTCAAAATCAGGCTGGATTCGCTCCGCCAAAGGTCACGATGTCGATGCCGCCAATATGAATTACCGTTCGGGCGATGCCTACCTTGCCCATGCGCAAGGCAAATCCAATGAAAAAGTCTATCTCATGGATAACACCGGTCGCAGCTATCGCCTCGATGCCCATACCTTACCCTCTGCGCGGGGGCAAGGCGAGCCGCTTACTAGCCTGCTAAAACCCACGGGTGGGGCAAGTTTTGTCAATGTGCTGATGGGACAAGATGACAGTAAGCTCATCATGGCAAGCTCACAAGGCTATGGCTTTATTAACACCTTTGCTGATCTTGATACCAACCAAAAAGCGGGCAAAAATGTGATTAATTTTGATGACGCCTTTAGTTTAATAACCCACCAAATTGGTGAGCAAGATACGCTAGTTGGCGCGGTCAGTTCGGCAGGGCATTTGCTGGTATACCCATTGACTGAGTTACCGATGATGAAAAAAGGCAAAGGCAATAAGCTGATTGATTTAAAAGACGGTGACAGTGTGGTCGCCATCACCACCTTTGCCGAAGGGGATAGTTTGTCATTGGACAGTGGTAAACGCACCTTGACGCTCAAACCGATGGATATTGCCAATTTTATGGGTACACGCGGTCGACGCGGTGCACTCTTGCCAAAAGGGTTTCAAAAAGTGAGTGGTGTGGAGAAAGTTTAATTTCCTAAATTTATTTATAGGTTAGTAGTCATGACTAATGAGTATATTGATAGAGTGACCTTTTTTTCTGTAAACGATTTATCCAGTAGTCATAATTTATCAAATGCAGAAAAAATTCTTAAACAACAAAAACAAATAGACTCTTCTAATATCAACGATATTTTGGAGATATTTCATATTAAAAAGTTTTTTGATGAAGAATTATATCATCCTAGTTGGTCTGTAAATGAAATTAATGAATTTATCTTAACTGTAAAAAATTACGAAAAAGAAATACCTAAATTTATAGCTAATATCAACGATAGTAATTTAAATACACTTTATACCCAAATTGATTGGTATCAATATAAAGCTAGTTTTTTTGAATTAATAAATAATTTTAACGCTTTTAAACGTTTAGGGTTCGATGGTTTTTCGCAGATACTCCAAGCCGAACCCTATTGCATTGAGTATATTTTGACTCAACGAGGTATAGTTGAATATTACGATTCTGACATCAAGAATTTTCTGTTAAATCATCCCGTTATTCTTACTGAAAATATTCTTTCTATTTATGAAGTTAAACATGACACTCCACAGCCACAGCGTTATTTACCAAAAAGTTTAACTTCTGAAGATATTGAATCAACTATTTTAAACTACCTTAATGCTGATGATGCTCATCCTAATTTCGTCCAACTAATTGTAAGGGCAAAAAATAAGGATAAATTCAAAATTTCAGATAAAACACGATTAAAGGCTCAGAAATTATGCGAAACATTCACAAAGAAAATTTTTTCTGAAAACTCTAGTTTACGTTATGGTGTTGAAATTTCCTTTAAAGAAGTAATGCAGGATAATAAGCAGGCATACATTGATGATGACCATATCGCACATTTCTACTATAATTTTGAATTCATTAAAAGCAATTCACAACCATACTTATTATTCTTAAACTTTATTCATCTTTTTGAGTTTTTAGATAAACAGGGGCGTATAACTTTACTTAGCCAAGAAAAAGATATGGGGGTTTTCGAAAGAATATCAGGTGTTCACTCTAAAAATGATTATAGAAATAATGTAAGTTTTAATCTTAAGGATATGGCTTCTATCGCCCAAATAAATGGTTATGAGAGAATTTTAAGGAAATTAGACACTTCAATAGAAGAAATTTTACATTATATTTTTACTGATTTTTTTCACTCGAATTATGGTTTTGCAAATAATGCTCGTTTGTTAAATATTTCTACAACTTATTCATATTTTGAAAAAATAAGGTTACTTGCTCCTGAGTTTGAATCTATTTTAAAACAATTCAAATTGTTTGTAGAGGATGGTTCTATAGACTTTGAGCTCATTCAAATTAGTTCTTTGCCTACTTCTATTAGAGATATTCCAAGTCTAAATTCTAAAAAGTATCTATATTTGAACACTTTAAATCAAAATGCAATTCATTATTCAGGTCTAATTTGTTCAGACCAATCTTGGCTTGCCAGTGTTGAGAATGCGAATAAAAACAAATATTCTAATTTTTTGCAATTGATAGCGAATGAAAAAGTTAAATTTGAGGATTTCTATGATTACCAAAAACCGCATATCAATGATTTAATTGACATGGGTTTAATTAAGCTTGATGAAAATGATATCGTTTGTATTAACAATATTGAAAGAGTATATATATTACAAGATTTATATCAAAATGGATTTGCTTCATTTCATTACTATGATGATGCTTTAAAAAGAGAAGCTCTTCAAATGGAACAAGAAGGACTTATTTACTTCGAAAGCACTCTATTTTCTAAGATGGAACAATCCTATTTTAATTATTATCTTAACAAGAGTGAATTCAACAATGGATTAGACCTAAGAAATAGATATCTTCATGGCACGCAAGGAAATCCAAACGATAATGGAGAACATGAGCATTATTACTTTATTTTCCTACGAATTTTGATATTAACACTATTAAAAATAGATGATGATCTATATATTGCCAATATTCTAAAAAATTAAGATGATATATATTTAAACCATTAATAGCAAAAACTATAAAATTCTTAGATTTATCAGCTAGATTAATTTTTCATTTCATAATAATCCGGTGATAAATCAACACAAAAACCGCATTTAACCATTGGCAGAAAATCGCTATGCTCTGCCTACTTTTCAATCAAAATCAAACTTTCTATGTACGACTCCGTATTCCAAGACATCAAAACCCATATCGTTAGCTTCACAGGCTTAGAGAGAGATGCCCTGCATATTTATGTCGGTATTGGGGTATTTCTTATCACAAGTCTACTTTTTAAAAATCATCGCTATCGTTGGCTTATCGCCTTATTTGCGGTGATTGCTGCTGCCAGCATGGGTGAAGTGCTAGACAGACATGACCAGCTTATAATTGACAAGCACTGGTACTGGCAAGGCAGTGTGCATGATATAGTAAACACCTGCTTTTTCCCGACCCTTTTTACCTTGATACTCACCTTTACCCATTTTTTTGAGCGAAACTTTGAGCGAAATATTGCCCAAGCTCATGGGTCAAAACGTTAATCGGCTATCAACTTTTAGCAAACTTTTGGTTCAATCTTGGCAAACTCAGCGATTCGGGGTAAAGTAACCTCATTTTTCTCAGTATTTTTAACACCCCAATATTTTTAAAATCAGAGTGTTTTTAAAATCACAGTACTTTTAAAATCACAGTATTTTAAAATTAGTTCTCTCGCATATATGGACAGCCAACCCCTTATGAATCCGCAATTACAGCTTTTGCACCCTTATCCGTTTGCCAAGATGGCAACCTTGCTACAAGGCATCACCCCAAACCCAGACTATGCCCCGATTAAACTGGGCATCGGTGAGCCGCAGCACACGCCGCCACAGTTTGTGTTAGACGTCATCAAAGACAATCTGGCTAAAATCCAAAATTACCCCACCACCAACGGTTTGCCCGAGCTGCGCCAAGCGATTGTTGATTGGGTACAGCGCCGTTTTCATGTCAACGCCGTCAATGCCGACACCCAAGTGTTACCGGTGATGGGTACGCGTGAGGCGCTATTTAGTTTTGTACAAGCGGCATTTAACCGTGAAGATAGCAAACGACCTTACGTGGTGATGCCCAATCCGTTTTATCAGATTTATGAAGGTGCGACGCTGCTCGCTGGTGGACAGCCGTATTTTGTCAATTGTACCGCCGACAATAACTTTGTCGGTGACTATGACAGCGTGCCAAGCGAGATTTGGGAGAAGACCCAACTGGTCTTTGTGTGTAGTCCAAACAACCCAACTGGCTCAGTGATGGATATGGCGCAGTGGCAACGTCTGGTTGAGCTATCGGATAAATACGGCTTTATCCTAGCCAGTGACGAGTGCTACAGTGAGCTGTATTTTGAGGTGCCGCCAATTGGACTACTTGAAGTCTGCGCCAAACTCGGACGCGAAGATTTTACCAATTGCGTGGTGTTTCATTCGCTGTCAAAACGCTCCAATCTACCTGGCATGCGCTCAGGATTTGTGGCAGGTGATGCCAAGCTACTAGCGCCGTATGCCCAGTACCGCACTTATCAAGGCTGTGCGATGCCGATTCATCATCAGCTGGCTTCGATTACCGCGTGGCAAGATGAAGCCCATGTGGAAGAAAACCGCAAACTATATCGCCAAAAGTTTGATTTGTGGCTGGACAAGCTGTCAGACAAATTGCCGCTACGCCGTCCTGATGCCGGTTTTTATTTTTGGTTACCGGTGCAAGATGATGAGCAGTTTGTCAAAGTGATTTATGAACAGCTAAATATCCATGCGCTCGCAGGGCGTTACCTATCTCGCGATACGCCCCCATACCAAAACAACAGCGGTAACGCTGGCAAAAACCATGTGCGCATGGCATTGGTTGCAGATATCGCACAAAGCAGCGAAGCGATTGATCGATTGCTGAGCTTAGACTTATCAAATTTGGTGTAGGTTGTGTTGAACATTTAATATACAAAAGAACATAATGAGGGAATTTTGATA
>NZ_DAMBOA010000010.1:0-87813 GCF_032064105.1 Moraxella sp. CTOTU49097 | reverse complement strand
ATTGCTTGTGGGTCAAATGGCAAATGGCAAATAACGTAATCACCGCACCACTATGCGGTAGCGTGTCTAAGCCACCTGCTGCCATCACCGCCAGCCCCAGAATCTGCCATAAGCTGACCAAACACCGCCCCTAGCAAAAATATGGGAAAAAACTTCAATAAAAAGCCACTCAACGCTTTCATAAAAACGGTGGTATAGATAGGCAGTGAGCTTAGAATATCGCCTGACAGCGCAACCGCTAGGGTGGCCATCAAAGGTGCTAAAATTAATACAGAATAGCCGCGATAGGCAAAATACATTAATAGAAAGAGCGAAATAATAATCGCAATGGTACTAAACATAATGTCATCCTTGACTTATGATGGGTTTGAAGTAACGCGTGGTGATTACAATTTTTTTCAGTCTCTGCATCATAGCAGAATTCTTTTGACTCGCAATTGGCTTTATAGCAAAAAGCCACACATTTTTGCATGGCTTTTGTAAAAAATACGGTGAGTATTGATTGAAGTTTACTCTGCGATTTCCCCATTCTCATAGCTTGAGATATCGGGGCAAGAACAGATTAAGTTTTTGTCGCCATACACATCATCGATACGGCTCGCCGATGGCCAAAACTTATTGTCGCGTACATAGGCGAGTGGATAGGCAGCTTCTTCACGGCTGTAGGGACGATCCCAGTCACCGGTCACCACCTGTGCGGTGTGTGGTGCGTTCACCAGTGGATTGTTATCTGCTGGCCAGTCGCCGTTTTTAACTTTCATCGCCTCAGCTTTGATTTGAATTAAGGCTGAGATAAAGCGGTCTAGCTCTTCTTTGCTTTCCGACTCAGTCGGCTCAATCATCAAAGTACCTGCCACGGGGAAAGACATGGTTGGCGCATGAAACCCGTAATCCATTAAGCGTTTGGCGATATCAACTTCGGTGATACCTGTTTCGGCTTTTAGTGGGCGGATGTCAATGATACATTCATGGGCGACGCGACCATTTTCACCACTATAAAGTACAGGGTAATGGTCTTTTAATTTCATGGCGGTGTAATTGGCATTTAATAGCGCAGCTTCTGTTGCTTGCACCAAGCCATCGCGACCCATCATGGTGATATACATCCATGAGATAGGCAAGATGCTGGCTGAACCAAACGGGGCAGCCGATACCGCACTCATGCCATCTTGGGCATTGGGCACCGCAGATACGACATGATTGGCAATAAAAGGCGCTAAATGTGATTTCATGCCGATAGGACCCATGCCAGGACCGCCGCCGCCGTGGGGAATACAGAAGGTTTTATGCAAATTCATGTGTAGGACGTCAGCACCGACATCCGCAGGTTGCATCATACTGACCTGCGCGTTCATGTTAGCGCCATCCATATACACTTGACCGCCGTGTTGATGAATCAAATCACAGATATCACGGATACCTTCTTCAAACACACCGTGTGTCGAAGGGTAGGTAATCATCAAGGCGCCCAGATTGTCGCTGTATTTTTCCGCTTTTTGGGTCAAGTCGGCAATATCAACGTTACCGCGCTCATCGGTGGCTACCACGACGACTTCCATCCCCATCATTTGTGCTGTAGCAGGATTGGTGCCGTGTGCGGAGCGCGGAATCAGGCAGATATGACGGTTGGGTTGACCTAAGCTTTCATGATAACGACGAATCGCTAATAGCCCCGCGTACTCGCCTGACGCGCCTGAATTTGGCTGCATAGAAATAGCATCAAACCCTGTGATGGCTTTGAGTTGCTCTTGTAAGCCTTCAATCATTTCAATATAGCCGCCCACTTGTTCACGTGGCGCAAATGGGTGCACATTGGTAAATTCATTCCAAGTAATCGGTAGCATTTCGCTAGTAGCGTTAAGTTTCATGGTACAGCTACCCAGCGAAATCATACTGTGATTCATCGCCAAGTCTTTGTTTTCTAGCTTTTTCAAATAACGCAGCATTTCATGTTCGGTGTGATAACGATTAAACACAGGATGACTTAAAATCGCATCGGTACGTAGCAATGACGCTGGCAAAGACAAGCTGATATCATCAGATAATTGAGCGGCTACGCCTGTGAATAACTGCGTGAGTACACCAAAATCTGCCGCATCACTGGTTTCATTAAAGGCAATGGCGATATGGTTATCATCTACTTTGCGCAGGTTATAGCCGATATTAAGGGCATTTTGATAGATTTGTTCAGTTTGACCATCGGTATTGATGAGCACGGTATCAAAAAACTGCTCATGCACAATCGACATACCCGCTTGTTTGATGGCTTGGGCAAAAGCGCTTGCCAACGCATGAATGCGGGTGGCAATACGTTTAACGCCTTCAGGACCATGATACACCGCATACATCCCAGCCAAATTGGCTAGCAACACTTGCGATGTACAAATATTTGAGTTGGCTTTTTCGCGGCGGATATGTTGTTCACGGGTTTGTAGTGCCATACGCAAGGCTTGTTTACCTTGGGCATCCACTGATACGCCAATGATACGACCTGGGGCAGAACGCTTGGCACTGTCTTTAAAGGCAAAATAAGCCGCGTGTGGACCACCAAAGCCCATCGGCACGCCAAAACGCTGGGTGTTACCTAGTGCCACATCCGCACCCATGCTACCCGGTGATTTAAGAAGTACCAGACTCATCACATCCGCAGCAACAATTGTCTGCGTGCCTTTGGCTTTGACTGCACTGATGATATCAGTTAAATCAACCACATCGCCTTGTGCGCCCACGTATTGGAAAATCGCGCCAAAGAAATCGCCATTCTTGGCAACGTCAAAATCCCCAACCACTACCTCCCAACCAAAATACTTGGCACGGGTTTTGATGACATCTAAAGTTTGTGGATAGATACGGCTATCAACAAAAAATTGGTTAGATTTACTTTTACCCACGCGTTTTGCCATCGCCATCGCTTCAGCCGCCGCAGTCGCTTCATCAAGCAAACTTGCGCCCGCCAATTCAAGACCTGATAAGTCAATACAAACTTGTTGGAAGTTGAGTAATGCCTCTAAGCGACCTTGGGCAATCTCCGCTTGATAAGGGGTATAAGCCGTGTACCAGCCGGGGTTTTCAAGCACATTGCGCGCAATGACTGCAGGTAGGCGAGTCGGATAATAGCCTAAGCCAATATAGCTTTTATTGACCTTGATTTTATCCGCCAACCCGCGCAACTTTGCCAAGGCATCATGCTCAGTCATACTGAGAGGTAAATCTAACTCTTTGCTAAGACGTACAGAAGCTGGCACCGTCTGTTCAATAAAGCTTGCCATGCTGTCAGCGCCGACGGCTTTTAGCATCGCTTCTTTTTCATCTTGGCTAATACCAACATGACGATGAATAAATTCTGATGATTGGAATAAATCAGCAAATGATTGAAAAGACGGTTGACTCATTCAAGTTTCCTTTAGCGTCTGATAAAACATTGAAAAAAAATAGCAGGTTTTGCCATGGCTAACATGACAAACATCGGTTGAATGGATAAAAATTACACCTTAACGATAAAGCGCTCACGCTCAAAACGGTATTGCTCACTATAGATACCACGCTCGTCGCGTTCACCGGCAGCAATCACCATACAAATATGCTGCTCTTCATTGAGGTCAAGCAATTTTTTGAGTTGTGGCTCATCAAATCCCCCCATCGGGCAACTATCAAAACCGTGGGCACGGAAAGCAAGCATCAAATTCTCGGCCGCCAGCGAGGTGCTAATGAGCGCCCAGTTTTTGAGGTCGTCAGCATCATAGATGGGGTCAACCATCGCACCTCTGACTTTGCGAGTGGCTTGCGTCAGCGCCCATTTGGCAGGGGTGAACACATTCATCACACCGCGCGTCATCGTCAGCGGAATGAGCTTGCCGTAATAATCTTGCACGGGTTTTGGTACAGGTTTGACAGGAAAATACTTGATATTGTCTTTGGCGTGTTGACGCCACGTGTCAGTACGAGCAACCACAACAATCAGCTTATTGGCGGTTTTTGCTGCATTTTGGCTCATACAATAGGTCACAGTTTTTTGGCGCTTTTCTTCTGATTCAATCACAAAAAATTGCCAAGGCTGCAAATTACTTGAGCTAGGCGCTAACATCGCCATATCGAGACAAGCATTGAGCACTTCATCACTGATGGGCGTTTTGGTAAAGCGTCGTACCGAACGGCGAGTGCTCACCACATCATAAAAACTGGCTTGTTTTGGGTCAGCAAGCGGGGTAAGTGTTGACATAGCAGCTCTCAAGTTAACAAAATAAAGGATGCGTTACAGTTAATTGATAGGACAACAGACTAAGGTAATCAAGCGAGTACCTTAGCTAAACCCTATAACGACGATTAGATAAAAGCGATTAAGATAAAAACGATCAAATGCTATCTTGGTACTCGTCTGCGTCCATCAAGCCTTGGTAATCATCGGCATTGTCTGGTTTGATTTTAAAAAACCAACCTTCACCATAAGGGTCTTCATTAATGGTTTCTGGCGCATCTACCAAGGCTTCATTGACCGCTAGAATTTCACCAGCGATGGGCGCGTAAACATCCGAAGCAGCTTTCACCGATTCGACCACGGCAATTTCAGCATCCACGTCAACGTGTTCACCCACTTCAGGCAATTCAACATACACGATGTCACCGAGTAAATCTTGGGCGTGGTGAGTAATACCAACGGTGATAGTGCCGTCTTCTTCTTGGCGTAACCATTCATGACTAGCCACATATTTTAAATCTGCTGGAATATTGCTCATAACTATTTTCCTCAAAGCGAAAGTAGGGGTGAAAATAAAAGGCTGTTAGCCAAGCAGTCACACTTGACGCCTTTTTACTAAACATTTTTAAAAGCCTAGTATTTAAAAGCTAAGTAATTTAACAAACTGAGTAACAAAAATTTGGTCGATACAATATATATCGACCAAATCTAAAAATAACTTAGCAGTTTAACCCATTCAACAACTGAATAGGATTAAATGGCATTACACACAAAGTTATAATCACGACCTTGTGAGGTCACGGTTAACGCACCTTCTGCACCTTTGACGCCCCAGTCATACATGGTAGTTTTGGTCGCATTTGATAAGGTATAGCGGTTACCCGAGCCTGATACATCTTGTTTTAACACCATCGCCGCTTGGTTTAGACCGAGCATGGGCGAGGTGATTTTTAAATTAGCGACATTGCTGCCGTTTTCTTGACCGTAGAACGCGACGACTTCAGTATTGTTGTCACATTTAAAGGTTTGTGAATTTGCTTGAATTGCCAACACTTGTGACGGACTAGGCTGTGCCACTGGGGTTGAAGTACAGGCCGCCAAACTTGCCAAAAACGGTACAACAAAGAATAACTTTTTCATGATTCTACCTTCTAAAATATGATGAATTTATTATCGGTTCTTCAAATTACGCTGACTAATCATTTGAATATTGTTCATTAATAAGCGCTAAATCCATCATAACATGATAAAATCTTAGTTGAATTGTTTGTTGCCATTTCTAACAAACGGTAACGAAATGATACGTACTGTCGTCGGTGTGCCCCGCAAATCAACGGTGGCTGCTGTATCACTCGTCTTTGGAATACGGGCAATGGCAATCGATTGTTTTAGGCTTGGGCTAAAAGTGCCGCTAGTGATTACCCCAGTTTTGCCATTGTCTAGCGTGACCGTCATGCCTTCACGCAGTACCCCACGTGACTCTAGTACTAAGCCTACTTGCATGACGTCATTACCCTCAGCAATCGCTTGGTCTTGTTTGGCTTGCATAGCTTCACGACCCACAAAATCCCGATCATCTTTTACCGCTAGCGTCCACGCCATACCGCATTCATACGGATTGATGGTTTCATCCATCTCATGCCCGTACAAATTCATGCCCGCTTCAAGACGTAATGTATCACGGGCACCTAATCCTGCTGGGGCGATGCCATGGTCTTTAAGTAAGGTAAAAAATGCTGAGGCTTGCGCTTGTGGTAAAATAACTTCAACGCCATCTTCACCCGTATAACCGGTACGCGCCACAAACCAATCTGCGCCTTCAATGTCGGTCAAATCTTTGCCCACAAACGGTTTTAAGGTAGCGAGGCTATCTGCCCAATTTGGTTTGGCTTGGCTCAGTTTCTGCAAGGCATTGGGGCCTTGTACCGCAAGCATAGCAAGTTCTGGGCGCTCGGTAATGGTGACAGCAAAGTCTTTGGCGACTTTGTCAAACTGTGCCAAATCTTTATCACGGGTGGCGGCATTTGAGACGATACGATACTCGGTCTCTGCATCGTTCATTCGGTAAACGATTAAGTCATCAATCACACCGCCGTTTTCGTTTAGCATGGCAGAATAAAGCGCTTTACCAACAAATTTGAGTTTGGCGACATCATTGGCGAGCAGTTTTTGCAGCCAAGCTTTGGCATCTTTGCCGGCGATGTCAGTCACGACCATATGTGACACGTCAAACATGCCGGCATCCGTACGCACAACGTCATGTTCTTGAATCTGTGAGCCATAATGGATAGGCAATTCCCAACCAGAGAAGTCAACGATTTTGCCGTTGCTATCAATATGGGATTGATAAAAAGGGGTGCGGTTTAAAGGCTTGTCTGTGGCTGACATGGCAAATCCTTGAGTGGGTAAAATCAAATAACGGTTTGATGTTTTAATAGCGTGGGATAAAACGCTAAAGCCAAACATCGCACATCAATAGAGCACTAAAACTAATCCAACCTGATGTCGGTAGCTATCAGCCCTATCTGTCCTGTTACCTGAGATTTTCAATCGACTTATCAATTTCTTGTAGTATAGCTTATAGTACAGATAGACAAGTCAATCTTTTCCCCTTCGGTGGCATTGCAAAGCAATACACTCTCCAGATTTGTTATATTTTGATGCAGTGCATAGCACACTGCCAAAAATTACGATTCCAGTCCTTTTACCTGAGCGATTATAGGGTCTTTACGCCTTCGGTGATGGTTTTGGTATTTCATAATTTGATGAAAAACAAAACAACATTCTCTCCTGAAATCTTCGGTTATTATGCTGGGTTTTTAACTTTTTGACAAGCAAATTTGCACAGATTTTATGACCGCCTGATGTTTTGGCAAGACTGCATTATGAGCATTATTGTGTTATAGCAAATAAGGCCAAAAGCAAGTATGATTAAAGCCACTGATGAACATGAAACTTTAAGTAGTCAAATAAAGTTAAAGTGTTTAACTAAAGTGCTTAAATAATTTTTTTGGTTCTAGGTTAAATTTTTGCGTGCTGACCCCATTAAAAGCAGAATAATTTAGCCTTTAACATTTTGAATATCTTTGAGTATTAACCCCAAATACCAAAACTTGTTATTAAAAGTTACTATAAACGTCGGCGCTAAACTCGCTAAGTAAAAATTGGCTGATTGAGAACTGGTAGATGAGTTGGGTTGTTAGCTTATAAAGATGGCATGATAAAAGGAATAAAATAACGATGGACTTCATGAATATTTCGTTGGTAGGCATTTTAACCAGTCTAGCCATGGGGGGTACGCTGCCCGATGATAGCAAAACCCAACAGCAAGTGGCGCAAGTGTCGACTCATATTTTGCCAAATATCGCAGGACAGTGGCAGCTGCGACTTGATAAAACCGACGCTGCGCAGCCAAGCTGCCAAGAGCGGTATAATTTTGGGCGCGATCAGCAATTTATCGGTTCAAGCGGTCAGGAGTTTACGTACGGCAAATACTTGTACGCTGACACAGGGGATGGTTTACCTGCACTAGCGATTCAGACCCAATATGATAACAATGCAACAGACTGTTCTGGCAATCGCGTTGACCAGACCGGTGATATTTTGGTTGCTTATGTCAAACAGCAAGGCGAGCAAATGCAGTGGTGCAAGGATAGTAAAGGCACCCGATGTGATATGACATTGTACCGTGTGTTGCCTTAATTTTTTTTGCTTTTTCTCTCTACATTCCATAGTACTTGCAAAATTTGCCAGTGCTATTATCCTTGTTAAAACTTGCAACTAGTGTCAAATACTTATGATTCCACCTTTTTCAAGTGCCAATTCTCAGCAACGTCTGATTAGTCCGATGGGGCGCTCAGAAGACCAAAATGACAATAATATCCGTCCAGCGTTACTCGCTGAATATATCGGTCAGCCTGTGGTCAAAGAACAAATGGGCGTGTTTATTAACGCGGCGTTATCGAGAAAAGAAGCGCTCGACCATACCTTGATATTTGGACCGCCTGGACTGGGTAAAACCACACTCGCCAACATTATCGCCCGTGAGATGGGCGGTAATCTGCGCTCAACGTCTGGACCTGTGCTTGAACGCGCGGGTGATTTGGCAGCAATGCTGACCAATCTGGAGCCTGGTGATGTGCTGTTTATTGATGAGATTCACCGTTTAAGCCCGATGATTGAAGAAATCTTGTATCCTGCGATGGAAGATTTTCAGCTTGATATTATGATTGGCGAAGGACCGGCTGCGCGCTCCATAAAGCTTGATTTGCCGCCTTTTACTTTGGTGGCTGCGACCACCCGAGCAGGTTTGTTGACCTCGCCACTGCGGGACCGTTTTGGCATCGTACAGCGATTAGAGTTTTATAATGTGGAAGACTTAACGACCATTGTCACAAGATCGGCTGGATTGCTTAACGTGCCTATGACCAAAGAAGGGGCAGTCGAAGTCGCTAGACGTTCGCGCGGTACACCGCGTATTGCTAATCGGTTGCTACGCCGCGTACGCGACTATGCTCAAGTTAAAGGCGATGGCACCGTCACCGCTGAAATTGCGCATAGCGCACTCGATATGCTGGCAGTTGATAAACGCGGGCTTGATAATCTTGATAGACGTTATCTTGAGATGCTAGAGGAGCGTTTTAATGGCGGACCTGCGGGGGTTGAGTCGATTGCGGCGGCTTTGGCGGAAGATAGAGGCACGCTTGAAGATGTGATTGAGCCGTATCTGATTCAGCAAGGCTATATCGTACGCACTGCACGGGGGCGGATGTTGACTTAGTTTTTTGAATTTTTGCTAATAAAAAACCCCTTACATTGTGTAAGGGGTTTTTTACTGACTGAAAATCAGTAACAGTATGGATTGTTATTAATATATTTATAACCATTAAATTGTGTTCTAAGACCAAATGGACTGATCCAGTTTGGACGAAGTGGTGGTGTTGCATCAGGCTCAGATACGTCTTCTTCAGCGGTTGGTAAAATAATTGTACGGTATTCGACAAATTCAGTACCATTTACCTTGGTAGTAACTTTAATCATACCTATCCACCAACCAGCAGACTCCTTAGTATATCGAATACTAAAATCAAGCTTACCAGTTGCATCAGTCATCATGGTTTGACCATTCACTAGCTCAGTTCCACTGGCAGATAATATAGTCGCTGGGTTGATTGGGTCTAATTTACCATTCTGGTTAGCATCTTCTAGAGCATCTAAAATACCATTGTTGTTGGCATCTTCGTTGAGACACATCACAGCACCCGGTGTGGTAACGCCCCAACTGTCATAATGTCTAATTCCCCATTTTGCTGGAACTTCAGGTACTGCTGGACTAGACTCATCTTGAGCAGTGTTAGGATCATCTTTTACTTCAGGTACAGCTGGTATTTTTGGAATTACATAGTATTCTCCTAACAGATATTGTACAGGAATAATCGACACTGACACAGGTTGATTGGTAGCTGGCTGACTAATATTGTTATTAACAAAAATAGAACCATCGTAAACATAGTAAATATTGCGACCATCTGGATGCTGGCGAATCTTATCAGCAAAACCAAAGCCAATAAATGTTGCATTGGTTTGTACTGTCAAGGTCTTAATTTCGGAAGTCAATGGGGTAACTGTTCGTACATTGCCATTTACCTGAATTGAATTAACCGTCGTACGAATTTGCACAGCATCGTTTGCTGTTGGAGTACGACCTGAATAGTATTTAACTATTGCATTACCGCTATCATCTGTAATGGCATAACCTTTCTCGAGACGTCCACCTGAAGCGTCTTGAACAAGTGAAAATTCAACAATCGCATTCTTAACAGGCAAGTCGTTTGAGTCTTTAACAGTGGCAATCACATTGGTTTCGCCATTGGTCGATAATGTTGTACGCTCAATTTGAAGTAATAGCTTTTTAACATCTGCCGTTAGGAAGCTAATGCTATCTGTAAATACTTGCTCACCATTGTATTCAAGTACTAAATTGGCTGTGTTTGCGACAGGCGAGCTAATTGTAAAATTAACGTAGTTTTCAAGTACTCCCTCATTATTAGTACGTTGTTGGACTAAACCTTCAACTCTAGTACCTTGACCATTTAATGTACCTTTATTGGTTGATAAATAAACAGTGGCTCTCTTTCTATTCTCTGCATCTTTATTAGGATCGCTATCAGGGACGTAGTTAGGAATAGCAAAACCATTTTTATCTTTAGGTCTTAAAATCGTAATTTGACCTGTGGTATTGACCATGATTTCATTATTTGCCATTAACACATTATTGGCGCTTACTTCTAACTTGGTTTCAGTTTGGCTGACAACCTTCAGTTCAGTCAAAGCGATTGGTGAAGAGCTAATCTCAACGCCTTGTGAATTAGTACCAAATAACTTCACTGATAGCGGATATTTGGTTGCTTGTCCACCGAGTTCTGCTTGAGAAACGGTAAAGGTAAACTTACCCTGTGCATCTGTGGTATAAAATTTAGGCGTGGCTAATGACTTATCACTCAACAATAATTCAACTTTGGTATTAGCAAATGGTTTGCCACTACCATCTAAAGCTGTTGCTGAAATAGTGCTGTTAGTGGTAGCACTGATTTCTTTATTAGAAACAAATAAGTTATCAATCGTCGTGCCTGTAATTGGGATTGTGACTTCCTCTTTTTCAGCTCTATATACACCATCGTTTACGATTACGCTGATTTTGCCAGTGCCATTGAGTCGAGAAACTAGACCAATATCATTTTGTGATAAATCAACAGTGACAAGTCCTTTATCATCTGTTTTTAAGGTTGAAACTTTGTTAAATGATAAACCACGTGCAATGCCATCTTCAAGAATTTGTAGATAAACTGGCACATTTGCCTTAATACCACCATTAATATCTGTTACTCGGATAGTCATTGACAGGCTATCATTACCAGTTCTCAGTTCATCTTTAGATTTACTGACAAATACATTGTAAGCTTGGGTTGCTGATTGACTGCTTGCACTGACGATAGTGGTCGTACCTACAGACACACCAGATTGGGCAGTGACGACTAAACCATTTTGTAAAGCAGTCGTTGCCTTGGCAAGGTCTTTGATTTCAACTTCAATGGTTGCTTCACCATTGGCGTTGGTATTGACAACCGCACCTGTGTTATTGACCAAGCCAGAATCCGTTGGAACTTTAAAGCTGACTTGCGCATTTGGCACGACGGCGCCGTTTTTATCTATTGCAAGCGCTGTGACTTTGACTTTTGAGCCAACAGCCAATTGAATTGCTGAATCACTGGTTAATAGCAATGTGTTAACGCTATTGGCCGTAATCGCTTCTTGGGTTCTTAAGGTGACCGTTGAGCTAGTGATAGCACCGGCAGTTGCTTTAAATGACAGGCCGCTCGTTTGTAGATAATATTTTTGGTCTGGGGTGAGCGCACCGACTTTTAAGGTTAATACCGCTTCACCATTGGCATTGGTGGTTGCTTGAAGTGGGGTAATATTAGTTATACCCGTTGCAGCTGCCGCATCCAATAGCGTAAAGCTGACAGGCATGTTCGCTAGGCTGAAATTTTCGGCATCACGCACTTGGGCAGTCACGTTGATTGTATCACCATTATTGGTAGTTAGCGTATTAACATCTGTAACCAAATTGACTTTAGCAATGTCATTCACCGTCGGTTGTGCGGCGGTTTTGGTGAGAGGTACATTGAGTATTTGTCTTGCATTACCGTTAGATACGGCTGTTACCATATAGCCACTTGCAATCAATTTTTCCGCTTTGACTGGGTCTATCACGCGTAGACGGATATAAGCTGTGCCTTTAGGAATGATTATTTCTGAAGCACCAATCTTCGGCTCTACAGGGGCATCGACTTCACTGGTCAATACTGTAGAAGGTGATAAGCTCACAATGCCAGTGGTTGTCGGGTCTGGTAGGTTGAAAGTAACAGGCGCATTGGTAACAGCACCGTTTTGGGCATCGACTGTGTGAGCCATCACAATAAACTCATTGCCTTGGCTCAATACGACTGGCGTATTTGGGAAATTCTCTAAGACCACTTTATCAATGCTCACTTCATTGACAGCTTTGGCTTTTAGCGTGATTTCACCTGTAGCACCACTTGGGGCAGTGACTTTAACTTTTAGACCATTTTGTAGAGAGGCTATTTGGCTAGCGGTTAATAAGTTTTTGACTTCTAAATCGATACTGGCTTCGCCTTTTTCATCCGTTTTCACGGTTGTGCCGGTGATGTTAAAGACATTGGTCGACGCTGGATCTGGGATACTAAATGTCAAATCACTTGCAGGGACGCCGCCAAAGTTACCATTCAATGCAGAAGCAGTCACATGGACTTTAGAGCCTGCCATCATCAAGATATCATCTCTATCAGCGGTGACAGCAATAGAGGTAACCACGGTATCAATCCCTGCATCTCTAGCAGAGAGTTTAATCGGATTAATTTTGGTGCCATTTGGTACTGTCGCGTTAACTACTAAACCATTGGTAAGTAGATAATCACGTTGGGTTTTTGATAAAGAGTCAATACGTAGCTTGATAACGGCTTTGCCTTGCGTATCGGTAGTAACTGTTGACCCTGATAAGTTAGCAATACCCGTTGATTCCAACCCTGGCAATGAGAAAGTGACAGGTACTTTGCTTAATGGGCCTTGATTGGCATCTGCTACCGTCGCAGTAATATCAAAGGTAGCACCCACGGTCAAATCGAAAATATTATTAGATAAACTACTACTCAATACACTTTGTTTGACTAATGCAATATTAGCTTCGACTGGCACTGCTGAAGGATCGATGCCTTTTAGCGTGATATTGCCTTTAACGTCAGTTGGCGTCGTGTCAATGGTATTCTTAGACACCGCTTGGATGCTGATACCGTTTTGAATCAGGTAGTCTTTGGCAGCTGTCGATTTGACTTCTAGCTCAATAGTGGCTTCACCACTGGCATTGGTAGTGATATTTGAGGTATCAGAAACTGCATAAACACCCGATACGGATGGGTTAGTGAGCAGATTAAATTCAACAGGAGCGCCGCCAATACCAGTATTATTACCATTGAGTACTGACGCAGTCACAGTGAAGCGTTCGCCAATTTTGATATTAAATGGATTAACGGGTGAGGTTAATTTGACCGATTTGACATCAAGGCGTTTGACACTGGTATCCACGCCTTTTAATGTTAAGGCAGGTGCAGCTTTACCGTTGGATGTGGCATTAACTGTAAAACCGTTAAGTAATGCTTGTTTTTGCGCATCGGTGAGTGACTGTGCTTGCAGCGTAATAGTCGCTTGACCTTGAGCATTTGTAGTGATAGTGGAAGGTGACAAACTCACCACACCATATTGAGTCACACTTGGCAAATTAAAAGTTACAGGAACATTCGCAAGTGCGCCATTTTGTCCATCTAAGGCTGTTGCTGTGATAGTAAACTGCGTACCTGTAGTTAAGGCAATAGCAGAAACATTAGAAGCTAATGTTAACTTACTGACTAATGCCTCGTTGACTTGTTTACCTATTACAGTTGCTTGACCGATAGCACCGTTAGCTGAAACTGCTTGAATCTTAATGCCACTAAGTAGGGCCGCTTTTTGAGCCGCTGTTAACGTAGACTTGATTTCAAGCTCAATCACAGCTTCGCCTTTAGCATCGGTTTTAACCGTTGAGCCAGTTATATTGTAAAGACCAGTGGTCGCTGGGTCAGGAAGACTAAAGGTTAGATTGGTATTGGCAATACCACCAAAGTTTTTATCAAGTGCAACGGCGGTGACTTTCACCTTACTCCCCGCTGCCATTAAGATACTGTCACTGTCAGCGGTCATAGATACAGATTTAACTAGTGTATCAACACTCGTGACTTGCTTAGCAGTCAATTTAAGTGGGTTGATCTTAGTACCATTTGGTACTGTCGCATTGACTACTAAGCCATTCGCCAATAAATAGTTGCGTTGGTCAGACGTTAATGAAGCGATTTCCAAATTAATGGTTGCTTTGCCTTGTGCATCGGTAGTAACCGTTGATCCCGATAGATTGGCGATACCTGTTTGCTCAAGTCCAGGTAAGCTAAAGGTGACAGGAACACCGCTTAAAGCACCCTGTGTAGCATCGGCAATGTTTGCAGTCACTGAGAAGCTATTACCCACTGTTAAATCAAAGGTATTGCTTGGAGTAGTGCTAGATAAGGTCGCTTGAGCCACTTTTGTAGTATTCGCACTAACCGTTGGATTAACCCCAAATACTTTAATCGATCCTGGTACATCTACCGGTGTGGTACCCATAGTGTTTTTAGCGATCGCAGAGATACTTATGCCTTGGCTTAATAGGCGTGCTTTCGCCGCTTCAGATTTAACTTCTAACTCAATGGTCGCTTCGCCGCTAGCATTAGTGATGATGTTAGAGGTGTCAGAAACTGCATACACACCGGTAACGCTTGGGTCTTCGAGTTTAAACTGAACAGGTGCACCGCCAATACCAGTATTATTATCATTCAATACTGATGCAGTCACGGTAAAGCGCTCACCAGTTTTAACATTGAACTTACTGATTGGACTGGTAACTTTTACCGCTTTAATATCGAAACGTTGAATTGATGTATCCACACCTTTTAATGTTAAGGCAGGTGCAGCTTTACCATTGGATGTGGCATTGATGGTAAAACCGTTAAGCAAGGCTTGCTTCTGCGCATCGGTGAGTGATTCTACTTCAAGGGTAATCACCGCACGACCTTGACTGTCAGTGACAATCGTTGAGGGTGATAAGCTTGCTACCCCAGAAGCCGCTCGGCTTGGTAAGTTAAAGGTCACAGGGGCATTGCTAACAACACCTTTTTGGGCGTCGAGCACCGTTGCCGTGACTTTAAATTGTGAGCCGACTGTCAGTGTAATAGCGGTGACGTTGGCACTCAAATCTACACTACTGACTGCTGCCTCATTGACCGCTTTACCGAATAAGGTCACGATACCTTGTTTGCCATTGGCTGAGGTGACCGTGACGGTGATGCCGCTTTGTAACGCAGCTCTTTGGGCAGCGGTGAGCGCAGCTTTGATACCCACGTCAATGATAGCTTCACCTTTGGCATCGGTAGTGACGGTTGAATTGCCTAGGTTATAAACGCCAGTGGTGGCAGGGTTTGGTAGGCTGATGGTTAGGGTTTGGTTAGCGAGCCCACCGAAGGTCTTGTCAAGGGCGATAGCATTTAGTTGCACTTTGCTACCTGCCGCCATCAAGATGTTATTGCTGTCGGCAGTGACTGATACGCTATTAACCAAGGTATCAGGCGCGACCACTTGTTTGGCATTAAGTTTGAGCGGGGTAATGGCGGTGCCATTTGGTACAGTGGCATTGACCGTAAAGCCGTTCTTTAATAAGTATTCACGCTGAGTAGCAGATAGCGAGGTGATCTCTAAGCTAATGGTCGCTTTACCTGTGGCATCACTGGTAACGGTCGAACCCGATAGATTGGCAATACCGGTTTGTTCCAACCCTGGTAGGTTAAAGGTCACTGGAACACCCGCTAATTTACCGTTGTTGGCATCAGATACATTGGCGGTAAGGGTAAAGGTGTTGCCTATGGTTAAGTCAAAGGTGTTGTTGACGGTACTGGTGGTGAGATTGGCTTGAGCGACTTTTGCGATATTTACGTTGGTAACAGGTTCCATACCTTGCACTGTTAATACAGGGCTCGTCACTACCTTGGCAACACCGCTAACAGTATTGATGCTACTAGCGGTGATATTGACGCCTTTACCCCATGCTCTGGCTTTTGCAGGGTCTTTGACTTCAAGCTCAAGGATGGCTTCACCGCTGGCATTGGTGATGACGTTTGAGGTATCAGAGACGGCATATACCCCGGTGATGCTTGGGTCTTGCAAGGTAAATTGAACAGGGGCACCACCCACGCCTGTGTTGGCGGTGTTGAGCGCTGACGCGGTGACGGTGAAGCGTTCACCTACTTTGTAACTAAAGTTGTTAAATGATTTGGTTAAGTTGACTTTGTTGACGTCAAGTTTTGAGGTGGTATCCACGCCTTTTAACGTCAAGGCAGGTGCAGTTTTGCCGTTTGATGCCGCATTGATGATATATCCCGCTAACAGCAGTTTTTTCTGTGCGTCAGTTAGGGATTTGATTTGTAAGGTGATGGTAGCTTCACCTTTGTCATCTGTCAATACCGTGGATGGTGATAGGCTGGCTACACCCGATGCTGAGAAAGTCGGTAAATAGAAAGTCACTGGGGCATTTTTGATCACACCTTTTTGGTCATCGAGCACGGTTGCACGCACTTGCACTTGTTCGCCTAGCGTCAAGGACATGCTAGGGGGTATCGGGTTGCCAGCTGCATCAAATAAGGTGAGATCAACACTGCTGACCGAAACTTCATTGGCGGCTTTGGCGACAAGGTTAATCACGTTTTGCTTGCCGTTGGCAGCTGTTACGGTGACATCTAACCCTTTTAATAGCTCATTTTTTTGGGCAGTGGTTAAGGTTGATTTGACTTCAAGCTCAATGACTGCCTCGCCTTTGGCATCGGTGGTGATGGTTGAGCCACTCAGATTATATACCCCAGTTTTCACAGGGTTGGGGATGGTGACGTTTAGTTGTTGCCCTGCAATGGCGCCAAAACTCTTGTTAAGGGCAACTGCAGTGATTTTAACCTTACTACCAGCCGCCATAATAATGTTGTTGTTATTGTCGGCGGTCAGTGCGATTGATTCAATGGTATTGTCGACCACCACGGTATTTTTGGCGGCAATCTTAAGTGGGGTGATACTTGCAACATTCGCGACATTAGCTTTTACTACAAAGCCACTATTCAATAAGTAAGCACGTTGAGCCGCTGACAAAGAGATAATTTTAAGATTAATCATCGCTTGACCATTGCTGTCGGTATTGACCGTGGAGCCCGATAAATTCGCAATACCGCTGCTTTCAAGGTCAGGTAATACAAAGCTGACAGGTACGTCCGAGAGCTTGCCGCCATTGCTATCAGTCACTGCCGCACTGACAGAGAAAGTAGTGCCGACCGTAAGATCAAATGGGTTAATCGTTGACACTAACGACGCTTTGCTGGCTTTTGCCACATTGGCACTGACCGTCGGATCAATACCAAGAACACTCAAACTACCTGCCACATTCGTCGCTGTCGCACCCATGGTGTTTTTGGCGGTGGCAGTGATTTTAACGCCTTGGCTAAGTAAACGGGCTTTGGCCGCTTCAGATTTAACTTCTAACTCAATGGTCGCTTCGCCGCTAGCATTAGTGATGATGTTTGAGGTATCAGAAATGGCATACACCCCAGTGAGGCTTGGGTCTTCAAGGGTGAACTGTACTGGGACACCACCGATACCGGTATTATTACCATTGAGGGCTGAAGCAGTCACGGTAAAGCGCTCACCGGTTTTAACATTGAACTTACTGATTGGACTGGTAACTTTTATCGCTTTAATATCGAAACGTTGAATTGATGTATCCACGCCTTTTAATGTTAAGGCAGGTGCAGCTTTACCGTTGGATGTGGCATTGATGCTAAAACCGTTAAGCAAGGCCTGTTTCTGCGCATCGGTGAGGGACTTAACTTCTAGAACAATAATCGCCTCACCTTTATCATCAGTCAGCACAGTGGATGATGATAAACTTGCAACGCCAGTGGTTGCAAAATCTGGCAAATTAAATGTTACTGGAGCATTTTTGATAACACCACGCTGTGCATCTAACACAGTAGCTTTAACTTTAACTTGGCTACCAATAATAAGAGGTATATTGTCACCCGTTAAGGTTACACTACTGACAGAGACCTCATTAACTGCTTTTGCCGCAAGTTTAATATCACCCCGTTTACCATTTTGCGAGGTGACTGTGATATTTAGACCGCTGGTTAAGGCTTGTTTTTGAGCCTCTGTTAGAGGTGACTTAACTTCTAAATCAATAACTGCTTCACCTTTCTCATCCGTTGTGATTGTAGAGCCACTGAGATTGTAGACTCCTGTTAAGGATGGGTTAGGAATGTTTACTGTTAGTACCTGACCTTTTAGACCACCAAAATTTTTGTCTAGTGCAACCGCAGTTACTTTCACGTGACTACCTGCTGCCATGATAATGTTGTTGCTATCAGCAGTCACTGAAACTGTTTCCACCGTAGCAGGTGTAGCAACGTCCTTGGCTGAAATTTTTAATGGGGCGATAGTCGTGCCATTAGGTACAGTTGCTTTAACCACTAAACCATTGGTTGCTAGATAGCTACGTTGTGTAGCCGTTAATGATTTAATCTCTAGGTTAATTACTGCTTCACCATTAGAATTGGTAGTTACGGTAGAGCCTGACAGATTAGCAATACCTGTTTGATCAAGTGCAGGTAACACAAAGCTAACAGGTACACCGTCTAATTTACCGTTACTTGCATCTGCAATAACCGCAGTCACGCTAATTTTGTTACCTACCGCTAGCTCAAAGGGATTGACACTTGACACTAGTAATGCTTTGCTGACTTTTGCGACATTGTTACTAACGGTTGGATCCACACCTAACACCGTAGTAGCACCTGTTACATCTATAGCAGTAGTACCTTGAGTGTTTTTAGCCGTGGCTTTGATAGTTACACCTTTGGTTAGTAGTAACTGTTTTGCCGCTTCTGATTTTACTTCAAGTTCAATACTGGCTTCACCTTTAGCATTGGTGATAATGTTAGAGGTGTCAGAAACCGAATAGATGCCTGTTAATGCTGGATCATCAAGGGTAAATTGAACCGGCGTACCCCCAATACCAGTGTTATTACCATTCAGGACTGAAGCAGTCACAGTAAAGCGTTCACCGATTTTTACGTTAAACTTGGTAACTGGGCTGGTGACTTTAACCGCTTTAACATCAAAGCGCGTGATTGGATCAACACCTTTTAAGGTTAATGGCGTGGCTTGTTTGCCATTTGAAGTTGCATTGATGGTAAAGCCACCCAATAACGCTTGTTTCTGTGCATCGGTCAATGATTGTACCTGCAGGGTGATGACAGCTTGACCTTGCGCGTTAGTAGAAACTGTAGAAGCAGATAAACTTGCTACACCATAACTTGCCAATGAAGGCAAGCTAAAGGTAACTGGTGCATTGGCAATGACGCCGTTTTGCGCGTCGTTTACGGTAGCTGTTACCGTGAATTGCGAACCGATAGTTAATGGGATATTGTTAACATTTGAGGTCAAGGTAACGCTATTAGCGACTACGTCATTGACAGCTTTAGCAGTAAGTTTAATCTGACCAGTTTTGCCATTAGCCGATGTGACATTCACAATTAGACCGTTTGCCAATGCTTGTTTTTGGGCTGCGGTCAACGTTGATTTTACTTGTAAGGTGAGCGTGGCTTCACCTTTTGAATCAGTGGTAATCGTTGAGCCTGTAATATTGAATACGCCCGTAGTTGATGGGTCTGGAATTTTAACCGTTAGAATTTGATTCGCCAAGCCACCAAAATTTTTGTCTAATGCTATGGCTGTGACTTTGACAGTACTGCCTGCAGCCATCAAGATATTATCACTATCCGCTATTACTGAAATTGAGTTAATATCAGTTTCGCTAGAAACTTGTTTTGTGTTAAGTTTTAGTGGACTGACTGGTGTGCCATTAGGTACAGAAGCATTAATTTGCAAACCATTTTTTAATAAGTAATCACGCTGCGTAGCATTAAGTGAGCTAATTGATAAATTGATGGTTGCTTTACCTTCACTGTCTGTCTTGACAGTTGAGCCCGACAGATTGGCAATACCCGTTTGATCTAGTCCAGGCAAGGTAAATGTCACTGGCACGTTTGCTAACGCGCCTTGTCCCGAATCTACCACATTGGCAGTCACGGTAAAGGTATTGCCGACTGTTAAATCAAAGGTATTATTGGCAGCCGTCGTTGATAGACCAACTCGTGCGACTTTGGCGACATTACTGTCGACGGTTGGGTCTACACCATATAGTTTTACGTTACCAGTGACAGGTACTGGGGTAGTGCCAGTCGTATTTTTTGCAGTGGCTGTGATATTAATGCCCTGTGACAATAGTTTGGCTTTAGCAGCTTCAGATTTTACTTCAAGCTCAATGGTCGCCTCGCCACTGGCATTTGTTACGACATTAGAGGTATCAGAAACCGCATAAACACCTGTCGCACTTGGGTCATCAAGTTTAAATTGGACAGGTACACCACCTAGACCAGTATTTGAACTATTTAACACTGAAGCAGTAACTGTGAATTTTTCACCAACTTGTACATTAAAATTGGTTTTTGGTGTCGTTAGATTGACCTTTTGCACATCTAGCTTAGTCGTCGTACTACCTTGCTCGACTCCCTTTAAATTAATAGTATTAGATGCAACACTACCTGTTCTCGCAGTTGAGTTAATATTTAATCCAGTATTTAACAGATAACTTATTTGTTCATTTGACAAGGATTTGAGCTCTAATTCTAAATTTGCTTCACCTCTGTCATTGGTTAACACACTTAAATTACTATTAGCAAAAATACCGCTAAGAACTGAATTTCCGATATTAAAATCGATAGTCGTGTTCGGAATGATATTATTGTCTTTATCCACTGCTAGTGCCGTAACATTAATTTTCGTACCTTTTACCAACGCAATATTTTGACTATCGCTAATTAATAATAAATTACTGACAGTCACAGTAGGGGTCGTGGTATTAACATCTGTGCCTTTTAGCGTTTTACTTGTTGAAACTTTACCTACTGTAGTAGTCACAACCAAACCATTTTGTTTTAAATAGTTTTTTTGATCATTGGTCAAAGACTTAATATCAAGTTTGATAACCGCTTTACCC
The DNA here is from genome assembly GCF_032064105.1 of Moraxella sp. CTOTU49097. Taxonomy (NCBI): domain Bacteria; kingdom Pseudomonadati; phylum Pseudomonadota; class Gammaproteobacteria; order Moraxellales; family Moraxellaceae; genus Moraxella; species Moraxella sp. CTOTU49097. The sequence goes on along the minus strand of NZ_DAMBOA010000010.1, from coordinate 66,826 downwards.
GTGTCATCAGTGACTAAATTTGGACTAATTCCACTAAACACGCCTGTTACGCTTGGGTCTGTAATCTGAACGCTTACCGGTACATTAGCAACACCGATATTATTACTGTTTAAGGCGTAGACAGTTAACTCTACACTATCACCAACATTCATATAAAAATCAGAACTGGTACTGACTAATTGAACTTTCTTCACACTGGCAAGATTGGTCGTAGTGGTCGAATCTGTACCAGTGCTTGGGTTGGTGACACTGACTGTACCTGTTTTCACAGGCGGCGGCAATGTATCATTACCGCCACCACCGCCACAACCAGCGAGGGCAAGTGCGGTCGTTAATGCAGAAAGTTGAAAGGACTTGATTAGGTTGGTAGAGATAGCCATAAAGTTATCCTAGAGAAAGTAAGTAAGGCTGCTAAATAAATCGATAGAGATAAATAGAATCAGAAAAAATTACCAATTTTTCGATGAGCAGAAAATGTTACGTGATTGATGCTAAAATATAATTTTTGATGCTGTCTACTTTACTAAGTTTGCACAAAAGTTACAACAAATTCTAATCATAATTTGATGAATTTAATCGAAGTGAAATGGTAAGGTGTCAACAAGATTTCTAAATTTAACGTTATTTTTTTAGAGGGCGTATAAAGAAGTTGCCCTGCATCTACGATATTGCTAAAAACTCACTAACCACCCCAATGCCAAAAAATGCAAACTAAGTGACAAAATATGCTGTCAAAAAACCCTTCAATGCCTTGTAATATCATTGACCATATATCGTTATATCATTTTTGGGCAAACGCTCTGCCACCATTGCTACCGATAGTAGCAGATGGGTCGCACGTATCAATTTGTTATCTAAAAAAAGTCGTGCCTGAGCTATTAAAAGTCGTGCTTTATCAGTTATCGGCAAAAATTCAGCAAAATCCGTCATTAATCCAACAAACTTTGCCGCAGGTAACAGATAAAAATAGTTTTACCCCCGAATTTTTCACTACTTTAGTTACAAAAAATTTGACTGAAAACGGCATCAACTTTGTAACCTTAAAACAACTGTCTAAGAATAGCCCATCGATTTTTGAGCAGTGGTTTGATGATGAAACCCAAAAAACCATGATTGCCGGCGTGCTACTGGAAAAAACACATCTGCCCTTAGATAACCTGTTAACTATCTGGCAGACTATCACTGCATTGGCGGTGATAAATTTGGCAGATATGATAAGTTCGCTACAAAATACCATAGACTCAGCGCAGATTACTGAGTGGCTTGCGATGCAGCCGGTTTTTTTTATGTCACCACAAGATACGGGGCTGATGAATGCAGTGGGTTTTAGGCGCGCTGTCAGTTTTCAAGCAATGCAGCAACAGCAATTAAAATGGTCACAAATTCAAAATATTGCGGATTTGCCTGTCTATCAACAGCATATTATTCAGCAAATGGCTATTTATAAAGCTTATAAAGCGTCCAATTTTTTTAACATTGCACCAATAACCATCCCGCATGCTCACTTCAATCAACAGGTGATTTCAAACGCTAACCGCCAAATAAATAAAGCGGTGACGTCAAACGCACAAACAGCCCTTTCAGCCAGCAGTATTTTTGCCAAACCGCAAGTTCGCAAACCTGCTCATTGGATAGATAAGCTACAAAAAAATTGGATTGCGACCGCCACCGTATTATCTGTCGCCGTTTTTGGCGGAATAGGCGCGTTGGTGAACGTCAAAGATAAGCCTGCCGCCACTCAACCCTCGGCAAAAATGTCAGTGGCACACCCGGTTTATCACGATGTGGCAATAGTAAAAGTCGGCTCTGTAGCGGATATGACTAATCCGATAACAATGACTGAGCGTGGCAAAAAAGCAGCTATCTCTGAATTACAAGAGAATAATAAACCACGAGATAATCACAAATCACAAGATAATAAGCATTCAGCGCAAGCTGAAAAAGCACGAGATACGAAAAAATCCGACACAAAGCAGCCTAACAAAGAGCGCAAAAAAACGACCAGCCCTGATTTTGACACTGACTCTAACCTTGATTCTAGCCCTAACTCTAGAAATAATGCTAGAACAGATAACAAAAAAGCTAACCTAGCGACCAAAGGCGACAAGCAGCCCCCTGAAAAAGCTGTTAGCGCTAGCAAAAAATCAGCGGCTAACGATAAAACTGTAAAACAAAAATCGCCACAAAAAGCGCAGAAAGCCTCATCGTCAACAATCGCCACTGACAAAAAATCCGCTAAAAAGCCTAACAAAAAGGTAGATAACACCACGGATAACAAAGCGAATAACAAGGTGAGTAATAAGGTAAACAATAAGGCGAATAACAAACCTAGCAATAAATCCAAAACCCATTAATACCGTTATCAAAACGACATAAACTGACGTATTATTTGTCAGTGTACTTGGCTTGCGAATATTTTCATGTCGTTTTTTGCCTAAAACTGCTATGATGCACAAGTTTTTCAACGCTTCAATTATCGGTTTTTGACGTTGTTTTTTTAAGGCACTCTCAAAACTGTTCGAGGAAATCATGAGCGCATCGACTGCACCTATCAATACATTTACTATTACTGCACCTGATGACTGGCATATTCATTTACGGGATGGGCAGGCGCTTGCCACGACGGTGCCACATGCTGCGGCCAATTTTCGCCGCGCCATTTGTATGCCAAATTTGGTGCCACCCGTCAAAACTGCCGCTGATGCTATCGCTTATCGTGAGCGTATTTTGGCGCAAGTGCCCAATGACAGCATCTCCCAGCAATTTGAGCCATTGATGACGCTTTACTTGACCGAGTCACTGACGGCAGAAGACATCGAAGCCGCCGTTAATTCAGGTGTAGTAAAAGCAGTCAAGTTATATCCTGCAGGTGCGACCACCAATTCTGCGGATGGGGTGAGCCATATCAATCATTGCACCGATGTATTTGCCAAGATGGAAGCGTTGGGTTTGCCGCTGTTGGTACATGGTGAAGTGACGCACCATCATATTGATATTTTTGACCGTGAAAAACGCTTTATTGATGAAGTGATGGTCAATCTCATTGATAAATTTCCAAAATTAAAAATCGTCTTTGAACACATCACCACCAGTGATGCCGCTGACTTTGTGTTGTCACAGGGCAAAAATGTCGTAGCGACGATTACCCCGCAGCATTTATTGTTTAATCGCAATCACCTGCTGGTGGGCGGCATTAAACCGCATTTTTACTGCTTGCCGATTTTAAAACGCCAAAGTCACCAAAAAGTATTACTTGATGTGGCAACCAGTGGCAATCCCAAATTCTTTATTGGCACTGACTCTGCGCCTCATGCGACGCATACCAAAGAAAATGCTTGCGGTTGTGCCGGCTGTTACAGTGCATCGATTGCGCTGCCCTTGTATGCGCAAGCCTTTGACAGCGTGGGCAAACTTGACAAGCTAGAAGGTTTTACCAGTATTCACGGGGCAAAATTTTATGGCTTGCCTATCAATAGTGATAAAGTGACCTTGGTGCGTGAAGCCTGGCAAGTCCCCGAGCATTATCCTTATCTTGACGGTAAAGATTTGACCCCGCTGATGGCTGGACAAACGCTGGACTGGAAAGTGATGCCATTTAATTTAGCCGTATGATTGTTCACCCTTTATTTTTTTCTGTTTTTTTTCCGCAAGGTAACGTATGACCGCCACAACTGAACCCATGACTATTGCCAACCGTTTTCGCAATTACTTGCCCGTGGTGGTGGATGTAGAGACAGCAGGGTTCAATCCAAAAACCGATGCCTTGCTTGAGATTGCCTGTATTCCAATTTTGATGGATGATAGCGGGCGTTTTTACCCAGGTGAGGCGGTCAACGCCCATATTGAGCCGTTTGAAGGGGCAAACCTTGAAGCGCGCGCCCTGCAATTCACCGGCATCAATCCGCACAGCCCGATGCGAAAAGCCATTGCCGAAGATGAAAAAACCGCCATTCGCCGTATTTTTAAATATTTAAAAACGGTGCGTCAATCGACCCAATGTACCAAATGTATTTTGGTAGGGCACAATGCGCATTTTGACCTCAGCTTTTTAAATGCTTTAATTGAGCGTACCCATAGCAAAAATCAAAGCCAATTTCACCAGTTCTCCGTGTTAGATACCGTTACCTTATCCGCGCTTGCGTTTGGTCAAACGGTACTGGCGAGAGCGTGCAAACTCGCTGGACTAGAATTTGATGGTAATGAAGCGCATTCTGCTTTATATGACACCCAAAAAACGGCTGAATTGTTTTGTTATATCTTAAACAATTATCCGCTGCTGACGCCAAACTTAGCGAGCGATGAGCCTACTGATGATGAGCATAAGAGTGATGAGCGTCAGGATAGCGATGATGAGGACGTACTAGTGCCATCTGACGACCCAACTGATGGCTAAATTTTTTGGTAGTGGTCTGGATATTTAACCTTGTTTAACATCCAAATCACAGCATTCATCCAATTCTTTAAATTTTAACTGCTACAAATATCAGTATCATGAACATAATCAGCGCCGCAGTCGCAAGCGCCATTTTTTTGCCATAGCTTGTATCTTCGCGTTGGGTTTGCTTGAGTAATGACAGGGTGGCAATACCTTGTGAAATGCGCATGGCGTCAGGGTGACCATGTGCCGCAGCCAGCTCTAGCCAGTATTTGCCCATCTCGCTATCTTGCTCGACCCCATGTCCTGCATAGTACAGTTTACTGAGTAATTTCTCCGCACGATTATCATGCTGCGAGGCTGCTTGTTGCAACAGTAGCAAGGCTTGTTGGGAGTTTTGAGAAATCTTGAGTAAGTGATTGCCTTCAAATAGCCACAGCGCTCGACGCAGCAATGCATCAGCAAGACCATTCTCGGCAAATTCATCAATTATTTGTATGGCTTTTGCCAAATTATCTGCTGATATGGTGTTTTCGACTATATTTTCTGCTGGGACATTTTCTTCGGGTACACTGTTTTCTAATACATTGTCATTTGATTGCGCTGTTTGAATCAGCCTAACCGCTTTTTCATACATTGCTCGGCTTTGCTCAGTCATGTCTGAATCAAGCCATTGAATGGTTTGCAAATCCTGTGCAAGCTCGCCAAAAATCGCATGTTTGTTGACCACTGCCTGTGATTCGGCAATGGATTTGCGCTGATTGAGCAGTCCTTCATGCAGTGTGGGATTGAGTAGCGCGGCTTCAACTTCTGCCTGATAGCGCGCGATTTCTTGTGCTTGGCGTTGCTGTTCTTCAAGTTGCTTTTGCTGCTCAATTTGTTTCGCTTGGGCTCTTGCTTGCGCAACGACTTGGCGATTTGAGCGTGTTTTTGATGGGATTTTGCTGGTTAGCGATTGAGAAGTAAGGGGATTGTTGAGCGAAGTGGGCGCCGCCGATGACGTCGTTTGTTGAGCCATGTGCACAGATTTATCAGTAGCAAGGGTGACATTTTCCAATATTGCTTCATGATCATTGGGCATAACCATGATATTTGGCGCATCAATCACCGGGATGATTTGCATCACTGTTTGGCTAAAATCTGGCACTTCTGTAAAGTCAAACCGATAAATTTGCGGCAATGCCACGCCGTCATCGGCAGCCATCTCATTGGGATATTTACGATCAATCAACGGATTGTCTTCATCGGTGATAAATTTGGGATGAGAGAAGCGAGATGCAATCATGGTGTTGGATAAATGTTGATAGTAATATCATTATAGAGGACAAATCACCGAAAGTAAAAAAGCCATACCCATAAAAAAAGGACAGGGTGGCTGTCCTTTTGAGTGCATTGGAATGTTTAGCTTTAACACAATCACTGAGCAATTTTCACAGGCGTTTTTGATTGTAATTCTTCAAACGTGACACCGTCTGCCAGCTCAACCAGTTTTAGACCGTTATCGGTCACATCCATGATGGCTAAATCAGAGATGATACGATTCACTACTTTTTTGCCTGTCAAGGGTAGCGTACATTCAGCCAATACTTTTGGCTCACCATGTTTGTTGGTATGTTCCATCAATACAATGACGCGTTGAACGCCTGCGACCAAGTCCATCGCGCCGCCCATGCCTTTAACCATCTTGCCAGGAATCATCCAGTTGGCAAGATCGCCAGTGTCTGAAACTTCCATCGCCCCCAAGATAGCAAGGTTGACTTTGCCCCCACGAATCATGGCAAATGACTGTGAGCTTGAAAAAAAGCTCGCACCAGTCGCTGTGGTGACGGTTTGTTTACCTGCATTGATTAGATCTGGGTCAACTTTATCGGGTGTTGGGAATTCATCAATTCCAAGCAGCCCATTTTCTGATTGTAGCCAAACGTTGACGCCTTCTGGAATATAGTTCGCCACTAAGGTCGGTAAACCGATACCTAGATTGACATAAAAGCCGTCTTGTAGTTCTTTTGCGGCTCTTTGTGCCATTTGTTCACGAGTCCATGCCATGGTAATCTCCTTATATCCTAATTTGTCTGTTCTTTAGTCGTCACTTTTTCGATGCGTTTTTCTGGGTGGGCATTGACCACGATTCCATGCACATAAATACCCGGCAAATGAATTTGGTCAGGGTCTAGCTCGCCAGTTTCCACCAATTGCTCAACTTCGACAATGGTGACTTTACCTGCCGTGGCGACATCTGGGTTAAAGTTACGCGCGGTTTTGTTGAACATCAAGTTGCCTGCTTTATCGGCTTTTTGGGCTTTGACCAGTGCCACGTCAGCGACTAATGAGCGCTCAAGGATATATTGACGACCGTCAAATTCACGTTCTTCTTTACCTTCAGCAATTTGGGTGCCTACGCCAGTGGCGGTAAAGAACGCAGGGATACCCGCACCCCCTGCACGCAATTTTTCTGCCAGCGTCCCTTGTGGGGTCAATTCCACTTCCAATTCACCCGATAAAAACTGCCGTTCGAATTCTTTATTTTCACCGACATACGACGCAATCATTTTTTTGACTTGGCGAGTCTCTAGCAATAATCCCAAACCAAAACCATCCACACCAGCGTTATTGCTGATACAGGTCAAATCTTTAACGCCGCTATCTCGCAACGCTTCAATTAAAGCTTCGGGGATACCACACAGACCAAAACCACCCACCGCAATCGTTTGTCCATCTTTGATGACGCCCTCAAGTGCGCTAGCTGCGCTGTCATATACTTTGCTGGTCATACATTCACTCCTTGTCGCTAACCAATGTTGTTAATATCATTTACCAAAAATAAAAACATTTACCAAAAATAAAAATTACGCTCAAACCTAAAAATTCCAAAACGAAACAGATTGTATCGTTATAGGTTTTATATAACAAATTTTGTCTTAAGTAAATCACATTGCATGAATTTTTGCAAAAAGTAAACCCAGTTTTTCGCAAAAATAGGGCATAAAAAAAGGCATACTAGGGATGCCTTAAATTTATCAATGTTTAACAGTCAATTTTTTATCCATTGTTTAGTCATCATTGGCAGAGCGAGTGATGCGTTTGGCGTTCGAGCTGACCGTTTTGGCTTGTCCGTCAATGGTCGTGCCAAATTTACCGCCGTTGTTATTTTTGCTACCAAAGCCCCCAAATGGACTTTGTCCGCCCATACCGCCAAATGGATTTTGACTGCCAAACGGGTTTTGTCCACCCATGCCGCCAAGACCCCCTAAGCCACCCATTTTTGAGGGATCCATACCGCCCATTTTGCTTGCCATCATTTGCATCAATTTTTCTGGATTTTTAGTGGCGTAGTCTTTGGCAAAGGCTTTGAACTTATTTTGTACCGCGGGTAATAACACAATAAGTGCTGCAATATCACTCAAAATACCTGGTAGTACCAACAAGATACCTGCCACTGCAAAAGCAATCGCTTTCACCACGGAATTTTCATTGGGACGCATGGCAGGGTTAAGCATGGCAGCTTGCGCTTGTCCAGCCATCGGTTTTAAGGTAGCTATGCCTTTTTTAATGAGTGCGGCACCCACAAAGCCGGCCACGACAAACCACAAAAACACCCACCAGCCACTGACAAATTGTGCGATTAGATACCAAACCAGCATCTCAATAATCAACCAGACAATGGCAATCCCAACTATGTTTCCCATGAAAATACGATTCCTAAATTGTGAATAAACTATAAAGAACAAACGATGCATCATTAACCAATGCAATAATGATGGGGGTAATGCATAAAACTATCAAATAGTTTTTTGAAATTCAGCAATTTTTTCGTTAAATTTTTGATAAATGCTATAATTTGACGGCATTTTTAGTTTCGATTTTTTTAGCTTCGACTGCATTTTTAGTAAAGTTGTTTTGTGGGTATCTTTTTTTATGAGCATGTTTTACGAGCATCTTTTATGAGTATCTTTTATGAGTATCTTTATTGGTATTGACCCAGGCTCACGTCTGACAGGGTATGGCATCATTCGGTTGAGTGGGGATAAACTTGAACATTTGGATGCAGGCACGATTCATGCTTACAGCCAAGGGGAAACCATGCCCGAGCGGTTAAAGCGGATATTTGATGGGGTTAGCCGTATCGTTGAGCATTATCAAAAATACACCAATGAACCCATGACCGCCGCCATCGAGCAAGTATTTATGGCATCAAACCCCGACACCGCGCTTAAGCTCGGGCAGGCGCGGGGTGCAGCGATTGCCGCCATGGTTGCCAAAGATTTGCAAGTAGCTGAATATACCGCACGGCAAATCAAACAAGCGGTATGTGGCTATGGCGCGGCAGACAAAGAGCAGATTCAGCTTATGGTGATGCGCTTGTTGAGCCTTGAGATACAGCCGCAAGCGGATGCGGCAGATGGGTTAGCGTGTGCGATTTGTCATGCCTATCATAGTCAGACACTGAATAAATTGCTCGGCGGCGCCGCGGTAATCGGTGGTCAAAGCGCAGGTGGACGCTCAAAGAAAAAAGGGCGCTGGCGATTAACCGAAGTTGATTTGGGTAATTTAGGTTAAAAGGCAGGTTAAAAGATAGATTAAAAGTTAGGCTAAAAGGCAGTGGGGTAAGCGAATCTCAAGAAAATTTTTATATCCAACAAGGCTTTTGATAGGTTTAGACTTCTTTGTCGACACAAAAATCGCTACAATGGCATCTTTTGAAAATTGAACACAAGAAGTACCTCATGAGCCAACTAGCTACTGCAACTTTATTGATTAAATGCCAAGACCGCGCAGGCATTGTGCAAGCTGTATCCGAATTTTTTTATCGTTATGGCGCCAATATTATCAGCCTTGACCAATACTCGACTGAGCCCGAAGGCGGTCAATATTTTATGCGCCTTGAAATGGCTATCAATGATTTAGACAATATCATCGATAATATGAAAGGTAGTTTTGAGCATACCGTCGCTCGCATCTATCAAATGGAATGGAAACTATTTGATAATAGTAAACGTAAAAAAGTGGCGATTTTGGTGTCAAAATATGACCATGCACTCCTTGATTTGCTATGGCGTTGGCAACAAGGGCAACTAGATTGTGAGATTACCTGTGTCGTTAGTAATCACCATGATTTGCGCCAAGCGGTAGAAAATTTTGGTGTGCCATTTCATCAAGTGACTGTGACCAAAGACAATAAAGTAGAAGCAGAAGCCGAGATTCAAGCATTGGTGCAAGATTGTGATTTGCTAGTGCTGGCGCGCTATATGCAGATTTTGTCCGCTGAATTTACCGCCGCCTGGCACATGAAAATTATCAATATTCACCACTCGTTCTTGCCGGCCTTTGTCGGTGCTGATCCATACCGCCAAGCCTATGAAAAAGGGGTCAAACTGATTGGTGCTACCGCGCATTATGTCACAGCCGACCTTGACCAAGGACCAATTATTGAGCAAGACGTACACCGTGTCAGCCATCGCCACCATGTGGCAGAATTGCGGGCGATTGGGCAAGATGTCGAGCGTAGCGTGCTGACCCGTGCCGTGCGTTGGCATCTACAAAACCGGGTGATTGTCACAGGAAATAAAACGGTGGTATTTAACTAATTTTTCATCCGTTATTTGCTATCATTGCAGTTTATCTTGTTATATGAGGGCGTAGGTTTTACGCCCTTCTCATTATTATAAAAATAATCTACCTGTGATAGTCCTATGCCGTTATCAAAGTCGCCAGCGCCACCATCAAATTCTCATTTGACCCACTATAAAAACTTGGGCTTACTGCTGACCTTATATTTGGCTCAAGGTTTGCCCGCAGGATTTATCACCCAAGCTTTGCCAGCGATTTTACGTGAATACAAAGTCTCACTGGTTGCCATTGGTTGGTCGGGGCTGATTTTGGTACCTTGGGGGCTTAAATTCTTGTGGGCTACTGTCGTGGACGGCTACTATTCACAAAAAATCGGACGCGCCAAAAGCTGGATTTTGCCGATGCAAGGGCTGTCGATTGTCATACTGGTTGCGGTGGCGTTTTTTGAACCGCATAATTTGGCACAAACCAGTTCGGTAATGACATTGTATGGGATGTTATTTACCTTAAGTCTTATTGGTGCGACACACGATGTGGCGACGGATGGGCTAGCAACCCGTTTGCTTAAAGCGGCTATGGCGCCCAAAGAACCGCTGACCCATGATATGCCTGCGCCTGATTTGATGACTCAGACGCCCAATCACCATCATCGCCAAAGCCAAGGCAATGCCGTACAAGTCATCGGCTATCGGCTGGGACTTATTGTCGGTGGCGGTGTTTTACTGATGCTGTTAGAACAATGGGGCTGGCGCAACAGTTTTCTTGCCATGGCGGCTTTGGTGGCAATGAATACCGTGCCCATTGTGTTTTTTAAAGAGCACACCCACACCTCGGTTATACCTTCCAAAAAACAAGTACAGGCAGCAAAATCTGGCAGTTTTAAGGCACTAAAAAATTACCTTAGCCACCATTATCAGTATTTTTGGTCATCGCGTGAGATGCTGGCTTGGCTAGGCGTGTTACTGACCTTCAAAATTGCTGATGGCATTTCAAGCGGTATGGTCAAACCGATGATGGTCGATGTTGGACTCAACTTACAGCAAATTGGCTTTTGGGCAACTATTTTGGGCTCGGCGGCCTCAGTCGCTGGGGCAGGGGTCGCCACAATTTTGATGAAACGACTCACTCACTTTACGTCCCTGCTATATTTTAATCTTGCCCAAGCGCTGACCACAGGGTTATATGGCTTGGTGGCTTACGGGTTTTATCATCAGTTACTCACGGATTTTTTGTGGCTATATGTTGTCAATGCGCTGGAGCATTTTTGTGCATCGTTGGCGCTGATTGCGATGCTCACGACCATTATGCATTATTCACGCCCTGCCAATGCGGGGAGTGATTTTACCGTGCAGGTTTGTCTGTTGACGGTGTTGGGCGGCTCAGCGCATTTTGCCAGCGGCTATATGGCGCATTTTTTGGGCTATCAATGGCATTTTTTGGTGAGTATGCTAATTGGTTTTGTTGGTCTTACACCAATAATTTACTGGCATAAATTACAAAGTAATGAGAAATAATTTCATTTTTAATTGATTTTTGATATTTTTGACCATATTATCTATTTATATGATAAATTAGAAAATATAGATAGAGCGGAGGGGATATGGCAAAAACATTTTGGCTGAACCAAAAATTTAATATCAATTTACCCATTTGGACGTTATTGTCGCCAAGTATCGCCGCTTTCGTGCTTGCGGTGCATTTGATTTGGCATCCCTCGGGTATCATCATGAATACCGTGACGGCGATTTTTTTGATGGGGTCAGTTTTTGCTGCTGTGCATCACGCTGAGGTGATTGCTCACAAAGTGGGTGAGCCTTTTGGTACGTTGGTTTTGGCATTGGCGGTCACTGTGATTGAAGTGGCACTTATTTTGGCACTCATGAGTAGTAGTACACCCACCGATGCGGCGGTGCTTGCCCGTGATACGGTATTTGCAGCAGTCATGCTGATTTGTAACGGGATTATTGGTATTTGCCTGTTAATCGGTGGTATCAAAAATTATGTACAGCGTTATAGTTTGCATGGCAGTAAAGCGGCAATTAGTGTGTTATTGGCGATTGCATTAATCGTATTTATTTTACCCAATTTTACCACCTCTGCTGCAGGCGGTTTTATGATTGGCGCTCAGCTGCTGTTTGTAGCGATTTGCTGTTTGATTTTGTATGCCGCATTTATCTTTACCCAAACCATTCGTCACCGTGATTATTTTATTGCCGACGGTGTAGATGATCAGCATCACAGTGATAATACGCTAACCACGGCGATGAGTGTGGGATTTTTGTTTTTCAGTTTGGTGACGGTCGTGGGTCTTGCTAAGATGTTGTCGCCTGCGATGGAAGCGGCGCTGCTGGCGATGGGTATGCCAAAAATCGTGTTAGGGATTATCATTGCTGCCTTGGTACTGTTGCCTGAATCTATTGCTGCGGTAAAAGCTGCCTACCACGACCAACTGCAAAACAGTTTAAATTTGGCGTTAGGCTCGGCTTTGGCGTCTATTTCGTTGACAATTCCTGTTATCGCGCTTTATTCAATCTTCACAGCCACGCCTGTCATGTTTGGGTTGTCTGCCAAAGAAGGGCTAATGCTGGTCATTACGCTCATGATAACCATCAATACTTTAAGTACCGGGCGCACCACTTTTTTACATGGCATCATCCATTTGGTCATGTTAGCCACTTTTGTGTTTTTCTCCATTATCCCCTAATGGAATGAATGGTATAAATGGCATAGAAAATTGACGTAATAAATGACGTAATAAATGAGGTAACAAATGAAAGGATACTTGCAATCAGTAACATTCTTTTACTAAATAGTCGTGCTCATCAATTTAAGTTTTTGCTAATCTAGAGGGCAACTAGAATAACGCCATAATTAACACGATTATCATTGTAGTGATTTGAGGTCGTTCTAGTAATTTGAGGTGTTGAAATGATTATTTAGGAGTTTCAACAAACCATACATTAAAAATTGCACATTAAAAAGAGTGCATTAAAATATTACAACATAAGGAAAACAAATGGGACTATTTAGTTTTGCAAAAGATATCGGTGATAAAATCTTTCATCGTAACAAAGACGCTGCGCCAGCATCGACACCTGCATCAAACGTAGCACCAACCGCAGCACCTGCCGCCTCTACTGAGCCATCTGCTCAAGAGATTGCAAACTTATTGATTCAGCGCATCCAACAAAACGCACACATTGACAATCTATCAGTCAACTATGACGGTAACACTGACAAAGTAACTATTAATGGTTCTGCTGCTAACCAAGCAGAGCGCGAAAAAGCCATTCTAGCGGCAGGTAATGTACAGTATGTTGCACAAGTGGAAGACAATATCACGGTTGCGACGCAAGAGCCAGAATCTCGTATGTACACAGTGAAATCAGGCGATACGCTGTCAAAAATTTCAAAAGAAGTGTATGGCGATACCAACCAATACAACAAAATCTTTGAAGCCAACAAACCATTATTATCTGACCCAAATAAAATCTATCCAGGTCAAGTACTTCGTATCCCAGCTTAATTTTTACCTTAAGCCTTATAAACAACCAGTGGCCTATGTCGCTGGTTTTTTTATAAAAAAATTTGCATATCGACAAATAAAGCTTTATAGTATGCCGATTATTCATTAGTTTTGATAACATATCAAACTGTGAATGCACTCAAACTTTTATTTCAGCTCTGTTTTGGCATTCTGATGTTAGTACCATCGCCAAAACCGCCACCCTAGCAAAAGGGAAAAAGGAGACACATGATGTCTGTACTTACTCATAACGTAAAACGTCTAAACAACACTGTTGATGTGTCTGCCGTCTGTTTTAACTAATTAAAATTTGGTTTTTAACCGCGTATATGCCATACGCTCTACATTTACCGATTTTGATTTACTAAACCCAAAGCATCACCATCAATAGTAACTGACAGATAATAAAGCGAATATTGGCTTTTGATTGTGTTTGTTGTGATGGTAACGATTTGGGTTTTTTGTTGTCTAAAATTTCCCTATTTTTCCATGTCCCTATTTTTACATGTAACAGAAATCGTTGGATAGCTAAAACGCACCCTGGGATAACAAACTTTTTCAGAGCAATTAATTTTTCAAACGCATTTACGTGTGTCAGTCTTGTTTGCCAGTCGTGTCAAACGATTGGACGACGTTTTATTGTTTAAATTTACTTATCAAAGTTATTTTAAAAAATTTTAATTATCACTTATTGGTCTAAATTTGCTACGCTAAAAATTTTAAGGGTGTGTGAATTTAGCCTTAAAACAGAAAAAATATATGAGTATTCAATTAGTATTAAATAAATCTGCGCAACATGGCGTACCTGTCAAAGTATTTACCAAAGATATTGAACAAGAAGCCATCCAGCAGTTGCGTAATCTTGCCCAGCTTGAATTTGTCCATCACCACATTGCGGTGATGCCTGATGTGCATGTGGGCAAGGGTGCGACTGTGGGTAGTGTGATTCCGACGAAAGATGCGATTATTCCTGCGGCGGTGGGTGTGGATATCGGCTGCGGCATGAATGCGGTGCGACTGTCGCTCAAAGCCCACCAATTGCCCGATAATCTGGCTAAAATCCGTACAGCGATTGAAGCCAAAGTCCCTGTCGGTTTTAACCAGCACCAATCCATCACGGTGAAAATGACTACGCTTGACCCGCTTGCCAAACGCTTAAAGCGCATCACCGATAAGCACAAGGGACTACTCAAAATGCTGCGCAACTTTGAGCGAACTTGGGCAAAACAGCTCGGTACGCTGGGCGGTGGTAATCATTTTATTGAGCTGTGTATCGATGAAAATGAGGATGTCTGGGTGATGCTGCATTCGGGCAGTCGCGGCATTGGCAACTGTATTGGCGAGTATTTTATTACCCTTGCCAAAAAGGAGCAGCAAAGCCGCTTTGGGCATGTGCCTGACCGTGATTTGGCGTATTTTGCTCAAGGCTCCCATAGTTTTGACGATTACCTTGAGGCGGTGCAGTGGGGGCAAGATTATGCGTTGGAGAATCGCCGCGAGATGATGCGACTCATTGTCAATGTGCTACAGCGTGAACTGCCGCATTTTACCTTGACTCGCGAGGCGATTAATTGCCATCACAATTATGTTAGCCAAGAACACCACTATGGTGAGGATGTGTACGTCACCCGTAAAGGGGCAATTTCTGCCTATGAGGGCGAGCTTGGCATTATCCCTGGCTCGATGGGGGCAAAATCCTATATCGTCAAAGGCAAAGGCAATAGCGAAGCGTTGTGTTCGTGTTCACATGGGGCAGGGCGACGCATGAGCCGTGGCAAAGCAATTCGGCATTTTAACATTGATGACCTAAGAGCACAGACGGCGGGCGTGGAGTGCCGTAAAGACAAGGGCGTGATGGATGAAATTCCAGAGGCGTATAAAGATATTGATGCGGTAATGGCAAATCAGTCGGCGCTGGTCGAAGTCATCCATACGCTCAAACAAGTGATGTGTATTAAAGGATAAACCATGAAAAACCAAAAACAACTCATCAAAATGGGCGAAGAGCTTGAGAAAAATCCGTCAATCGCTCAATCCAATTTAGCTGTTAAACCCCGTAATTACTTGGCGTTAAATCCGCTTTTGCAAAAAGGCGGACTGCATGAAAAAGACGATGTTGAAATCGCCCGTAAGAAACAACGTAGACAGACCAAGCAGGATTTGAGAAAACAAGTTTGGCGACAGGAGTCGTAATAATCAAACACCCCAAATTTTGGGGTGTTTATTTAACGCCTATACAATATAAACTTATTCAAATACCACATCCGCCCCATCGGCTATCGTGCCATACAGACTTAGCGCATCCCAATTGGTCAAACGCACACAACCGTGTGATTTTTGTGCGCTGATTAACTCAGGCTCAGGCGAGCCATGAATACCATAGCTCCGTTTTGATAACCCAATCCAAGCGCGCCCCACAGGATTGTTAGGTCCTGGTGGTAGCCACTTTTCTTTGGAAGAAAAATCAGTATTATAGGTCGGGTTTAATACACGGTTTTTAACTTTTAAACTGCCAGACGGTGAGGGGGTATAGTTGGAACCCACGGTTGTTGGATAGCTTGCAACCAGCTCACCATTAGCGGCATAGGCGTATAGAATATTTTTCTTTTTATCGCTTACAACCTTGGTCACTTCCGTCATATTGGGCTGATAGGGATTGTAGACAGTGATAATGTTACCCGCTTTGAGTGGCGTGGTGGGGTTTAATCGACTCACCAGTTTTTGGCTCATATGAAATTTTTCAGCTACCGCTTCACGCGCTGATTTGTATTGCATGTCTCTGGGCGCTTTGGTGATAACCAAATCATCGCGCGTCAGCTGATAATTGATAAAAATCGGCTGCTTATTTAACGTCTCGTTGCTGGTTAACGCCGCCCAAGTGGCTTCATCCATCGTGGTGGTTACGGGCAGATTGTGCTTTTGCTGAAAAATCTGCATCGCTTTGATGGTGTTTTTATTCATTATCCCTGTCACCGCACCCACACTATGCCCATGCCAATTAAGCAGTGCTTGGGTCTTAAATACCAGCAGTTCATCAGGCTTAATGAACACTTGTTTTGATGGTAACGCGTCTTTGTTAGCCACGGATGACGGATTGTCATTAGCAGATTGTTTGAGTGCAGCATAGTCAATAGTTGATTGAAAACTCGGCGCAGATGGGGTCGCTGAAGCAGATGCGGTTGATGCGGCTTGTGACGCGACTACCGCAGAGGCAGGCATGGCTGGCAAATCAATAGCGCCTGTGGGTGACCAACTCACTTGGTTTACTTGCTGGGCAACCATCGGTAAATTATCAGTGGTGTAGGCAATCTCTGGCAAAGCTTGTTTCAGTCGTTGCTGCACTAAGCTTGTGCCAATAAACTGTTGACTGACATTGGCTTTTAGCGTTGGGGTAGGCGAAGAGGCAGCGACACTTGCGGTTGTACTGGCTGCAGTACTAACTGTAGTACTTGCTGTCGCAACTGTGGGTACATCCATCGCTTGATTGGGTGACTGTTGACAGGCAGATAAACTGATAGCAAGCAATAGGCTTGTAAAGCAAGGTAATATTTTATGATAAGAAGACATAGTCATTGAATTTTAAGAAAAATTTAGCAAGTGAGGATGGAAGGTCATCGAAGTTTTAGAGAAACGATAATGGCATACTATAGCAAAACCCAGTTGAAGATAAGCAGGATTTTACAAATTTTTCAAAAAAATGTTGGCAAAAATGCTATAAAAAAAGGCAGGTTAGACGGGCTAACACTACCTTTAACGCAGGATAAAAATTAGGGTAATCAAAGATTATAAGTTAGCGATAACTGCATCACCCATGTCTGAGCAAGAAACCAGCGTGGTGCCTTGTTCAAAGATATCGCCTGTACGTAATCCTTGCTGCAATACTTTTTGCACTGCTTGCTCAACTTGTGTGGCACGGGCTTCATCATTGAGGCTATAACGTAACAGCATCGCCAATGACAAAATGGTTGCCAATGGGTTGGCTTTATTTTGACCGGCGATATCAGGGGCAGAACCATGCGATGGTTCATATAGCCCTTTGCCTGTGTCATTTAAGCTCGCGGATGGTAGCATACCAATAGAACCAGTCAGCATCGAGGCTTGATCTGACAAAATATCGCCAAAAATATTGCCTGTGGCAATCACATCAAACTGTTTTGGGGCTTTGACCAGCTGCATCGCTGCATTGTCGACATACATGTGAGTCAATTCAACATCTGGGTATTGGGCAGCGACTTCGGTGAAAATCTGCTTCCAAAACTCTGTGGTCTCAAGTACGTTGGCTTTATCAACTGAGCAGAGTTTTTTACCGCGTTTTTGCGCCGCTTCAAAGGCGACTTTGGCGATACGGCGAATTTCTGATTCGCTGTATTTCATGGTGTTGTAGCCTTCTTTCTCACCGTTTTCAAGCGTGCGAATACCACGTGGTTCACCAAAATAAATATCACCGGTGAGCTCACGGACAATCAAAATATCTAACCCAGATACCACTTCAGGTTTTAAAGTTGAGGCATTGGCAAGCTCTGGGTAAAGAATGGCTGGGCGAAGATTGGCAAATAGATTTAAGTCTTTACGAATCGCCAGTAATCCACGCTCTGGGCGCACTGAGCGTTCAAGGTTGTCATACTGTGGGCCGCCTACAGCGCCGAGCAATACCGCATCAGCCTTGCGGCACAGGGTTTGGGTAGCTTCTGGATAGGGTGAGCCATGCGCATCATACGCTGAGCCACCTAACAGCCCATACTCATAGTGAGCGTCCAAGCCTTGCTCGATTAATTTGTCCAATACTTTGACAGCTTGTCCAATGATTTCAGGACCAATACCATCACCTTGTAATACGGCGATTTGTTTTGTCATGTTACTTCCTTCACGTTAATCCACAACTTTTTGCTGACAAAGCAGCTTTTAAAATTTTGTTAGTTTCTAAAAAATAATTGAATCAGGCGTTATTGAATGGCGCTTTTTTGAGAGGCGCTTTTGCGTGAGGCTTTAAGGTGCATCTATAAAGCCACCTTTACAAATTCATTCGATAAAGCGCCTTGCTGATTGGGTTTTTTACACCATTGATTGGTAAGTTCGGCATTTTCATACAAATCAATACACAGTGGCGTTGGGGCAGACTGCGCTAGTAAACTATAATCGGTCTTTTGAATTTGGCGGTAGGCTTTGAGCTCATAGCGTTTACCGCTTTCAAAACGATGAATAAAACTAAAACTTTCAACCGTCGTCAAATCCTCATCCAAATAAAAACGGGTGGCAACCACGTGCTGACCACTGGGAAAACTTACCAAGTAATTTGGTATAGTAGATTTGCTCTGCGGCTTACTCATCAAAGGTGTGACGGTCACTGGGCTAGTCTCTTGGCTATGGTTGCCAAGTGTAGCGCTCGGGGTGTGAGTCGATTGATCGATAACTGACAACGTGCCAATACGATTGATTTCACAGGCATAAATACCGGTACATTTTAGTGTGCTTTTGCCTGCAGCAATCGGTTGCGGCGCTGTTACCACTGAGGGTTTGGCGCGTGCGCTTGGCTGCTTTGTCATTGATTGACAGCCAGATAGCGCCACTGCCGAACAAATCGCAATGCCCACAACAGGCAAACACTCAGGGCGAAAAAAGCGCTTCGTAAACATCATGGTCATTATTCCCTCAAATCAAAAAAAGCAATTAAAAAATTGCAGTAACAGGGTTGCCACAGTTAGATGATGATAACCATGGCGGATGATGCCATGATTTAAACACAGTCCTAGGCACATTAAAATGTGACTAACATAACCAATATCCCAACCTTTGTCAAAAAATGCCTTTTTAGACGCGGCTTATACGCAGGTTGGGATAGATGATGGATAAGCTCTCAATGATAAATCATCAATGATGAAGCGCTACTGACATTGTACATTTACCTAACCAAGCAGCACTTTAAGCCGCCCCTGTGCCAAATACCCAAGGGCGTGATTGTTTGGCGTTTTCTTCATACGCTTTGATGCTATCAGCTTGCTGCAATGTCAGACCAATATCGTCTAAACCGTTGAGCAGACAGTGCTTACGAAATTCATCGACGTCAAACGCATAGCTTTTGCCAGAGGGTGAAATCACTTGCTGTTTTTCTAAATCCACAGTTAATTGATAGCCATCTTGGGCAAAACATTCGGCAAACAATTCACTGACCGCATCTTCGCTTAAAATCACTGGCAACATGCCGTTTTTAAAGCAGTTGTTGTAGAAAATATCGGCAAAACTTGGCGCAATCACCGTACGAAAACCGTATTCTTCGAGTGCCCAAGGGGCATGCTCGCGGCTTGAACCACAACCAAAGTTTTTACGCGCAAGCAAAATGTTAGCACCTTGATAACGGGGCTGATTCAAAATAAAATCCGGGTTAATGGGGCGTTTGCTATTGTCTTGACCCGGATAGCCTTCGTCCAAATAACGCCATTCATCAAATAAATTGGCACCAAATCCTGTGCGTTTGATAGATTTCAAAAATTGTTTTGGAATGATTTGGTCAGTGTCCACGTTAGAGCGATCAAGTGGGCAGACAATGCCTTGCTCAAGGGTATATTTTTTCATAGTTCTACCTTAAAAATTTCTCACGTCAACAAAATGACCGGCTAATGCCGCGGCAGCTGCCATGGCAGGGCTGACCAAATGGGTGCGTCCGCCATTGCCCTGACGACCTTCAAAGTTACGATTGGAGGTACTGGCGCAATGTTCTTTTGGCTGCAATTTATCCGCGTTCATGGCGAGGCACATCGAGCAGCCTGGCTCCCGCCATTCAAAACCCGCTGCGGTAAAGATTTTATCCAGCCCTTCGCTTTCTGCTTGTTGTTTAACTAACCCAGAACCGGCTACCACAATCGCTTCTTTAACGCTATCTGCGACTCTGCGACCTTTGATAACAGCCGCCGCCGCGCGAATATCTTCAATGCGTGAGTTGGTACAAGAGCCGATAAACACCCGATCGACTTTGATGTCAGTGACCGGTTGACCCGCGGTCAAACCCATATACTCATAGGCGCGTGTCCAAGCCTCTTTTTGGACGTCATCTTTTGCGGCATCTAGGGTAGGGACGTGTGCGCTGATATCCACCACCATCTCAGGGGAGGTGCCCCAAGATACTTGGGGTGCGATGTCCGCGCCTGCCATTTCAATGACGGTATCAAACACGGCATCGGCATCTGAATGTAGGGTTTGCCAGTAAGCCACGGCTTTATCCCACATTTCACCGGTAGGCGCATAGGGACGACCTTTGACGTATTCAATGGTAGTGTCATCAACGGCTACCATACCAACGCGTGCGCCGGCTTCAATCGCCATGTTACACACGGTCATACGTCCTTCCATGCTCATGTCACGGAACACATCGCCTGCAAATTCAATGGCGTAGCCTGTCCCGCCCGCGGTGCCGATTTTTGCAATAATCGCTAGTACCACGTCTTTTGGGGTGACACCTTCACCCAATTTACCATCGACTTTGATAAGCATATTTTTCATCTTGGTTTGCACGAGACACTGCGTTGCCAATACATGCTCAACTTCACTGGTACCGATGCCGTGGGCAAGACAGCCTAACGCACCATGGGTTGCGGTATGTGAGTCGCCACACACCACGGTCATCCCAGGTAACACCAAACCTTGTTCTGGACCTACCACATGCACAATGCCTTGGCGCACGTCATTGATGGTAAATTCCGTGATGTTAAATTTGGCACAGTTTTCATCGAGTGTGGCTACTTGCAAGCGAGAGACGTCATCTTTAATGCCTGCCACCCCTTCTTTACGTTCGCTTGCCACTGTCGGGACATTATGGTCAGGGGTAGCGACGTTTGCTGACAAACGCCAAGGGTCACGATTTGCCAATGACAAGCCTTCAAATGCTTGCGGGCTTGTGACTTCGTGTAATAAATGACGGTCGATATAGATAAGACTAGAACCGTCGTCTCGTTGATTGACTAAGTGGTCTTGCCAAAGTTTATCATAAAGCGTTTGCGCTGCCATGACACATATCCTATGGTTTTTTTATAAAAGGGCGTAGTAATCGGGTAAACAATAACGCCATTATAACAAAGAAAAATGATAATTTTAATTGATGATTTTTATATTTTATAAAAATTTTAGGAATGTATTGGACGATTAAATAAATTGTATTTGTGCATACGTTGTCTTATAATCTTATTTAATGTATTTTTTAAAGAATGAAACTTTTATTTATATCAAATGGTAGGGTTTTAGTTTTGGGGGAAAGATGAATACCACAAATTTAAATACTTTTTTAGCGGTTATGCAAACAGGTAGTATCTCGCAGGCGGCTGATAAACTATTTATTACACAGCCTGCAGTAAGTAAGCGTATCAAAAACTTAGAAGACGAATTTGATGTCACCCTTTTTGATACCGTGGGTCGTGGTATTATCCCAACCCAAGCGGCGCATGACTTGATACCCCATGCCAAACGCTGGCTAGATGATTACGATAATCTAAAAATTAATCTTAAAAACCGCCAGCAAACGGTGTCAGGCAAACTGATTATTGGTACCAG
Organism: Moraxella sp. CTOTU49097; assembly: GCF_032064105.1. Lineage (NCBI taxonomy): Bacteria > Pseudomonadati > Pseudomonadota > Gammaproteobacteria > Moraxellales > Moraxellaceae > Moraxella > Moraxella sp. CTOTU49097. The sequence continues at coordinate 44,819 of NZ_DAMBOA010000010.1, read as the reverse complement.
TCATCATATTGGCTTACATCATTTGCCAGCGGTTCTCAAACAATTTATCCAAAGCTATCCTGCGGTACAGCTCGAAGTGCATTTTGTCGATTCCGAGCAAGCGCATAAAGCGGTACTTGATGGCGACTTGTCATTGGCTTTTTTAACGCTACCCCCTGTGTATGATAAACGTCTAAATTATCATATGCTATGGTCAGATCCGCTGCATTTTGTGACGGGTGTTTTATCGCCACTGGCGCATAAAATGAACGTGACGCTTGAGCAATTGGCGAATTATCCAGCGATTCTACCCGCCGCCAATACCTTTACCAGCCAAATCACTTTAGCTGAATTTGCCAAATATAACTTAAAACCCTATGCCACGATGAGCACCAATCCGCTAGAGTCAATTCGTATGTTGGTATCGGTTGGGTTAGGTTGGTCGGTGTTACCGCAAACCTTAGTCAATCAAGATTTACAGCCGATTAATATGGATACCCCTGTTGAGTTGCAACGCTATTTGGGTTTGGTCACCAACCCCAATATCACGGTATCTGCAAGCATGGCAGCCTTGCTTGACATGTTGGGATTAGAGGTGGATGGTAAACATCGCGATTAATGGATCGACATAAAAAAGCCTATCGACGTGATAGGCTTTTTTTATGAGACTTACTTCTTCTGATAAGTTAAACGCAGCCCATAAATCCAAGCATCGTTGTTTTGAAAATCACCCACTAAGTCGCCATTGGGGATTTTTGATTTGGCATCGCCAAACATCAAGTATTTCACGCCTGCCGACACGGCGACTTCGGGTGTAACATTGTATTTGGCGCCTAAACCTACATTCCAATGACCTTCGACAGGTCCTAAGGTGGTGATGGGACCACCCGCGCCGCTATCCCAACCCACTGAGCCTGATACCGCCCATTGGTTATTTAATTTTTTACCCAAGCCCACTTCTGCTGCCCAGCCATCATCTGAGTAATCAATCAAGTTTAAACCATTGGGATATAGGGGTTTAAAATCCGCCCCGGTGGCTTTTTTGGTCGTTGCATTATACAGAGGTGGTTTGATTGAAAAATCACTCCAAGGTACCCAGCGCAGTTTTGCGGTCAACAGCGTGGTTGGATTAAGACCTGTTTGAAAGTCAACATTCACGGATTTTGGGGTAGTGATGGTCATGTCATAACTGCCTGATTCGCCAGTTGCAGGCATGGACTCATATGCTACGGTGTCATGATCAATTTCAGAGCGATAAGTCAACGCCGCTTTAAGCGCAATCTCAGGTTTGCTATAGGCTAAACCTGCCATCCAACCATAACCATTTGATTGGGCAAAGATACCATCATAACCTTGGGTAGAATTGTAGGCTTTACCGCGTAAATGCACTTCACCTTCTAATTTTTGTAATACAGGCCCGCCATATACTTGCCAATTATTTTTTTCGCCAAATTTGACCCCCACCAAACCTGTGAAGTTTTTACTATCAACAGAGACGTTGGTACCTTCGTTGGGGTGCTGAGCGATATTGCTTGCTAAATTGTAGACTGCCCCTGCTTGCTGTGCGGTTTTAAGCGCGGTAGCCGCATTATAAGCGAGTGTTTTGTTGGTTGGATCTGCTTTTGCAGCGGCGGCGGCAGTTTTTTCAGCTGTGGCGGCGGCTAGCGCCGCTTGTCCTGCACCAGCAACCTGCTGCGCGCTGACAGTACCATTGACAAAGTTGTTATTGCCGGTGAACTCAACATCCGCGCCCCACGGCTGGTCAAAAAACACACCCACACTGACTTTATCGTTGACGTCTGCTTTTGCCCCATAATTGATAAAATTATAGTTTAGCGCCATGTTGTTGGTATCGCGACCTTCTTCGTACGTGGTTGGCGAAGGGGTGGTGGCAGCGTTGTCTTTGCCACTAATCGATGGGTCAATGGTGATTCGTTCGATGTAAGCAAAAGTGCCATCAATAGCGCCAATTTCTGACCTGATAAGTCACTAATAGCGTATTTACAGTGACATAAACATAAAAAAACACCGATTAATATAATCGGTGTTTGAGTCAAAACATGACAAAGTATTAATTTACTCTAGCCAAATTCATTTCCATTTTTTTACCATCATTGTTTTGAACGACTTTGACAGGTAGATAATCAAGTTTTGGGGCTAACCAAAAACTGGTTCGACGGTCTTTGTCATCGTGCACGCGATCGATACGCACCACATCAAAAGTGCCCGCTGGCACGGTAATGCGAGTCATGGCAGATTTTTTGAAGGGCACCGCTTCAACTGTATTGCGATCTGCCATGTAATAATTACCACGGAATTTTCCTGCTTTTAAATCTTCCCGAATTTGAATTTCCAAACTTAAATCATCATAGGCAGACTGTGGCAAAGCAATGACTTTGTTTTGACCTTTATAATTGGTGACCAGCTGTTTTTTTGCGTTATTAAAGTTCAATGTGGTAGTACGACCCGTCCCCAGAATTTTGTATTGGGTTAACGCGCTCACCGGTAAGATAGCGCCATTGGCATTGACAAAATTGGCGGTTTGCTTGGCACTGGCTAACTTACCGACACTTGCATTAACGTTATAAAAATACTGATTGCCAGTTTGGGTCAATACACGGCTTGCGGTACCATTGTATTTGCCTTCAATATTAAAATTATAGGTTGCATTAAAAGGGGCAACTGCTGCATTCGCCATAGAGGTGATAGCCATCGCTGACACGAGTGAAGTACTTACTAACAGTTTTTTTACTAAAGAATTTTTCATGTTTCATCCATCAAATAACGTTCATAAGATAAGGTTAAATCTGTTTGGTATGCATACAGTAGTATTGACGGCAAGCAAATACAAGCCAGTTAACAAAAGATTGTGATTGTGCAATAAACGACAGTCTTTATGCGGTATTTGGGTGAAAGGGTTAAAAAATTGACAACAAATTGCAAAATTTCTCAAATTTATGCTTGAACAAATTGGCATACATCCCCACTGTTAGACAGTGAATTGATAACATGTAATAAGCATATGATTATTTATGCAAACAGATAGTTATCATCTTTTTGTGGTCGGCAAAATAGCGGTGGTCTTTTGAGCTAACCTCTGAGCTGATCACAGCTTTCAAAGCTAACTACGGCTTTCAAACAATAATTTAACAGTTAATTTATGGAGTAGATTATGGCAATTCGTCCTTTACATGATCGTATCGTGGTGCGTCGCAGCGAAGAAGAACAAAAAACGGCTGGCGGTTTATTACTAGCAGGCGGCGCCCAAGAAAAACCGTCTCAAGGGGAAGTCATTGCAGTAGGTAATGGTCAAATCCGTGAAAACGGTGATGTACGTGCGCTCGACGTCAAAGTCGGCGACAAAGTACTCTTTGGTCAATACGCCGGCTCAACGGTTAAAGTAGATGGTGAAGAATTATTGATTATGAAAGAAAGCGATGTATTGGGTGTGATTGAAGGTTAATCAGTCACTGTTTTAAACAATCGTTTTTTACCTAAAAGCTAATTTACTTAGTCTTAATTTACCTAGCGTTAATTTACCCAGTGTTACTCTAACTGGTTAAGTGCTTGGTAAAGTAATTGATAGCAACCGTGGTAGCAATTTGACTACCTTATACAAATAAAAACTTATAATTTGGAGAATTTAACATGGCTAAAGATGTAAAATTTGGTATTGATGCCCGTGCAAAAATGATTGATGGTGTCAATGTACTCGCAAATGCGGTCAAAGTGACATTGGGTCCTAAAGGTCGTAACGTGGTTATTGACAAATCTTTTGGCGCGCCAACCATCACTAAAGATGGCGTATCAGTGGCCAAAGAAATCGAACTTGATGACAAATTTGAGAACATGGGCGCACAATTAGTGCGTGAAGTTGCAAGCAAAACTAATGATGTTGCAGGTGACGGTACTACCACAGCGACTGTTTTAGCCCAAGCGATTTTGCAAGAAGGTATGAAATCAGTTGCCGCTGGCATGAACCCAATGGACTTAAAACGTGGTATCGATAAAGGTGTACGTGCCGTTGTTGCACAAATCCATGCGCTTTCAACCCCAGCCAATGACAGCAAAGCCATCGCGCAAGTCGGCTCTATCTCAGCTAACTCTGACCAAACTATCGGTGAATTAATCGCTCAGGCGATGGAAAAAGTGGGTAAAGAAGGCGTGATTACGGTTGAAGAAGGTTCAGGCTTTGAAGATACCCTTGAAGTCGTTGAAGGTATGCAGTTTGACCGTGGCTACATCAGCCCATATTTCGCCAATAAAGCAGATACGTTGACCGCTGAACTAGAAAACCCATTAATTTTGTTAGTCGATAAAAAAATCAGCAACATCCGTGAGTTGATTCCACTACTTGAAAACGTGATGAAATCTGGTAAACCCTTACTGATTATTGCTGAAGATGTCGAAAACGAAGCCTTGGCAACTTTGGTTGTGAATAACATGCGTGGCGGTCTAAAAGTTTGTGCTGTTAAAGCCCCTGGTTTTGGTGACCGCCGTAAAGCGATGCTTCAAGATATCGCGATCTTAACGGGCGGTACAGTTGTATCAGAAGAACTGGGCATGAGCTTAGAAACTGCGGATTTATCAGTATTAGGTACTGCCAAAAAAGTGACGGTTGGTAAAGACAACACCGTGATTGTCGATGGTGCCGGTCAAAAAACTGAAATCGAAGATCGTATTGCCTCTATCCGTCGCCAAGTGGAAGAATCAACCTCTGATTACGACAAAGAAAAGCTACAAGAGCGTATTGCTAAACTTGCAGGCGGTGTGGCAGTTATTAAAGTCGGTGCGGCGACTGAAACTGAAATGAAAGAGAAAAAAGACCGTGTGGATGATGCCTTGCATGCAACTCGTGCTGCCGTCGAAGAAGGCGTTGTAGCAGGTGGTGGTGTGGCATTGGTTCGTGCTATCTCTGCGCTTGATAATGTCAAAGGTGACAATGACGACCAAGCCGCGGGTATCAACATTCTACGCCGTGCGATGGAAGCACCACTTCGTCAAATCGTGACCAACGCAGGTGATGAAGCATCTGTGGTGGTAAACCAAGTCAAAGGCGGTCAAGGTAACTACGGTTATAACGCAGCGACTGGTGAATATGGCGATATGCTAGAAATGGGTATCCTAGACCCTGCCAAAGTCACTCGCTCAGCGCTTGAAAATGCGGCGTCTGTAGCAGGCTTGATGCTCACGACAGAAGCAATGATTACTGACTTGCCAAAAGACGATGCTGGCGCTGCTGCCATGGGTGGTATGGGCGGCATGGGTGGTATGGGCGGCATGATGTAATCTAGTATTACATCTCGTCTATAGTAGTCAGTTATAATCTATAGCTTAAATCAAAACCCTGTTAGACGTAAGTTTAACAGGGTTTTTTCTATGATTTGTCCAAATGCTTTACAGCAAAGTGTAGCAATTGCCAAAGTTGCTGCTGCTGTTCCTGTATGGCGTTCCAAATGGCATCTTCTGACATGACGCTATATTCACCTTCCGTGGTCAAGTTCAAGTCTTCGCCGTGCTCAAGCCTTTCAAATAAGTCTCGATACTCGCCTTGCAAATAAAACGCTTCAAGCTGTGCCATTAACTTAACGCTTTTTTTCCAGTCTTTTTGCGCTTGTACAAGTTTGGGCTGTAGGGCAAGCCACTCACGATAAATGGCTTGAACCTCATCAATACGCTGCTGGGCAGATACTTTATCCATCAGTTAACCTCTCTTCTAAACACATATTCAGTGCTACTCGACGCATGGTCCACAAATTTATAACCTTCTAAATTAAATGCTTTAAGCTCTTCCACTTGGGTCAATTGGTTCTCTGCCGCAAAACGCACCATTAAGCCCCGCGCTTTTTTGGCATAAAAGCTTACCACTTTATATTGGCCATTTTTGCCGTCTTCAAAACGGGGCGTGATAATTTCTGCATTGATTTTTTTGGGATTGACGGACTTGAAGTATTCGTTGGAAGCGAGATTGATTAAGGTTGTTTGTTCATTGTCTGCCATGCGTTGATTGATTAAATCAGTAAGCGTATCGCCCCAAAATTGATACAAATTCTCGCCTTTGGGATTTTTTAGTTTTGTGCCCATTTCCAGGCGATAGGGTAGCATCAAATCAAGCGGTTTTAACAAGCCGTACAACCCAGACAATATTCCTAATCGCTCATTTAAATAGTGCACTTGTTGTTCAGTCATTTGCTGCGCTGCCAAACCTGTATAGACATCGCCATCAAATAAATACAGCGCCGCTTTAGCAGGTATATCAGCATGATCGGTGCTAAATGGCTGGGTAGTATCCCATCGCCAATTTTGGTTGCGCACGGCATTTAATTGCCCAAGTTTAGCTGAGATACTCATCAGCGCCGACAAATCAGTTGGCGCTAATGTTTTTAATTCACCCATCAACTCGCAAGCGTGCGCCATCAAAGCAGGCTGGGTGTAATGTTGACTAAAATCAAAAGGTAAATCACTTTTTTCATTCAAATTTTTGGCAGGCGAGAGCACAAAGTACATGGCTATGTTCCGTTTGCTTTATCGGTTAAGAATTCGAGCGGTTAAGATAATGATGATGGCAGAGCAGGGCGCAAAGATAACGCCCAGACCACATAGATTAGGCGAGTTTGATTTTATCGGTTAACAAAAATTCCATCAATGCTTTTTGGGCATGCAGACGATTTTCGGCTTCATCCCACACCACAGCACGCGGATCCTCAAGCAAATCATAGGAGATTTCTTCGCCGCGGTGGGCAGGCAGACAATGCATAAACAAGACGTCTGGATCGGCTTTATCCAGTAATGAGCGGGTCACCATGTACTGGGCAAATCGCCGCGCACGAGTATTTTGCTCGCTTTCTTGTCCCATACTTGCCCATACATCGGTAGCAACCAAATGCGAGCCTTTGACCGCCTCATTAACATCTTCGACCAGCTCGACACAGTGTGAATACTGCTTGATAAGGTCGGCATTGGGTTCAAACCCATAAGGGGCGGAAACCCGCAGCTGAAAGCCAAATTGATGCGCGGCATGGATAAAAGAAGCGCACATATTGTTGCCATCTCCAATCCAAGTCACCGTTTTGCCTTCGATGCTGCCACGGTGTTCCATAAAGGTTTGGATATCGGCTAGTAGCTGACAAGGATGCTGCTCGTCAGTGAGCGCATTGATAACAGGCACTTGCGAATACTGGGCGAATTTTTCAACAATACTGTGTTCAAAGGTGCGAATCATGACGATATCGACCATGCGTGAGATGACACGTGCTGAATCTTCAATCGGTTCGCCACGACCAAGCTGGGTATCACGAGGTGATAGAAATATGGCATGACCGCCAAATTGTCCCATCCCTGTTTCAAACGAAATACGGGTACGGGTGCTCGATTTTTCAAAAATCATCCCCAAGGTACGACCGACAAAAGGCTGATAAATAACCCCTTCATGCTGCATCAAACGCAGTTCACTGCCGCGTTTAATCACTTGCATCAATTCTTCTTTGCTAAAATCCAATAACGTCAAAAAATGGCGGGTACTCATTGCCTGTCCTACATCCCAATTTTGTCAATAAACATTACAGTAAACTATCAGTATAGCGGATTTATCCAAACTGTCTAGCAAATTGACGTATTTGTCTGACTTTAACCTCAGTAAAGTAATTAACAGTTATGACTGATAAATCCATGTTGGGCGTCGGGTGACCACGCTTAACAGCTCATAGCTAATGGTATCATTCCAGCTACCCACTTCATCAATGGTCGGTGCGTTACCCCAAAGCTGGACAGGGCAGTCAAGGTTTACCTCAGTAGTATGGGTCAAATCAACCATCAACATATCCATCGCCACGCGACCGATGATAGGCGCCTGTTGACCTGCGACGACGACATACGCATCATCGCTAATCACCCTTGGATAACCATCAGCATAACCCACACTGACAATGCCGATGCGCGCTGGGGCTTGGGCAGTCCAGCGACTACCATAACCCACGCTATCGCCCGCTTTTAGCGTATGAATTGCCATGATGCTGGCGTTAAAATGCATGACAGGTTGTAGGTTTAGCTGTTTGGCAGTGGCATGGTTTACAGGCGTTGCCCCATACAAGATAACGCCTGGGCGCACCCAATCATAATGGCGGTCTGACCAGTTGACAATCCCTGCTGAATTACACAAAGAGCCTTTAATCGTTGGGCTTACTTGGTCACGTAGCATTTGTAAGGTTGAATCAAATAACTCAAATTGTTGTTGGTTATTGGGATGATCGATGACGTCAGCGTTGGCAAAATGGGTGGTCAAAACAATCTCGTAACCTGACCTAGTTAATTGCTGGGCAATTTCCCTGATTTCACCCGATGTAAAGCCAAGGCGGTTCATGCCAGTGTTTAGTTTTAACCAGACGGTTGCGCCCGTTTTTGCAGGCTGCTGCAACGCCCAGTTTAATTGGCGTTGGTGATGTACCACACATTCGATTTGATGCGCTGTACAATATTGCCATTCTGCTAATGAAAACGCGCCTTCAATCACTACCATTAATTTTTGCCAGCCAGCCTGTTGTAGTTCTATTGCTTCTTGCAAACAAGCGACACCTAAGGCATCGGCTTGTGCTACGGCGGGTAAACAGTTGACGGCGCCATGCCCGTAGGCATTGGCTTTGACCATGGCTAATACCTTGGCGGTCGGAGCATAATCTTTGACGCGTTGTAAATTATGGGTAAGCGCTGCTAAATCGATGGTGATGCTGGTTTGACGCACAATCTTGACCTTGTTGCAGTAAAATTTTTATTCATCAGGTTCGCTAAAGGAAGCGGTTTGGTAAAATTCAGGGGTTAGATTACCAAAACGGGTAAATTGCCCTTCAAAGGACAGGCGCACTGTCCCAATAGGTCCATTACGCTGTTTACCGATAATGATTTCAGCTGTGCCTTTAGCATCGCTGTTTTCATTATAAACCTCATCACGATAAATGAACATAATCAAATCGGCATCTTGCTCAATGGCACCCGACTCCCGTAAGTCTGACATAATCGGACGTTTGTTGGGTCGATTTTCTAAACTTCGATTCAGCTGTGATAAAGCGACCACAGGGCAATTCATCTCACGGGCAAGCGCTTTTAAGCTTCGTGAAATCTCCGAAATCTCACCCACGCGGTTGTCGCCTAAGCCTGGCACTTTCATCAATTGTAGATAGTCGACCATTACCATCCCAAGTTTGCCATCATTGTCTTTGGCGATGCGGCGACAGCGTGAACGAACCTCAGATGGGGGGAGCGCCGTACTGTCATCGATATACAATTTTTTAGCATGCAGATGGGCGATGGCATTGGAAAGTTTACCCCATTCATCTTCGTTCATTTGACCTGAGCGCAAATGCGTTTGGTTGATCGCCCCCCAAGAGGACAATAGACGCATCACAATTGACTCGGCAGGCATTTCCATCGAAAACACCACCACAGGTAAATCGGTATGAAATAAAATACTCTCTGCCAAATTCATCGCAAACGTGGTTTTACCCATCGAAGGACGCGCTGCCACGATAATGAGATCGCCTGCTTGTAGCCCTTGGGTTTTGTTATTGAGTTCTTCAAACGGGGTCTTAAGCCCAATCATGCCTTCAGGATGGTCTTTAAGTTCTTGGATATTGTTGACGACATTGGTAATAACATCGCTCAGTTGGGTAGGACCCTTGTGTTTTGACTGGCGGCTATGGGTTTCATTGATAGCAAAAATTTCGCTTTCAACGGTGTCTAAAATATCACTTACACTTTGATTTTTTGGGTCAAAGGCAAGTTCTAGCATATGGCTGCCGGCTTTGATGATTTGGCGTAAAGTCGAAAATTCCCTGACCCGCTGCGCATAAGCAGTCAAGTTAAACAGCGTCGCTGGGCTTTGTGATAGGATATCGCCTAGATAATCGCTACCCCCCGCGGGCTCAAGCAGTTTTTGCATATCGAGCCAGTCCATCACCATGGTGGCATCATACGGCTCATTGGCGTTGGCAAGGTGAGAGATGGCATCAAAAATATATTGATGGCGCTGTGCATAAAAATCATATTTGGTAATAATATCTGAGATGCGATCAAACGACTCTTCAAGGCTCATCAGCGACGCTAGGACGGACTTTTCTAAATCCATACTGTGCGGTTGGTGCTGCGTCAGCGAAGTATTCTTAAGATCGTTCTCTTTGGTTTTATCGTCTGCCATGATGACCTGTGATAAAGTTATTTTAAATAGTTTGAAAGGGCAAAAGTTTGCTAAAAGTTATCGGTTGCAAATTGTGAGTCTAACACACGCATCGAAATAGAACAGTCAATATACCGAAAAAACCATCTAAATTCTAATGAGAAAAATATAAAAAATCGGCAATTTTTTTGAATGAAATCAGCTTGAATTTTAGGCTTTTTTGTTGAATTTTTACGCCGCCAACAATAAAAAAAAGAGATAGCAAAGCCATCTCTTTTTTAAAGTAAACTATCAATTAAGCAGCTGAATCTTCTGCCAAGATAGTGACTTGAATGTTGGTCATTACATCGTGATGTAATTGGATATCAACATTGTATTCGCCAATTTGACGTAATGCACCTTCAGGCAATTTAACTTCTGAACGGTCAACAGGTAAACCAGATTTGGTTAAGGCATCGGCGATATCGCGAGTACCGATAGAACCAAATAGTTTGCCTTCATCGCCTGATTTTGCACGGATGATAACATTGACATCTTGTAGCGCTTCAGCACGTGCATTAGCAGCGGCTAATTCATCAGCTTCCACTTTTTCAAGTTCTGCACGGCGTGCTTCAAATTTTTCGATGTTAGAAGCAGTGGCTGGTAATGCTTTACCTTGTGGTACAAGGAAGTTACGGCCATAACCTGCTTTTACATTAACAGTATCGCCTAGTTTACCTAGGTTAGCGATACGTTGTAATAAAATAACTTGCATATATCACTCCTCGGTTTATTTTTGGCTGTCAGTGTAAGGAATCAACGCAAGATAACGCGCTTGTTTGATTGCTACAGCCAATTGGCGTTGATATTTGTTTGAAGTACCAGTGATACGGCTTGGTACGATTTTGCCACTTTCAGTGACATACTGTTTTAGGATTTCGATATCTTTATAATCGATATGGGTAATGCCTTCAGCAGTAAAACGGCAAAATTTACGGCGGCGATAAAAACGTGCCATGATTAGTCTCCTTAATTATTCGTCGTTGTTGTCATCAGCATCAACTTCTGACTCATCATCATTTGATTGATAGTCATCTTGAGCTGTATCGTTACGGCGTGAAGCTTTACGAGCACGTTTTTCTTCAGCACTTTTTGCTAATGGTGATTCTTCAGTAATCGCTTCGTCACGACGGATAACTAAGCTACGGATGATAGCATCGTTATAACGGAATAATTCTTCAAGCTCATCAAGCGTTTGTTGACCCGCTTCAATGTTTAATAGCACATAGTGAGCTTTGTGAACTTTGTTGATTGGGTAAGCTAATTGACGACGACCCCAATCTTCTAGGCGATGGATAGCACCACCTTGTTCTTTTACTAAGTTGATATAACGCTCAACCATGCCAACCACTTGGTCGCTTTGGTCTGGGTGAACCAATAATACCAGTTCATAATGTCTCATAAAGACTCCTCACGGATTAAACAGCCGTTGACCCCGTGTCAACAGCAAGGAGATTGAATGCACCTAAGTTAGAATCATCTAACTATATTGGTATAAACAAGGTGCGCTATTATATAGTAGCGCACACTCAGTAGCAAGTTAATATTTACTTAACAAATTCGCCCACGCATTGCTGCAAGGTGTTCGATACAGCACGCGCCACAATGACATTGCGCGCGGCCGGGTCGACTGCTGCTGTGGTCAAATCGACAATGGTGACGGACTGCGGGGCTTTTTCGCTGACGCAGCTACAGACATTGCTCGCTACCTCGGCTTGTTTCTCGGAAGTCATTAATACACTGCCCAAGCGCCAGTATTGGTTATTTTGTAATTGAGTCTGGCATTGTTGATTCACCGCGGCTTTAAATATCGCCATGCCGACATTGTTGGCAGTGCCGATGGTGCTATTAGCATCCATCACACCGTTACCTGTGGTAGAGGCGCAACCGCCCAAGGCAAGGGCTGAGCCAATTACTGCAGCGGCACTTCCTATGCGTTTAGTAGCTTGGCGTTTAATAGCTAGGCGTTTAGATGGCTTAATAGCGGCGAAAAAAGAAAATTGTTGGTGCATGTCAAATACTCCTGTCTTTTACTGTGTTAAACAATTGATAAACACCGTTAACATAGCAGATTATAGAAAATTTTTTTACCCAAATTTTTTAACCAAGCCCTGTTATTGGGTCATAGTTATTAAAAATAGTTACTAAAAAATATGCCATTAAACTTAAAAAACCGGGTGGAATTTTTTTCCATTAATGTTTACTAATCCAATTAAATCCCTCGACCTCGGTGATATTAATCGGAAAAAAACGCGGTTTTTTAAATTCCTCAATAAATTTGATTCAAATTAAACCTTACTAAAAATGTGGGATTGATAACTAATTGTTTTAGGTCGTGCATTTGTTTAATCTTTTTTTTCCTTGTTTTGAGTGTGGAATTGGACTATAACTATATCTAACAAATACATCTATTTACGCAATGATAAGGAGTTGTTATGAACTGGCAATTATTTAGCGCAATTTTTACAATCGCTTCTGGTGTGACTATCGGTGTTTTAATGACCATTGCGTTGGTGACAGGTTTTGATGAGGCTCAACACATTGTGACGGCAGCCATTATAGGGCTGATGTTATCGATTCCGATTGCTTGGATTGTGGTAAAAAAACTACAGAGTTTGGGTGTAAATAAAACTCCTGTCACACCCTAGCTGTCAACCCCTAAACGGCGCCTTGATAATGTAGCAGCTCACTAGATAACTAATATATAGCAAAAACCGCTGAACTAAAAAAACCGCTTAGCTATTGCTAGCTAAGCGGTTTTTTTATGGCTAATAAGATTAAATGTGTATAGCACTCACGCTAGACTGTGGTGCTAACCGCTGTCGCTTAACAGCTACTGTAAATCTACCTTGGTGCCTGTATCAACATTTGCATACACTTCAAGCACATCCCAGTTGGTTAAGCGAACACAGCCGTGCGAGGCTTGACGGCTAATGCCTTCCGGAACGGGCGAGCCATGAATGCCGTATGATGGCTTACTTAGTCCCATCCACACTACACCGACTGGACCGTTGGGTCCTGGCGGCAACATAAACACTTTTTTATCTTTGCCCTCACCACTACTAGCGCGGTACCAAGGGTTTTTGACGCGATTGACAATCGTCAAGCTGCCCGTGGGTGATGGGGTGTCGCTACTACCGACCGTGGTAGGATAAGTGGCAATGAGCCTGTCACCGTTATAAGCGTACAAGATATTGTCCGCTTTTTTGGCAACCAAATGGGTGATTTTCTCATTGAGCGGTGCACCTGGGTTAAACACGGTGATGGTTTCACCTACGGTGAATTTTTTATCGCCATTAAGCTTTTTAAGATAGCGAATATCCATGTGGAAACGTTCAGCCAACATTTCTTGGACGTCTTGATAGTATAGACCTTTCATTTTAGATTTGGCTTCACTACCACTCGGTGTTGGCTGATACGGACCTTTGATATCTTCTTGCGTCAAGGTATAACCGACCAACACAGGCTGATTGGCAGGAATTTTTTCATTTAACAGTTTCCAAACTTCTGCGCTCATACGACCATCTTGGGGTAGTCCGTGCATGGCTTGGAAATTTTTAAGCGCTTTTTTGGCATTCATACCCCAGCCGCCATCAATCGGACCCGGTGAAGCATGATTCCAATCTAACAAGGCTTGAAGTTTTAAGGTAGTTGCTGAGTTAACATTTTGACCGGGTTTCCAGTCGGCACTATTGACTAGCTGTGCATAGTCAGACAAATTTAGGTTAGAAAAACTGGCAGGTGTCGTTGCTGTTTTATTGTTACCTACCGTTGTCGGGTCAAAGGTTGGCGCAGCCGTCGTGGTATTGTTGACTTCTTCAGAGCTCGCGCCTGCGACACCTGCCCCCGAGGTGTAGTCACTGTCGATACCTGTTTGGGTGGCATCTTCTTTAATGCCCAATGCCGTGGTGGTGGCTGGGATTGGGGTTAAAGGGATATCGGTTGCTGCTGGCGTTGGTTTTGCCGCCGTCACCGCAGTAGCCGAGGCGACTTTCGGCGTGGTGGTAGATTGTGTGACGTTAGCTGCGGGCTTAGCGGTTTGCGGTTTTTTAGCAGTAGTGGTCGCGGTTTTGCTTTGCGGTTTTTTAGCCGTTTTACTATCGGTAGTGGTTTTTTTAGCAGTCGCGGCTGCGGTAGAGGTGCTCGCCGCTTTCGTGGTGGCAGTTTTAGTCGTGGTCGTTGTTTTGGTCACAGCTTTGGTGGCGGGTGCCGTTTTGGCGGTAGTGGTGTCTGAGACCGTGTTGGTGGCTGCAAATGCTTGATTGGCAATCAGACAAGCTAGGGTAGATAATACAAATTTTTTCATAGATTGACTCAATAATCGGCAATAACAAATAAAAATAAGGGACAATATAATTAACGTACAATAAAAGCATAAATTGGCAGCAATTATACTATAAAAACCAACTTTTCGGGCAATGGCTCATTTGTTGATAGCACACCAGTCTAAGTAGCGTTTGCCAAGGTGTTTAACTACCTTGCGCCATGAAACCTCGCTGCATAGTTAAATTTTCCACAGCTAAACAGTTAAATTGTCGTATGAATAAACTTTCCCATAGGCGAATTTACATGCTTTAAGTCTAACATTAACAAATCGCACGATAGACAATAGTAAAATTTTTTAACCAAGCGGTATTTTTATAGCAAGATTAAGCTAAAAAAGTGTTTAAAATATTTAAACCTGCGCGCAACATTTATTTTTACCATGTTTTTTACCATGTTTATTGAACAGCTCGATGATGAAAAATTGAATTGTACAAATCTGCGACCCTTTAGCTTGTTAAATAACTTTAGCGCGTTAAATAATTTGTAAAAAAATCAAAGTATATTATAATTTTAATTCAAAATTTTTTAGGTTAACCACTATGTCATCATCGCCATTTGCATCAGCCAATGTTTCTCACACGCCATCTTTTGACCAAAATCAAGATTCACAAAACCTTGGCGATTTGCAAATCGATTTGCAAGCACTTGATATGGATGGAGAAAGTGAGTCAGATGACATCTTTGACACCATGCAACAAGAGTTTGCTGAAGCACACCAAAGCCTAAAAACGATTCGCGATTTTATCCGTTTTGGGGTCAGTAAATTACGCGAGCATGATGTGGTAGTCGCACAAGGTACCACAGATGAGTTTGCTGAGGCTTCTGCCATTGTGCTACAAACCTTGTCACTTGATTGGTCTGCCGATGAGCAAATTTTAGATTGTCGCCTGACCAATAGCGAAAAATCAGAAGTATTGACATTGTTGCAGCGTCGTATCGTAGAACGTAAACCCTTGAGTTATTTAATTAATTTATCTTATTTTTGCAATTTGCCATTTTATGTGGATGAGCGGGTATTGATTCCACGCTCGCCCATTGCTGAGCTGATTCGCCAGCAGTTTTATCCGTATTTTGAGCCCAATGATTTGGTTGAAAAAATCAGTGGCACTACTAATGACAAAAAATTTCATGACCACGGATTGTATGATAAGCAGTTAGCACAACCAGAGCGCATGCTTGATTTGTGTACAGGGTCAGGCTGTATTGCCATTGCCTTGGCAAGCCGTTTCCCTGATGCAATGGTCGATGCCAGTGATATCGACAAGAACGCGCTAGAAGTGGCAGCGGTCAATGTGGAACATCACCACATGAACCATCAGGTTAATTTGATTGAGTCAAACTTATTTGAAAAAGTGCCTGCGGAAAATCAATATGATTTGATTGTCACCAACCCGCCGTATGTCGATGCGGCAACGATGGCAGATTTACCACCCGAGTTCTTGCATGAGCCAGACCACGCGTTGGCAGCGGGACAAGATGGCTTGGATTTGGTGCATCATATTTTATATAGCGCCCCAGATTATCTGACTCGTGACGGCTTGCTAGTGTGCGAGGTGGGAGATAGTGAATGGGCACTGCGCCAAGCGTATCCTGAAATTCAGTTTGATTGGTTAACCTTTGCGCATGGGGGACATGGGATTTTTGCCATGGATTATGATGAATTGATGGAAAATCGGGCATATTTTGAGCAGTATGTGAGTGTTTCTTAGTAAGCGGTTGTTTGGGGTTGCTATCTTTAACTTGTTAATTGGGCTTGTTGATTTAATAAGTTGGATAATGGCTAAAAAAGCAATATATAAACAGGGTGCAACAAACCTATTATTTTATTTTTAAGCATTCATGAAATAGTAAGCGGAGCGTAAATGGCAGGCAATACCATCGGGCAAGTTTTTACCGTCACCACCTGTGGCGAATCACATGGCGCAGGACTTATGGCAATCGTTGACGGTGTGCCACCAGGGTTGCCTTTAACCGAAGCAGATCTGCAAATTGACTTGGATCGTCGTAAGCCGGGCACGTCAAAATTTGCGACCCAGCGCCGTGAAGACGATGCAGTTGAAATTATCTCTGGCGTGTTTGAGGGTAAAACGACAGGCACTTCTATCGGGCTGTTGATTCGCAATACCAACCAAAAATCCAAAGATTATAGCGATATTAAAGACACCTTTCGTCCCAACCATGCCGATTATACTTATAGCATGAAATATGGGTTTCGCGATTATCGTGGCGGTGGTCGCTCATCAGCGCGCGAAACGGCAATGCGAGTGGCAGCGGGCGCGATTGCCAAGAAATATTTGAAACAACGGCTGGGCGTAGAAGTCCGCGGTTATGTGACCCAGATTGGTGATGTGGTTGCCAAACAGATACCTGAAAATACAATTGATTGGGAATTTGTCAACAGCAACCCATTTTTTTGCGCGGATAAAGATGCCTTGCCAAAGTTTGAGCAGCTGATTACCCAATGCCGTGAGCAAGGGACAAGTTGTGGCGCAAAGCTCACCATATTGGCATCGGGTGTACCGGTGGGATTGGGTGAGCCTGTGTTTGACAGGCTGGATGCGGATATCGCCCATGCGATGATGAGCATCAATGCCGTCAAAGGCGTTGAAATTGGCGATGGCATGGCAGTGGCGGGGCAGTTTGGGCATGAATCTCGCGACGAGTTAACCTTGCACGGCTTTAAGGCCAACCATGCCGGGGGAATTTTAGGGGGAATTTCATCGGGTCAGACGATTGTAGTGAGTATTGCGCTAAAACCTACTGCCAGTATCACTACGCCGGGTCAAAGTATTGATATTCACGGCAATGCAGTAGAGATGCTAACCAAAGGTCGGCATGATCCTTGTGTCGGCGTGCGTGCTACGCCGATTGCAGAAGCCATGCTTGCCATTGTGCTGTTAGACCATTATCTGCGTCATCGTGGGCAAAATGCAGATGTCACTGTGCCGCTCACCCCGATTGTGTAATTTTTTAATAGGGGTATTTGGTTGCCATAAGGTTGCTACAATGCGTTGCCCCATTCAACTTGAGTTAACATTGGTATGACTGTACCTGACCTTACCCTTGATAAGCAGCAGTACGATGCCTGGCAAAGCGAAATACTGGCCCAGATGGGTGTTACGCGTTGGGTGCGCCAAGATTGCCCTGTCAAAACGTTTGCTAATCTAGAAGATTTTGAGGTTGTTTCTTCCTATCAAGCGGTTGAGACCCTTTCTGCCATGCCACAGCAGTTACAACCCACTCAAACTGGGTTAACTAGCGAACTTGCGCCCATTGATACAACGCCAGACTTCAATCATCCTGTTATTGCGGATGATGCCGGTGAGAGTGCAGTAGAATTACCCCCAGCGAATCTGGCAAATTTTCAAACCCATGATGTAGCTTTACCCAATCATTCATCTTTACTGCATGATTCATCTTTACCCCATGATTCACCTTTCAAAAGCGACCCTGCGCCAAATAATGATAGGTACAGTGATGCCGGGCATAGTGATGAACGGTTCAATAGTGAACAGCTCAATGATGAATTGCTCACTGCCAGTTTTGATGTGCAGGCGATAGTCGTGGGTGAGTGGACACTGGTGGTTGACAGTCATTTTTTGCAGACGGACAGCCGCCAACACCAGTTATGGCAACAAATCATCAGTGGGTTAAAAGCGTCAGTGCATTTTTTTAACTTTCCCTTACTCACCGATAGCCAGCATTTACCCAAAGCCACGGTGCAATTAATGAGCAGCTACCCGATGGCAGTCGCAGGGTTTTCGGGATTTTTATACCGTATCAATCAAGGCAATCCCAAGGTGGGGGCATTGACGCCATTGCCTGACTGTTTGGATGAACAACCGATACAGCGTCTGCCGTATCTGCTAGATATGCTCGATGATTATCGCCTAAAACGCCAACTTTGGCAGTTGCTATCAAGTTGAGCGCAATGAGCCACCGATTGATGACGCATCTTTATGATTCATCGACTAGCCATATTGTGGTAAAGTATTTTTTTATTTCATTTCACACGATAACATTTCACACGATAAAAAGGAACGTGCTATGAGTGTCAGCTTTGATCAACGTGTTGCTAACTTTTGTGCAGGACCAGCGTCTATGCCGACTGCGGTGCTGCAAAAAGCGCAAGCCGAATTGTTAAATTGGCATGGCTCAGGCATGTCGGTGATGGAGATGAGCCACCGTAGCAGTGAATTTGTGGGCATTGCCTCAAAAGCCGAGCAGGATTTGCGCAAGCTGATGAACATTCCTGACAATTATAAAGTGCTATTTTTGCAAGGTGGCGCAAGCCTGCAGTTTTCAGCCATTCCTTTGAATTTACTCAAAGGGGAAGCCGATTATTTAGACACCGGCATTTGGTCTAAAAAAGCTATCAGCGAAGCCAAACGCTATGAGCAAGCAGGGCTAGGCAAAATCAATGTCGTCGCTTCTGCCAAAGACAGCAACTATACCATTGTCCCCCCACGTGATAGCTGGCAACTTAATGACAACGCCGATTATTTCCATTATTGCCCCAACGAGACCATTAATGGTTTGGCGATGTTTGATGTGCCAGCGGTGAATGTGCCCATCGTGGCGGATATGTCATCTTGCATCCTATCTAGCCCGATAGATGTATCAAAATTTGGACTGATTTATGCAGGTGCGCAAAAAAATATCGGTCCTGCGGGCTTAACGCTTGTGATTGTCCGTGATGATTTGATCGGTCATGCCAACTTGGTTTGCCCAAGTATCTTGGACTATAAAAACCAAGCCGACAATGATTCGATGGTCAATACCCCAGCAACTTTTTCTTGGTATTTGGCAGGTTTGGTGTTTGAATGGTTGCTTGAACAAGGGGGTGTCGAGGCAATCTATCAACAAAATTTGTTAAAAGCGCAAAAGCTGTATGAATTTATCGACCAAAGCGATTTTTACCAAAACCCTGTCAACAAAGACAACCGCTCAATCATGAATGTACCCTTCACCTTGGCAGATAGTCAACTTGATAAAACCTTCTTAGCTAAAGCCGACGAAGCCGGATTTTTGAATCTTAAAGGGCACCGTACGGTGGGTGGCATGCGCGCCAGTATTTATAACGCGATTGATTTGGCGACCATTGAAAAGTTAATCAAATTTATGCAGCAGTTTGAACAAACTAGCGTATAAAAAGATTTAACAATCGTGCTACATTAAGACTTAACAGCTAAAATGCTTGTTAAGTCTTTTTTATAGTTAGCGGGTGTGGAGCATATGAGGGATAACAGCTAGCAATACCAAGGGTTTTTGAAAAATAGGTGAAGGGGTCACGGGGATGCAAGTGAAAAAAGACAGGGCGATAAAACTAGCCCACTGGATGAGGGCAGTCACTCGCCAAATAGTCGGCAAGAAATACTGGGTGCTGGGTTTGTTAGTGGCCGCTTCCGCTGCCAATACTGCCATCATCACTGGCACGTCTATTGCTCACAACAGCACCGCGCAATTTGCCCATGTCTCACATTTACCCTATGCCAATCCCAACGCCCCCAAAGGCGGTGTGTTAAGCCTATCTGCCATCGGCACCTTTGATAGTATTAATAAATGGATTGATGTCGGTACACCTGTGACCGGCACCGACTATTTGTTTGAAAGTTTGATGACAGGCTCGCTTTCTGAAGCGTTTGTGCAGTACCCACTACTGGCGGATAAAGTCACTTATGACCCAGATGACCCAAGCTGGGTTATCTATCACATCAACCCCAAAGCCTATTTTTGGGATGGCACGCCTGTGACGGCGCAAGATGTCAAAGCCAGTATGGATGCACTGCTGACAAAAGGCGTGATGAGTATGCGTAGCTATCTATCAGATGTCAAAGAAACCCAAGTGATAGATCGACAAACCGTCAAATTTATTTTTAAATCCAAAGACAACCAAGAAATCAAACTGACCGTCGCGCAAATGCCGATTTGGTCAAAAAAATCGATTGATGGCTATTTTGATAAAGTCGGACTGACGCCACTGATGGGCAGTGGCGCGTATAAAGTCGGCACAATCGATGCAGGACGCGCTATTACCTATGTACGTGACCCCAATTATTGGGGCGCCAAACCTGATGCAGGTGTGGTGGTGAATGTCGGGCGTTATAATTTTGACCAAATTAAGTATGTGTATTATCAAAACCCCGAAGTGGCATTTGAAGGCTTTAAATCCGGCGAATATTTTTTTCGTGCCGAAAACAAAGCGCGGACATGGTCGACCGGTTATAACTTTCCTGCCGTCAAAGCAGGCATGATCACCAAAGCGCAAATCGCCAATAACAATCCCGTACCGATGCAAGCGATTGTGATGAATTTGCGCCGACCGATTTTTCAAGATATTCGGGTGCGCCAAGCGATGACACTGGCGTATGATTTTGAATGGCTCAATAAAACCATGTTTTATGGCCAATATGAACGCTTGCAAAGCTTTTTTCATGGCTCAGAACTTGCCGCAACCGGCACGCCAACGCCCCAAGAGCTGGCGGTTATCAATCCGCTATTACCTGACCTTGAGCCCATTCAAAGACAGGCTGTTTTAAGCGATTGGCAAGCCCCCAAATCAACTGGCGATGGCTTTAATCGCGACAATTTATTAAAAGCGCGTGAATTGCTGCTGCAAGCGGGTTTTAAATACCAAAATATGAAGCTATATCAGCCCAATGGTCAGCCCGCCAAAATCGAATTTTTATCCGCCGATGACAAGAATGCGCGCATCGTGTTGCCTTTTTTACGTAATTTACAACGACTCGGGTTTGAGACAAGCTTTCGCCAAGCCGATGTCCCCCAGTACTTAGAGCGCACTCGCAGATACGACTATGACATGATTATCGATATGTTTGCCCAAAGTTTGTCACCTGGCGCCGAGCAAACCTATATGTGGGGGTCACAAGCTGCAGACGAAAAAGGCAACCAAAACTCGGCGGGTATCAAAAACAAAGCCATTGATGCGGTGATTGCCAAACTCATAGTGTCCAAGAATCGTGACGATATTGTGCTATACAGCAAAGTGTTAGACCGTCTGCTACGGGCGGGCTATTATGTCGTGCCGACTTATGGCAAGCATACTGACAATGTGGCGTATTGGAAATTTTATGAACATGGGCCGCTGCCAAGCAATGCCATCGGTATCGATTATTGGTGGGCGAACAAAGACAAACAAGCACAAGTCATGCAGTATTTAGGAAAATAATAAGGAATAAAACAATGCTAAAAATCCACCCAATCCCAGCTTTCACTGACAACTACATTTGGGCGATTATCAATGACGAAACACAAGAAGTGATTATTGTCGATGCTGGCGATGCTGAGCCTGTTTTAGAATTTGTCAACCGTGAAAATTTAACCATCACCCAAATATGGGTGACCCATCATCACAGCGACCACATCGGCGGCGTAACAGCATTGGCAAATGCGTTTCCAAACGCACAGATTTTTGCACACGTCAATATTCACCCGTTAATCAATGCCACACAGTTAATCCCCGTCGCTGAAGGGCGCGAATTAATCGCTTGGGGTAGTCCTGTGCAGGTGTGGCAGGTGGCAGGGCATACCGAAAATCATTTAGCGTACTTAGTGACGCTTGATAACCGTCTGCATATTTTTTGTGGGGATACGCTATTTCGCGCAGGTTGTGGCCGTGTTTTCACCGGCACGATTGAGACGTTGTTTGAAAGCTTTGACCGTTTTGCACAGTTACATGACGATGAAACGCTATTTTATCCTGCCCATGAGTATACCTTGTCAAATCTTAACTTTGCCCAGTGTATCGAGCCCAATAACCCAGCCATTGCACAGGCAATAGCACATGACAGTGAGTTACGCGAGCAAAATACGCCAACCTTGCCGACCTCGTTAGCCGATGAAAAAGCCATCAATCCATTTATGCGTGCAGTGATTGCACCCAGTGATGAAATGATAAAAACCGTACAAACGCAGACAGGAATTGAGGATGACAGTCCGTTTGAGATATTTAAAGCCTTACGCCAACTAAAAAATAACTTTTAAGGCTAACAGTTAACGGTAACCATTAAGGCTAATAATGAGGGATAACTATGGGCAAATATATTCTTAAACGGCTGTTATTAATCATCCCCACCTTGTTTTTAATTCTACTCACCAATTTTGCCATTGTCCAATCTGCCCCTGGCGGTCCTGTCGAGCAAAAAATATCCCAAATTGAAGCAGAACAAAAACAGGGCGCCACCCAAACCCAACTGTCGACGACCACTTATCAAGGCAGTCGCGGTTTATCGCCAGACATGGTCGAGGCTATCAAAAAACAATACGGCTTTGATAAATCCGCGCCCGAGCGATTTTGGCTCATGCTGACAAGCTATGCCAAGGGCGATTTTGGCACCTCGTTTTTTAAAGGTAAACCTGTGTCACAGCTGATTTTGGATAAAATGCCCGTGTCGATTTCGCTAGGGCTTTGGAGTACGCTACTGATTTATTTAATCGCTGTGCCGCTGGGGATTGCCAAAGCCAGACGGCATAATTCACTGATGGATAAAACCACCGCGTTGCTGCTTGCGGTGAGTTATGCCGTGCCTGTGTTTGTGTTGGCGGTGGTGTTACTGGTGATGTTGGCAGGGGGGAGTTATTGGCAGATTTTTCCGCTACAAGGCTTGGTGAGTGAGAATTTTGATAAGCTGTCCACGTTTGGCAAAATCAAAGATTATTTTTGGCATTTGGCATTACCCATCACCGCAAGCACGATTGGCGGGTTTGCGGGACTCGCGTATTTGACCAAGTTTAGTTTTATGGAAGAGCTCAACAAACAATACGTGCTGACTGCTCGCAGTAAAGGGTTAAGCGAAAAAAAAGTGCTATACGGTCATGTATTTCGCAATGCGATGATGATTATTATTGCAGGCTTGCCGTCGGCGATTGTAGGAATATTTTTTACCGGCAATTTTTTGATTGAAGTAATTTTTAACTTGGATGGTTTGGGACGACTGGGGTTTGAAGCGATTGGGCAACGCGATTATCCGGTGATTTTTGGCACGTTGTTTATTTTTACCTTGATGGGGCTGATTTTGCAGTTGATAAGTGATGTAACTTATCATCTCATTGATCCCCGTATTGATTTTGAGGGTCGCTAATGCTGATAAAAAAACCTGTTTGGCAAGCGCGCATTCACCGCTTTCGGCGTAATCGGTTGGGATTTTTTTCGCTCATCATGTTTAGTTTGATTTTCCTTGCCTGCATGGGGGCAAACCTTATCGCCAATGACAAGCCGATACTGGTCAATTACCAAAATCACTGGTATTTTCCCATCGTCAAGTCTTACCCCGAAACCACCTTTGGCGGTGTATTTGAAACCGAAACCAACTACCAAGACCCTGTGGTTAAAGACCTAATCAACCAGCATGGCTACATGATTGAGCCTGTGATAGCGTTTGCCGACCAAACCCCAAGTGTCATGCGCTCAGTGCCGTTTCCTGCCCCGCCCAATGCCCAAAACTGGCTCGGCACCGACGACCAAGGTCGAGATGTGCTGGCAAGGGTATTGTATGGCTTGCGTGTATCGCTATTATTTGGGTTGGCGTTGACGGTGGCAGGGTCAATTATTGGCATTGCGGTGGGGGCGGTGCAAGGGTATTTTGGCGGCTGGACAGATTTGGTAGGTCAGCGGTTGATGGAAGTGTGGGGCGGTCTACCACAGCTATTTATGATTATTATTTTGGTCAGTCTGTTTAGCCCAAGCGTATTTGTGTTGTTTGGCTTAATGCTGCTCTTTGGCTGGATGGGGCTCGTTGGTTTGGTGCGTGCCGAGTTTTTGCGAGCGAGAAATTTTGATTATGTGCGGTCGGCAAAAGCGATGGGGGTGTCAGATGCCAAGATTATGTTTCGCCATATTTTGCCCAATGCGATGTCGTCGAGTCTGTCGCAGTTGCCGTTTATTTTGACGGCAAATATCACGGCACTCACCACGCTTGATTATTTGGGCTATGGCTTGCCTGCAGGGTCGCCGTCTTTGGGGGAGTTGATTTCGCAGGGTAAGGATAATTTGGATTCGCCGTGGCTTGCGTTGGCGGGTTTTTTTAGTTTGACGATTGTGTTGTCGCTATTGATTTTTATTGGGGAAGCGTTACGAGATGCGTTTGACCCTAGACAATAAATGTTAGATTCTAGAGTAAAATTTTTAAGGGATAAAATATGGCAACAAATGATATCTTATTAATTGATGGAATAATTGATGAAAGAATTGAAGAATGCCAACCTTCAAAAGAACGAGGCGAGGTTTTTGAATTTTTTGTGTTTGAACAAAGTTTAAAAGACTACAATTTATCTGATGAAGAAATCCTTTTTGGCTCTGTGGATGGAAGAGCAGATGGTGGAATTGATGGATTTTATATCTTTGTAAATGGACATTATTTAACTGACATCGCTTCATTTTTTTGGCCTAAAACAAATTGCGAACTCGAAATTTTTATTTTGACTTGTAAACACCAAGATACTTTCAAACAAGCACCTTTAGACAACCTTAATTCAACACTGATTGAGTTCTTAGATTTATCTCTCGAAAATAGCGAATTAAAAGGTGAATATTCAGATATTATTTTATCTATGAGAGATAATCTGAGATTTGCTTACAGAAAAGTTTCACCTAGATTAAATAGTTTTAAAATTAATTTAATCTACGCATCAAGGGGAGATACTTCTATTATTGGAGAAACCATTGTTGCTAGGTCTAATCAAATTGTTGGATTAATACAGGGTCAATTTGGGAATTGTGAGGTAAATTTTAAATTTATAGGTTCTTCTCAACTAATTGAATCTTATAGAAAATTACCAAATTTTTCTCTTAGTTTACCATTCAAAGAATTTTTATCTGAAGGTGAGCGATATGTACTGCTTGTTAAAATAAAAGATTATTTTAATTTTATTAATAACGAAGGCTCTTTAAGAAGATATTTATTTGATTCTAATATTAGAGCGTTTATGGGATTAAATTCAGTCAACACGGATATAAGAAATACCTTAAATGATTCTGAGTCACCAGATTTTTGGTGGTTGAATAATGGAATAACAATTCTAGCAACAGGTGCAACAGTTATTGGAAAGACAATTCAAGTAGAAGATATCCAAATTGTTAATGGTCTGCAAACAACGGAGTCTATCTTTAATCATTTCATTATTGGGGGAAAAGACCCTAAAGATAGACTTATTCTAGTGAAAATCATAGTAACCAATGAAAGTTTAGTTAGGGATGCAATTATTAGAGCAACAAATAACCAAACACAGGTTGAAACATCTGCTTTACATGCAACAGATAAAATTCAACGAGATATTGAAGAAGTTTTAAAACTAAATGATTTTTATTATGAGAGAAGGACGAATTTTTATAAGAATCAAGGTATAGAGTCTGACAAAGTAATTAGTCCGCTTTATCTATCTACTGGCTATATTACGCTCATTCTCAAAAACCCCAAAGAAGCAACTGGTTTGAAATCAAGATTCATTGTAAATGATGATAAATATAATAAGGTTTTTGACCAAAATTCAAATCTAGAAGTATGGCCACAAATAGTTAAATTTATGAAAAAAATTGATAAATTTCTATTTTCCATTAAAAAAACAAATTCAAAAAGTGAAAGATTCATTAAACATAACCGTCAATTTCTTGCTTTTCTAGTAGCATCAAAGATTTTAAATAACTTTAACTTCAATGTAGCTGATTTTATTAAAATTAATCTTGATAAAATTACTGACGAAACTTGTTTAGAATGCTTTGAATTAATTGAACAAATTACAATAAATAGGCTTAGATTTAGTAATTTACATTTTATAAAAATGTGTCAAATTGCTGAGAAAAAATGGGAAATAAAAGGATTTGAACAAATAAATAAATTACAAGAATATAAAGCAGATTTTAATAGGCAATCTATTGAAATTTCAGATGAATTTGTTGAACAAGTTAGAGCATTATTGCCAATCCAACCTTGGAAACCTAAGATGCACTTAGAAATTCTTACGAAATTAAACTGCTCTCAACGTGAGTATCATGCTGTTGTAAATAAATTGATAAGTGATGGTATTTTTTATAGACAACGTGATGGAGTAGTTTACGATTCAGAAGGAGATATATTATTGATAGATGAGGAACGTGTAAAAGATATATCTAATATTCAACCAATAGGTAAATTAAATAAAAATAATGAATAAAGAAACATTAAAGTTGGATAATTTAAACATAAAATCCGCCAATCAAACACTGGTCGATAATCTTTCTTACACCCTAAACTCAGGTGAAACGCTCGCCATCGTCGGCGAATCTGGCTCTGGCAAATCCATCTCAAGCCTAGCCTTGCTTGGACTATTGCCAAATAGCCTAAGCATAACAGGACAAGCCAGTTTATTTGAAAGCAAAAAAGATAGCCAAACTGACAAAGCTATCATTTTACCCATCGAACAAAATAGCCTAAGCAATCAAAACAAACCAAAACAGACCGAAAACCTATTTCGCCAAATCCGTGGCAAACGTATTGGCATGATTTTTCAAGAACCGATGACCGCCTTAAACCCCTTGCACACAGTGGGCAAACAAATCGCCGAATCGTTAAGTCTGGCTGGCGTGGCAAAAAAACACTGGCGACAGCGTACCATCGACCTACTTTCCCAAGTCAATATTGCCGACCCTGAAAGCAAACTTGCGCGCTATCCGCACGAGCTCTCGGGTGGTCAACGCCAGCGTATCATGATAGCGATGGCACTTGCGCAAGACCCTGACATTATTATCGCAGACGAGCCAACCACCGCCCTAGATGTGACTTTACGCCATGAGATTTTGGGGTTACTGCATCGGCTAAAACACGAGCGTGGCATGGCGATGCTACTCATTAGCCATGATTTAAACCTTGTCAAACGCTACAGTGACAACCTCATCGTCATGCAGCAAGGCAAGGTCATGGAACAGGGGGCGACCCAAGCGATATTTAACCAGCCGCAGCAGGATTATACTCGCTCATTGATTTATCAAGAGTTTGGACAAAGTTTGCCAATCATTGACAATTCACCCAGTGTTTTAGAAGTTAAACAGTTAACCATCGCTTTCCCCCAAAAAAACAATATATTGGGTCAAACCACCCAATGGTTTGAGGCGGTCAAAGGGTTAAATTTGACCCTTATGCAAGGGCAATCCTTGGGTATAGTGGGCGAGTCGGGTTCTGGCAAAACTACCACGGCTTTGGCACTCATCAAATTATTGGCGAATGCTGCCAAGGTGCAAGGTCAGATTTTGCTGTCAGCCAATGCTCACATGACGGACGTTTTAGCGTTGTCGAATAAAGCCTTTTTGCCGTATCGCTCAGATATTCAAATGGTATTTCAAGACCCGTATGCCAGTATCAATCCAAGATTTAGTGTGTTTGAGATAATTGAAGAAGGGCTAACCATCCAAGGTATGGCAAAAACGGCGCGTGAACAAGCGGTATTAGCTGCCTTAGACACGGTACGGTTGCCACGAGATTTTGTCAGCCGTTATCCGCATGAGCTTTCAGGCGGTCAGCGTCAGCGGGTGGCACTTGCGCGGGCATTGGTGATGAAGCCCAAAATCTTGTTACTCGATGAACCCACATCGGCGCTTGATAGCAGCACCCAAGTGGCAATGGTGAAGTTATTGCGAGATATTCAAGCAAAATTTGGTTTAAGCTATATTTTTATCAGCCATGATTTGCAGGTGGTTAAGGCATTGTGCCAAACGATACTGGTATTGAAAAATGGCGAAACGCAAGCGTATGATACGACAGACAATATCTTCACTCAACCACAAAATCAGTATGTGACTGCCCTAATTGCGCACAGCAGTGAAAACTAGACGGTTTGCTGTCAAAACATTAGAAAGTTAACAATTATCGTGAAATAAGTTGTTACCTAAGTTTGCTTGGTTATAGCCAATTTGCCATAGTCATTTAACCCTAGTGATTTTATTACAAGCACTTATACAGCGACTTAATTACATGCACTCAATTACAGCCCCTTGAGCAATTGTTAAAAATTAACCATGCCAAATTCCATCATTACCGAAGACAAAAAGCCACAGCATGACCTATTTGCTACAGCTGCCTTGACCCCCGCGCAAACCAAATATTTGCCAATCGTGGTGGCAATCGCCTTGTTTATGCAAATCTTAGACTCAACGGTGCTCAATACCGCTTTGCCTGCGATGGCGCATGATTTAAATCAGCCTGCGTTATCAATGCAGTGGACAGTGATTAGCTATGCGCTCACTTTGGCAATTTTTACCCCGATTAGTGGTTTTATTGCCGATAAGTATGGCACTAAGACCACCTTTATGGTGGCGATTGGCGTGTTTACCGCAGGCTCGATGATGTGTGCGGTGTCACCAACGCTCAATAGCCTAATTTTTTCTCGCGTGGTGCAAGGATTGGGCGGTGCGATGCTCATGCCTGTGGGCAAGTTAACGCTGATTAAAAGCTATCCGCGAGAACGTATGCTGTCGGTGATGAATTATGCGGTGATGCCTGCAATGATTGCGCCAGTGATTGGGCCTTTGGTCGGGGGGTATTTGGTGGAGCTGGCAAGCTGGCATTGGATTTTTTTGATTAATATTCCTATGGGGGCATTGGGGATGTGGGCAGGGTGGAAACTGATGCCTAACTATCTACAGCGCAATCCCAGCATGGATTTGCTGGGATTTTTGCTGTTTGGTGGCGCGATGGCAAGCTTTACCTTTGCGCTCGAGTTTGCCAATAACATTCATGCCGATAATCTGGCGTCAGCGGTTTTTCCCGTGATGGTTGCTTTATTGGCGATTATGCTGCTTATTGGCTATTATTATCACGCCAAATACTCAGAATCGCGTAATGGGCAACAACCGCTATTTGGCTTGGATTTGTTTCAAGTGCGTACCTTTCGCGTGGGCATTGTTGGCAATTTGCTGACCCGTTTGGGGATGAGTGCGATTCCTTTTTTACTGCCGCTACTGCTACAAGTGGTGCAGGGCTATTCGCCATCACAAGCGGGTTGGATGTTGGCACCGATTGCGGTGGGCGCATTGTTGACCAAGCCGCTAGTCACGCGTATTGTGAAGCAATTTGGCTATCGTAAAACATTGGCGGGCAATACCTTGTTGATTGGCGTTAATATCATGCTGCTATCACAACTCAATCAAACTACGCCGATTTGGCTAAGTGTGCCATTTTTGACTTTTATGGGGGCGTGTAATTCGCTACAATTTAGCACGATGAACACCATCAGTATCGCACGGCTTCGCCCAGGTCAAACCAGCAGTGGCAATAGTTTATTGGCGGTCAACCAGCAATTGGCGATTAGTTTTGGGATTGGCTTTGGGGCGATGCTGCTACATTTACTGACGCCCGCTCGCGCTTCGCTGGCACAGACGCAAACCGCATTTTCATACAGTTTTATCATATTGGGTATCATGACGATTTTATCTGGGCTGTATTTTTTGCGGTTGCACCGATTTGATGGCAAAGGACTATACCAGTAGTCGCCCTTATATTCTTGCCCATATTGTTGATACTATATTGTCAGTATAAGTTGCCAAGCCATAACGATGGGTAGCGTGGTGATTTATTTCACTCAATTTTATGATAATTTTAATCCTTTAACCCGATTGTCCCTAATGGCTATGGGCGCAATCGTTTTGGAAAACCTATGCTCTCCAATGCTTTTTCAATGATAATTGATACCCGTTGGTGTCTTGATGAACTGCTAAAAGATGGCATCATTGACCAACGTGATTATAATTTGGTGATGACCCATAACCGCAAAAGCTTGCATCCCCTGCAAGTGATTGCAGGCTTTCATCTGGTCAATAAAACCACGCACATGGCACTCAGTCTTGACCAGCTCAATCGCTGGTTGGCACAAAAAGCAGGCGTTGATTATGTACGTATTGACCCGCTGAAAACCGATGTGCCCTCAGTGACATCGATTATGTCATTTGAATATGCGCGCTCGCAGCACATTTTGCCAGTCGCCGTCACCCAAGATACGGTGGAAATCGGTACTGACCAGCCATTTTATCAAGATTGGCAGCTCAATATTGCGCATATCGTGTCGCCCAAAAAAATCAAAACCGTATTAATCAGTCCCGAGCAAATCAACCGCTATCGCCAAGAATTTTATCAAGTCACCAAAGCCATTGCGGGGGCAAACCATCAGCAAAAACGCGCGGATGCCGATATCACCAATGTCGAAGCGTTATTACAACTGGGCAATGCCGCCAATATTGAAAACCCCGATGCCAATGACCAACACATCGTCAAAATTGTTGATTGGTTATTACAGTACGCTTTTGACCAGCGTGCCAGTGATATTCACTTAGAGCCGCGCCGAGATAAAAGCAACGTGCGTTTTCGTATCGATGGTATTTTGCATACCGTTTATCAAATGCCGACTGGGATTATGACCGCGGTGGTGGCTCGAATAAAAATTTTAGCAAGACTCAATGTCGCTGAAAAACGTAAACCGCAAGACGGACGGCTCAAAACCCGTACCCCCAAAGGTCAAGAAACCGAGCTGCGGTTATCGACGCTGCCGACTGCGTTTGGCGAAAAATTGGTGATGCGGGTATTTGACCCCGAGGTACTGGTGCGCTCTTTTGAACAGTTGGGACTGACAGGGCGAGATTTGCAAAAATGGGATGACATGACCCGTAAAGCCAATGGTATTATTTTGGTCACAGGTCCGACAGGCTCGGGTAAAACCACGACGCTGTACAGTACCCTCAAAAAACTGGCGACAGAAGAAGTCAATGTCTGTACCATTGAAGACCCCATTGAGATGGTGGAGCCGTCGTTTAACCAAATGCAAATTCAAAACAACATTGATTTGACCTTTGCTGACGGTATTCGCTCGTTGATGCGTCAAGACCCCGATATCATCATGATTGGCGAGATTCGCGATACCGAAACCGCAGAAATGGCGGTACAAGCCTCGCTAACTGGGCACTTGGTGTTATCGACATTACATACCAATGATGCACCCAGTTCGTTAACAAGGCTGCATGATTTGGGCGTGGCGCCGTTTTTAACCTCAGCGACTATCTTGGGCATCATGGCACAGCGTTTGGTGCGTACCCTTTGCCCACATTGTAAATCCAATAAGCCCATGAATGACATTGAGCAGCAGACTTGGCAGGCGTTAGTCAGTCCTTGGAAAGCCGCAGCCCCAGATACCATCAATCATGCCGTAGGCTGTGAACACTGCCGTAATACCGGCTATCTTGGGCGAGTGGGGTTGTATGAAATCATGGTGATCAGTAATGCGCTTAAAAAATTGATTAGCGAAGGCGCTGACTTGTCGCAAATCGCCTATCAAAATGGGTTGCAGCCGTTAAGACTGGCAGGCGCGAAAAAAATTGCCGAAGGGGTGACGACGTTTGAAGAAGTGATGAGAGTGGTGCCGTTAACTTAGGCGGCTAACCATTATTTGAAAGACAAAAAGTAAAAGTTAAAAAATAGCCGGCAACAAAAAAGCCTAAACGTAAAAGTTTAGGCTTAATCAATGGTGCCCGGGGCCGGACTTGAACCGGCACGCTCGTAAGAGCGAGGGATTTTAAATCCCTTGTGTCTACCAATTTCACCACCCGGGCAGGGTAGTCACAGCACTGACGCTTGGCGTCGTGAGGTGTCTGTGTCAGAAGTGGGTGCTATTATAATCAGTTTTGTTAACTTTGCAAGCAATTTTTTACGATATTTTTCGCGTTTATTGCTGACTCATAATAACAAAACACCCATAATAACAAAATAATGGCACCGCAAAATGAAAATGGAGGCTGAGGCCGGAATCGAACCGGCGTCCGCGGATTTGCAATCCGATGCATGGCCACTGTGCTACCCAGCCATTTCATTTAGGTTTGCTATGATAGCAAAAATTTTTAAAAGTGCAAGGACTTTTTTAGCCATTTTAGCGATGTAATGAAGGATTGTGAAGGGTATTTGAGCGCTAATTTAATGGTTAAACATTTTCAATGGATGTTATCACACCGCAAAATCGGTTAAAATAACGCAAATTTTTTGCTAACCGACTTTTTGTTGACCGATTCGTTATTGATTGAGGAACCACCATGACTGCGACAGTGTTAGATGGCAAAGCGTATGCCAAACAAATGGAAGCTGAACTTGCCGAGCGGGTTGCCAAGTTAAAACAAGACTCTGGACGCACGCCGATTTTGGCAACGATTTTGGTGGGCGATGACCCTGCCTCTGCAACTTATGTCAAAATGAAAGGCAATGCCTGTCAACGTGTGGGTATGGATTCGTTAAAAGTTGCCATGCCACAATCCACCACCACCGAGCAACTATTGGCAAAAATTGCCGAGCTTAACAACAATCCAGACGTGCATGGGATTTTGCTACAGCACCCTGTGCCCAGCCAAATTGATGAGCGTGCCTGTTTTGATGCCATTGCACTGGCAAAAGATGTGGATGGCGTGACTTGTTTAGGCTTTGGCAATATGGCGATGGGCGAGCCTGCGTACGGTTCTTGCACCCCGCAAGGCATTATGTATTTATTAGAAAAAAACGGCGTCGAGCTTGCTGGTAAGCATGCGGTGGTCGTGGGTCGTAGCGCGATTTTGGGTAAACCGATGGCGATGATGCTATTAAATGCCAACTGTACCGTGACCATTTGCCACTCACGTACCCAGAACTTGGCAGAATTGGTCAAACAAGCAGATATCGTGGTGGGTGCTGTGGGTAAACCAGAACTTATCAAAAAAGATTGGATTAAATCGGGCGCCGTGGTGGTCGATGCAGGATTTCACCCGCGTACCCATGCGGATGGTACGAGCGGTGGTGTGGGTGATATTGAGCTGACAGGTATCGAAGCTATTGCCTCAAGCTATACCCCAGTGCCCGGTGGCGTAGGTCCAATGACCATCAATACACTCATCCGTCAAACGGTAGAAGCGGCAGAAAAAGCAGCAGCAAAATAATGGGTTTAAATTAAAAAAGGAAGTGCTTAAAGCTTCCTTTTTTTTGTACATTTTTTTGTATTCATTTTTTCACCCTGACTGGAAATCTCTACGTGACTGATGCTGAAACTTCCGCTTATAAAACTTCTACTTATAAAACTTCAATGCCATCAACTGCTTCTGACGCATCAGCCGTTTTTCATCAACTGATTACCGCACTGCAGCAAGTGTTGCCTAACGCTAATCTTGCCAAGACATACGTGCCGCTATTATCTAAGCCGAATCAACCTTTTTATTTATGGCTCATTGATCCAGATTTTTGTCATGAAGATTTGACGCCAGCGGTGATAGAAAATCTGTGGAAGAATTGTCCATATTGGGTGTTTGCATGGGCGTCAGGGCAAGTATTGGCGCAGTATATTTTGCAGCAGCCACAGATGGTGCGCAATAAAGTGGTGATGGATTTTGGCGCAGGGTCGGGAATTGTCGGTATTGCCGCAAAAATGGCGGGTGCCAAACGAGTCATTTGCTGTGATATCGATAGCGTAAGTCTAACTAGCTGCCAAGCCAATGCGCAATTAAATGGGGTAACGATTGAGCTGTTAGATAATTTATTTGAGTTAAAACAGCAATTGGGCATGGATAAGGTCGATGTGCTATTGGTCGCGGATGTGCTGTATGACAAAGCTAACTTGCCGTTACTAGATGTGTTCTTACAATACGCGCATGAGGTTTGGGTGGCTGATAGCCGCGTCAAAGACTTTGCTCACCCGCGCTACCAAAAGGTAACGACGTTGGATAACACAACCACTTTGCCCGATATGGACGAAGCCAAGCAGTTTAACCAAGTGGTGATTTATCGCAGTACCGATTGACTCAGAAATAGCAAGATTATAGTAGTATGGGTAGTGTATGCCCGCAAAAAACCCTCGCCTTTGTTTTCTGTACTTTTAAGGCTATGAAATAATTTGTAACATAGTTATCGCATTATCGCTATTTTCAAGGCATAATAAGCCACACCCCTATTTTTAATCATCTGTTTGTTCAATACCATCCCTGATGGCATGCAGCGCAGCATCGTTATTGATGACAACAGCTAGATGATTACCTTGCCGTTTTACCTTTAGAAAAGGAATCCTAATATGAGTATTTGTATCACTGCCACAGGATTATACACCCCGCCTTACAGCATCAGTAACGAAGAGTTGGTCGCGACTTTTAACCAATACGTTGACAACTATAATGCCGAAAATGCCGATGCCATCGCCCGTGGTGAGAAGACGGCACTGGTGCATTCGACGGCTGAATTTATCGAAAAAGCCTCAGGTATCAAATCGCGTTATGTGATGGAAAAAGACGGAATTTTAAACCCAGATATCATGGCGCCTGTGATTCCTTATCGCAAGCTTGGCGAAGAGATGTCCATCATGGCAGAAATGGGTCTAGATGCACTCAAACAAGCACTGGACAATGCAGGTTTACAAGGTAACGACTTAGACGGTATTATTGTTGCTTGTTCAAATTTCCAGCGCGTGTATCCTGCCATCGCCATCGAAATTCAGCAATATATTGGTATGCAAGGCGGTTTTGGCTTTGATATGAACGTCGCCTGTAGCGCAGCAACCTTTGGTATCGCCCAAGCGGTCGGTCTGATCAAATCTGGCACCGCCAAACGTGTCGCCATGGTCAATATCGAAATCACCTCAGCGCACCTTAACTGGCGCAACCGTGACAGCCACTTTATCTTTGGGGATGTGGCAACCGCGACGATTATCGAAGAGATTGACGAAAAAACAGCCACACCCAAAGGCTATGAAATTTTAGATAGTCATCTGTTTACCCAGTTTTCAACCAATATTAAAAATGAATACGGCTTTTTGGATCGCAGTGAATTCTTAGCCGCTGGCACGCCGATGTATCCTGATATCGACGAGCCTGTGACCGACAAATTGTTCTTGCAAGAAGGTCGCAAAGTATTTCGTGAAGTGTGTCCTGCCGTGTCCAATTTAATCCTTGAACTACTCCATAAAAACCACATCGAGCCACAACGCCTCAAAAAAATGTGGCTGCACCAAGCTAATGCCAACATGATTGATTTGATTTTACGCACTGTGTTGGGCAAAGAAGCGGATAAATCGATTGCGCCTATGGTGCTAGCAGAATATGCCAATACCAGCTCAGCCAGCCCTATGATTGTGTTTCACAAGCACCAAGAAAATATGCAGTCAGGTGATTTGGGTGTGATTTGCTCGTTTGGCGCAGGTTACTCAATTGGGGGTGTGTTGGTCAAAAAAGTCTAAGCTTTTTATTGCCTCTCACGAAACCCATGCAAATCCCCCCAAAGTGTGGCAAAATATCCGATTATTTTGCCATTTTTATTTTTAAGCGCACATTGCGCCAAAACTTTTAAGCCCTAAATTAAGCCAAAACTTTTAAGCCATCATTATGAAAGAATCTTTACGTTTTCGCCTTGACCAAATGTCTGACCGTTTCGAAGAAGTCACCGCCATGCTGTCTGAGCCAGAAACCATGAATGACAACAAAAAATTCCGTGAATTATCGGTTGAGCACAGTGATTTATCCGCATTGGTCGATGTCTGGGGCAAATACCGCCAAGCGGAAGAAGATTTGGCAACCGCTGAAGAAATGCTGTCAGATTCAACGGGCGATGGCGACATGAAAGAAATGGCGCAGGAAGAAATCCAAACCGCCAAAGACACCATCAACGCGCTTGAAGACGTGCTCAATGTGATGATGCTGCCTAAAGACCCGAATGATAAAGTGCCTGCCTTCTTAGAGATTCGAGCAGGGACGGGCGGCGATGAAGCGGCAATTTTTGCCGGTGACTTATTTCGTATGTATGAGCGTTATGCCCAAGCCCAAGGCTGGCAAGTCGAAGTACTGTCCGAGAACGAAGGCGAGCATGGCGGCTACAAAGAAATCATCAGCCGTGTATCAGGCACGGGTGTGTATGGCCGCTTAAAATTTGAGTCGGGCGCACACCGGGTGCAACGGGTGCCAGAGACTGAAAGCCAAGGACGGGTGCATACTTCGGCTTGCACGGTTGCGGTGATGCCAGAGGTTGAAATTGATGATACCGTAGATATCAACCCTGCCGACTTGCGTATCGATACTTATCGTGCCAGTGGGGCAGGTGGTCAGCATATCAATAAAACCGACTCTGCGGTGCGGATTACCCATATTCCAACAGGCACGGTGGTCGAGTGTCAGCAAGAGCGTAGCCAACACGCCAACCGCGATAAAGCCATGAAAATGTTGGTATCCAAAATTCAGCAAGAAAAAGTACAAAAACAAATCGATGCGTCAAGTGATATGCGTCGAAATTTGGTCGGTAGTGGTGACCGCTCGGAGCGCATTCGCACTTATAATTTTCCCCAAGGGCGGATGACCGACCACCGTATTAATTTAACCTTGTACAAACTCGATGCCATTATGCAGGGTGACTTAGATGAGTTGCTTGATAGCCTATTGCGTGAGCACCAAGCTGACTTGATGGCATCGGTGAGTGGGGAAGAGTAATTTTTTCAATGAAAAAATGGGAATCAACCTATAATAACAATAATTTACGACTCATGCGAGTGCATATTGGCTTTGTAATCTTTTATGTATTACTGGCAATGATGTATGCTTTTTTTGCTTATGGTTTTGGTGCTCATGCAACCTTCTTTGAATTATTGGTAGCATGTTTTTTGTTCTTTTTGCCATTGATGCTACTGCATGGGTTTTTAGCCATCGGAGCGAAAAATAAAGTTGAATTAGCTCGCAAAATATCTAAAATTGTTTTTGCGTTTTTATTGTTAGGATTTCCTATTGGTACAATTTTGTCTATGTTATTTTTTTTGCCAAAAACTACTTGGAAACAACCTGATGAAAGTGCCTCAATTAATTGATTGATATTGACAATGACATTTATTGTAGTTATGTCAGTTTGTGGGAAGTTGTGGTTAAATCATTACTGGCTAAACCTAATTTTTGTGTCAATCTAGACAGTTTGACACAGGGGGTTAATCAAAGGTGGTTTTGATCAACTCTACATTGACAATAAACACATGTTTGAAATCAAGAATTTGCCCCATGTTCACAAAGAACCTTTTGATAGATTGTTAATTACTCAAGCCAAAGTAGAGCATTTTCATTTTTAACTGTTGATGAAAAGATTTTGCAATATGGCTATGATTTTGTCATTGATGCTAGTTAAATTTTTAACATATTGATTTAGCATGATATTGACGCTTTTTATTTTTTGTATGCCTGTTTTAAGGAAAACTCATGTCAAACCAACCGCAAAATCCTGAAATTGAACAACCCGTTGAAGACGTCAACGAACTTATCAAACAACGTCACAGCAAATTAGATTTAATCAAACAAGCAGGCAAAAACCCTTACCCAAACCAATTCAAACGCAAAGATTACGCCCAAGACTTGCAGCAGCAATTTGCCGATAAAGACAAAGAAACATTGGCAAATAGCGATAAAGTCATGGTGACTGTCGCCGGTCGTATCATGCTCAAACGGGTGATGGGTAAAGCCAGCTTTGTCACCATTGCCGACATGACAGGGCGTATTCAAGCCTATGTCAGTAAAAACGACTTGGGCGAAGAGATTTATAATGACTTTAAAACATGGGATATCGGTGACATTATTGGTGTGACAGGTTATGTATTTCGTACCAACACCGGTGAATTATCTGTGCATGCTACCGAAGTACAGTTATTGACCAAATCATTACGCCCCCTGCCAGACAAATTTCATGGGTTAAGCGATACTGAGGCTCGCTATCGTAGCCGTCATCTTGACCTGATGACCAATGAAGACAGCCGTAACACCTTTATTATCCGTAGTAAAGTGATTGCTGGTATTCGTGAGTATATGCTTAACGAGCGTTACATGGAAGTCGAAACCCCGATGATGCACGTCATTCCAGGCGGTGCGGTGGCGCGTCCATTTGTCACCCATCACAATGCGCTTGATATGCCGCTTTTCTTACGCATTGCGCCAGAGTTATACTTAAAACGTCTAGTCGTGGGTGGTTTTGAGCGTGTGTTTGAGATTAACCGTAATTTTCGTAACGAAGGGGTGTCGGCGCGTCACAACCCAGAATTTACCATGATTGAGTTTTATCAAGCGTATGCCGATTACGAAGATTTGATGAAACTAACCGAAAATATGTTTGAAAAACTGGCAAACGATATTTTAGGTACCACAGAGATTGATTATCAAGGTGAAGCAATTAGTTTTAAAGCACCTTTTGAACGCTTGCCAATGACCAAAGCGATTGAAAAATACGCGGATAATTTTGACATGAGCAAAATCGCAGACCGTGATTATCTAGCGGATTATGCCAAAAATGTACTCAAACAAGACGTTAAAGATATCTTTGGGATTGGCAAACTGCAAACCATTATCTTTGAAGAAACCGCAGAAACCAAACTGCGTCAACCAACCTTCGTCACAGAATATCCTGCCGAAACCTCACCGCTAGCACGCCGTAACGATGACAACAGCGAAATTACTGACCGTTTTGAACTGTTTATCGGCGGGCGTGAGATTGCCAACGGCTTTAGCGAGCTCAATGACCCAATCGACCAAGCCGAGCGGTTTAAACAACAAGTGGCTGAGAAAGACGCAGGCGATGATGAAGCGATGCATTATGATGCAGAGTTTATCGAAGCATTGTCCTATGGCTTGCCACCGACTGCAGGCGAGGGCATCGGTATTGACCGTTTAGTGATGTTATTTACCAATGCACCAAGTATTCGTGATGTGATTTTGTTTCCGCATATGCGTCGTAAAGACGTCTGAAAAATTCCAATACAGCGTTAATATAGCGATAGCTTTCAAAACCGCAGTCACAGTAATGACTGCGGTTTTTTTATGATAATCCAGTCCTCAACAAAGCCAACCCTTACCCTTATTGAAGCCAGTAATATCAAAGATATCTTTTGAAACAAAACTAATAAAAAATCGGCTCAACTCACCAAATAATCAGTGTTAGACTAAACCGTATTTTTCGCTCAAACCCGTCTATTTTCTGACCTATCGTTGAGAAACATTGACTATGACAGACCCTCGTTCAGACAAGCCTTTGGAAACCCCACCCGTTTTGCCGCCTACGTATCGTAAACCTAACAAATTTACTCTAATGCTACCCTGGATTTTGTTACTGCTACTGCTGTTGGCGGGCTTGTGGATGATGACCAAGCCACAGCTGCCTTGGCACAAAAATCAAGCGATGGTAGCCAGTCAGACCAGTTGGCAGCCGCCCAAATCTGAGCCTGTCGATACCAAAAAACTCGGTGACAATCCAAATGCTGCGGTGGCATCTTATCACAATGCTGTCGCAGTCGCTGCCCAGTCAGTTGTCAATATCTATACCACGCAAAAAATCGAGGAGCATCCCTATATGAATGACCCGATGATGCGCCGCTATTTTGAATATCACGGTATCCCTAATGGCGAAAGCGATAATACCAATTTAGGCTCGGGGGTTATTATTTCGCAAGATGGCTATATTGTCACCAACTCGCATGTGATTTCTAAAGCCGATAACATTATCGTGATGCTCAATGATGGTCGCAAGGCAACGGCAAAAGTCATCGGCAACGATGTGGAAAGTGATTTGGCGGTGATTAAGGTTGATTTGACAGGGCTGAAACCCTTAGGATTTCGTGAACAGTCGACCCAAGTGGGCGATGTGGTGTTGGCAATTGGCAACCCGTTTGGGGTCGGTCAAACCGTCACCCAAGGTATTATCTCGGCAACGGGGCGCACGGGACTGGGTATCAACACGGTGGAAGATTTTATCCAAACCGATGCCGCTATCAATCCCGGTAACTCAGGGGGTGCGCTGGTCGATGCTTATGGTCAGCTGGTTGGTATCAACACCGCGATTTTTTCACGCTCGGGCGGCTCGATGGGGATTGGATTTGCGATTCCTACCGAGATTGTTAAGCTTGTGATGAATGGCATTATTAAAAATGGTAAAGTGCACCGCGGCTGGCTTGGGATTGAATTACAAAGTTCGATGAAAGACCCAACCAAACTCAGTGATGACACGCAGGGCGTTGAAGTGATGAACGTGATGCGTGATGGTCCTGCTGCCAAAGCGGGCTTGCAAAAAGGGGATATCATCACCGCAATGGATAATAAACCTGTCAATGATGCCAATACACTGATTCAAATGGTCGCACGTAAAGCCCCCAACAGTGTGGTTAATCTACAAGTGATGCGTAATAAAGCGCAAAGCAGCGTCAATGTGACCCTAGGTGAAAGACAACCCCAAGAGGCTTTGACCGAGCTACCCACGTCACAAAACTTTGACCAAAACAATGACAGCGCTAATCAAAATGGCGCTAGCAATGAGGATGACATTCCAGCAGAATTAATGGAATTACTGAAAAAACATCATTAAACGTTATTCAAAATTTCGATGCGTTGCGGCTAGTCGGGTGCTTTACCTGCTTTCGTTACCCGCTAAGGTCAAACCACGACCGCCATCCACTGCAATAATCTGCCCTGTGATATACGGGGCAGCTGCCAAAAATACCGCCACTTGCGCGATATCTTGCGGTGTGCCAATTCTTTTTAACGGTACGGCATGGCAGATTTTTTCAATCGTTTCAGCGGTGAGCGCTTGCTCAGAGCCCTCTATGGGTAAAATGTTAATACCCGGTGCAATGCCATTGACGCGGATATCGGGCGCTAGTTCGATTGCTAGGGACTGCACCATCATTTGGTGCGCGGCTTTTGCCATGTTATAGACTGTATAACCGCCAAATGGCTTGCCATTAGCGTGAATATCCAAAATGCTGATAATGCAGCCTTGCGATTTTTTTAGATAAGGGTATAAATATTGGCTGATAAATAACGGGGTTTGCGCATTGGTCAAAAATAAATTTTG
This sequence comes from Moraxella sp. CTOTU49097, assembly GCF_032064105.1. Lineage (NCBI taxonomy): Bacteria > Pseudomonadati > Pseudomonadota > Gammaproteobacteria > Moraxellales > Moraxellaceae > Moraxella > Moraxella sp. CTOTU49097. The sequence continues at coordinate 3,482 of NZ_DAMBOA010000010.1, read as the reverse complement.
CCAGTCTTGCTGAGAGATTTGACCAAAGGGCGTCGGGTAAAAGCGTGAGGCATTATGAACCAAGCAATCCAATCGACCAAAACTGTTGATTATGCGCCAAGTCACTTGTGGCAACGTTTCAAAATCCTCTAAATCCCCTTGCACGCTTTTTGCTGATTGTGGGCGAATGGCATTACAGTAATCAACAAGTTCCATGGCGTCTGATTCACTGGTGTGGTAATGGATAATGATATTATAATTGGCTTGGTGCAGTGCCAGCACAAGCGCCCGACCAATTCGTTTGGCGCCACCTGTGACACACGCCACACGGCACGGATTGGATACTTCGCTTATCGCGGCTGGATTCAACATCATTTGCTACCTATGTCTATTTGATTAAGCATTTATTTGATTAAGCGGTTTATCGTTTTAATCATTCATGCTTTAATCCATATGAGCCCAATTGGTTGGGATTGGAAAACCCCATGATTATCACACACCTTGAACGAGCGACACAACTTTATCAAGCGCTGCAGGATTATCAGCAAAGCACCCATGCCTTTAGCCAGCCGTCACATCTGCTCACTGCTATTTGGTCACTACGCCACAGACCCAAGTCCTAACGATTTACCTTAAATTTACATAAAAAAAGAGCAGGGCTTATCCTGCTCTTAATTTTTGACACTTAAAAATTAGTTAGCTTTAAAATAGTTAACTTTAAAAAAAATTAGTTACCTTGCTCAAGCGTTTGTTGATAGGCTTGGTCAAAATTGACTGGCGCAAGTAACAATTGTGGGAAGCTACCACGGGTCACAATGTCACTGACCACTTCACGGGCATAAGGGAACAATACGTTTGGACAATACGCACCTAAAATTGCGCCCAATTGTTCTTCAGGGATATTTTGCAACATAAAGATACCCGCTTGGTGTACTTCTGCGATAAAAGCGGTTTCACCACCGTTATTGGCAGTCACATTAACCGTTAATATTACTTGGTAGTGGTCATCGTCCAATTTTTCAGCGGCACTTGATAGGTTGATATCAAGCTCTGGTTGCCATTCACGGGTAAATACATCTGCACCCGGTACTTCTAATGACATATCTTTAACATAGATACGTTCTAGCGCCAGTTGTGGTAAGTTTTGTTCGTCTGCCATGGTAGTGTCCTCAATTAACTGCTCTTAAGTGGATTATAACAATATGACAGCTTTAACTTTGTTTAAAAAAAGTCTAAAAACTATCAACTGTATTTATAATGGGGGTTATTTATCTAGTAAAGTTCTAGTAAAGGTGTTTAATCTGCGAACGATTAATCCGCTAATAGACCATCAAGTTTGCCTTGACGCTCAAGACTGGCAAGTTGGTCATAACCACCAATAAAATTATCGCCAATAAAAATTTGCGGTACAGTGCGGTAATTATTGGTTTTTTGCGCCAATGCCTGACGTTCCTCTGTGGTCACATCATACATGTTAACTTCTTCAAATGCTTGACCTTTGTTTTTTAATAGCATTTTAGCTTGCATACAGTAGGGGCAAGTCGGTGTGGTATAAATTTTCACCATAGCCATAACAATCTCCTTATTTCTGGATTTTTTAAAATGGGTTAAAAGCTTATTATCAGATACCGATGACATAATAAAGCGTTATTGATGGTTATGGGGCTTGGCGATTTAAATTTCAAATTGTGAACAGCCAAGCAGTCTTATTTGGTTTTGCCGGGCACGGTTTTTTCTACCACTAAAGGTAAACCTGCGGCTTGCCAATTGGTAATACCACCATCAAGACGATAAACGTTGTCTTTACCAATCATTGCCACTGCAGTACCCGCGGTCATACCCATTTGACAAACGATGATAATAGGATGGTCAGCACTGCGAAGTGCGTCAACGTGGTTTTTAAGCTCAGTAAACGGGATATTGCGGCTGCCTTTGATATAGCCTTTTTCAAAATCTTTTCGTGGGCGGATATCAATCAGCTCAGCGTTTTGGTTGTTGATCATCAAACCGACTGCATTTGGATTGATTTTTTTGCCACTGCGTTTGTTCTCAAGCATAAAAAATAGCACAATTAGCACAAACATGGTGCCAAATAAAAATGGGTGATGACCCATAAACTCAAACCAACGTTCCAAGATATCCTCCACAGGGGCATGTCGTCAAAATTATCGTTTCATTGCCCATAAAAAATTGACTGTATTATAACGGTAGTTGTCAATTTTAAGAAACTTTTATTTAGTCTAATATTTACTCTAAAATCGCAAGCTTAAAAATCCTGCGAAGCTGCTTCTTGTTGCAGTAGCACCAAATTCTCCACCCGCCTTGCTAGCACCTGCCCGTCTGACACCGCCTGCCACATCGCACAATTGGGCGTGGACTCGGTATGTTTGCAATCGCGAAAACGGCAGTAGGGTGCAAGCGGCGCAAGCTCGATAAAGCCTTGCAAAATATCATCAGGGGTCAAATGCCAAAGCCCATATTCGCGAATACCGGGTGTATCAATAATGGCACCTTTGCTGAGCGCCATCGGGTCAAACGCTAAAAATCGACTGGTGGTGGTGGTATGCTGACCCAACTGTGAAATGGTTGAAATTTCATTGACTGATTGCCCTGCAGCAGGCAATAACTGGTTGACCAAGCTGCTTTTGCCAACCCCTGATTGACCAGCAAAAATCACGTTCTTGCCGGCAACGGTGTTTTTTAGCTCAGTTAAATCACCATTCGATTGGGTCACCAAGGTGGCATAGCCAAGCTGTTGATAGGCTGACAGTAGCTCTGTCACCTCGCTATGACTGCCATCTGCCAACAAATCGGCTTTATTTAAAATCAGCAATGGCGTGATGTCTGAGTGATGGCAAGCCACCAAATACCGATCAATCAGCTGGGCAGACGGCAGCGGCAGCGGGGCGAATACGACTGCTAAAATATCGACATTGGCGGCAATGGGTTTGAGCTTGTGGTAACGGTCGGGGCGGTTGATGATGCTTTGTCTATCATAAATCGCTTCAATGCGCCCAAGCCCTGTATTTGGGTCAGCGACAAAGCGGACTTTATCCCCAGTGGCAATCAGTGGCAAGTTGGTACGGGTGTGACAACGCCAAACACTGTGCAGGGTGATGGGTTGCCAAAACGGTTCTGGCTCGTCAGCGGCGACAATCGGTTTTTCAGGCAGGGTTTGCGGTAGGCTAGTGGCTTGGACTTCAAGCTGCTTGCCGAAGTTTGCGACAACAATGCCATCCATCAGCTGGGCATCGTCCAGCACTTGCTGGGATTTTTGTTGTTTTTGGATGCGGCGGGTTTGCTGGTCAGTGAGTTTACGTTTACGGATTAACGCCATACGCTATCTACTACCTCAGCCACTAGGGGATTTTTTACCATACTAACACCTTATAAAATTTTGCAATACTTTTGGACTCGCTACATGAGCACGCATGGCTACATGGGCAGGCATGAGCAATCGCCAACAAAACCGATATTTTACCTGTAAAATCTGCTAAGATGGC
>NZ_DAMBOA010000009.1:0-97853 GCF_032064105.1 Moraxella sp. CTOTU49097 | reverse complement strand
TTAAAATCATCCTGGTTATTGATAACATACGATACGGCTTTCATAGATTTGTCCTTTTGTAATAGTGGATTTAATAGCGGGTTAGTTTAATTAAATGCAGTGTTTTTAGTGTATTGCAGACAGTCTGGCTTGGGTCAGTCAGCATGATCTGATAGAATTAATGAAAAATAGTTGATATTCTGAGTCTATGCTAAAGGTGTAAGGTTAAGGGCGTAACGTTAAGGGTGCCAGGTTAAGAATGCGAGCTAAGCTCACATTGTGCGCCTGTGTTTGCGCCAAAAATAGCCCTTGGTAAAATGCCGTTATTTATTGTTGTACCAGTGTAACCAATCCAGTGTAGCGAGTGCAACATCATTTATACCTTGTCACTTATGCTTGTTTCCTTGTTATGGTTAAAGCAAGGTTATGATTAAAGCAAGCATAAAGGGAGTAATATCAGTATCAAATTTAAGCTGATACAGACATTCCCTACGACTTAAAGCGAAAATGTTTATGTAACCTTTAAACAACAAAGCTATGCGCTAAAGCCGTTTGACATAAATATAACAGTGGTTTAGACTCAATTTTGATGCTAGTCAATGCCGGCTAGTCAATATTGGAGTATTAGTGATGCTTAAAACCGCTTTATATGTCCGTCTTGAAGCTAAACCAGGTAAAGAACAACAAGTAGAAGATTTCCTAAAAGCTGGTCTGCCTATCGTCAATGAAGAACCCGCCACAGTTGCATGGTTTGGTCTACGCCTTGAACCTTCAACCTTTGGTATTTTTGATGCATTCCCTGATGAAGCAGGTCGCGAGGCTCATTTATCGGGCAAGGTTGCCGCCGCTTTGATGGCTCAAGCAGATGAACTATTTTCACAACCGCCTTCTATTGAAAAAGTAGATGTGTTGGCGAGTAAACTGCCAGCTTAGATTGAAGCCTAATTCTCTTGAGCTTGAGCCTCTTAAAGAGCTGCCTAAAATATTAACTAAAAAACAGCTCTTTATTATATTAGTTCACTTAAATCAGTCACTTAGTTAATCGGTCATCCCATACTGTATCATTGACGATTATTTGACTATATATATTCAATTACAATATTTTCTTAACTTACTGATAGCAAGCAATGGGCAAATTTAGATTTTGCGCCATTTAACTACTTACCCTGCAATTAATCATACCGCTTTGTTGTTTTAATCGTTACCAAGTTTTAAATCAAGTTTTAAGCTAGCTACCTTACTTACAAAAACTGCTTTTCCCGATGGATTAAATTTTATTATTTACACTATCAATAAATCTACACTACAAATAAATAGACGACTGGTCTATTTTTGTGTATAGTGACGGCATGATGACAGCAAAATCCCAGTGTTGACTAGCGTTGAGCAATATTTGCAGTATTGACCAATGTTTGCAGTATTGAGCAATTTTTTAAGTTTGTTGGACAGATAATATTTGCTTACATATCAGTCGCGCAATCTTTTTCAATGCTACCAATCAATGCTATTAAATAAAGGATTGATTTGCTCGGCATCTTGTACATTGCGCACATGACTTCCTGCTGTGCTCATGTAGCAATAACCTCAATGCTAAAAACTATCAGAGAAAATAACATGAAAATTTTAATTGTTCTGACCTCACATGACAAACTCGGCAATACTGGTAAGAAAACAGGTTTTTGGTTAGAAGAACTTGCAGCGCCGTATTACACCTTTATTGATGCGGGTGTTGAAGTTACCCTAGCATCACCTCAAGGGGGGCAGCCACCGCTAGACCCAAAAAGTAACTTAGCCGATGCACAAACTGAAACCACGCATCGCTTTGAAGCAGATCCCGTGGCAATGCAAGCATTGGCACAGACACATAAACTTAGCGAAATTTCTATCGATGATTATGATGCCGTGTTTTACCCAGGCGGGCATGGTCCATTGTGGGATTTAGCAGAAGATCCGATTTCAATTGCGCTGATTGAACAAGCGATTGAGTCAGGAAAACCTGTTGCTACAGTTTGTCACGCCCCAGGTGTTCTTCGTCATGTAAAAACCAGTGATGGCAAGCCTTTGGTCAGCGGTAAATCCGTGACAGGTTTTAGCAATACTGAAGAAGAAGCGGTAGGATTGACCGAAGTTGTACCGTTTTTGGTCGAAGATATGCTCAAAGAAAAAGGTGGTCATTATTCTAAAGCGGATGACTGGCAAGTGTATGTCCAAGTAGATGGCTTACTAATTACTGGACAAAATCCTGCTTCTTCTGCTGCAACCGCCAGTGCACTCCTTGAATTGTTAAATAAGGAGTAGCCCATGTCTGCGTATGTGGTATTTACCCGTGAGCAAACTACCGACGCTGAGGAACTGGCGCAATATGCACAAAAGGCGCCGCTTGCTCGTGAAGGTCGTGAGCTAACACCCTTGGCTTTTTATGGCCAATTAGAAGTGCTTGAAGGCAATGAAATTGAAGGCGCTGTTATTCTACGCTTTCCTGATATGGCAGCCGCGCGAGACTGGTATCACAGTCCCATCTATCAAGAAGCATTACAACATCGCCTAAAAGGGGCAAATTATCGTGCCTTTATCATTGAAGGTGTTGAAGACGCTATTTGAGAAAAAGCCCTTTAAGAAAAAGCATCGCTATCAGATGTGCTAACCTACAAGTTAGTACATGAGCGATACGCATTGTTATCAAATTAATGTAATAGCAGCCCAGTCATACATAATGATTGGGCTGCTATGACAATTTTTGCAGCTATTATTGTTGTGAAGCCAAGATAGTGAAGCTAAGTTACTAAGGTTAAGTTACTAAGGTTAAGTTAGTGAGATTAAGCCAGCAAAGCTAACTTTTAAGACTTTCCACTTTTTAATAAAAACGCTGTCGCTTTTAAGGCTTGATGTAATGGTGTTTTATCTTTTTGCAGCTTACTTAATAACGCTGCGCCCATCCACATTTGGTAAGTCACTTGGGCTACCGTCAAGGCATCAGTCTCTGCTTGGATAGACCCATCTTGTTTGCCCAAAACGATGATTTCAGCAATCCGCTTAATTACCTTATCGACGCCATCGGACATAATAGCGCGCATATCTTCAGATAGGTCAGCGACTTCTGCAGCAAGTTTTACAATTAGACAGCTATCTGCCCAACTACACGGCGCATCAGGATCTTCAATCCATAGGTTAAAATAGCCGATTAGTTTTTGATAAGCGGATTGGTCGCTACGCCATAGTTCATCTAAACGGCGTTGGTAATTATCTACATAATACTGTACCAATTCACAGCCGAAAGACTCTTTAGATTTGAAGTAATGATAAAATGAACCTTTAGGGATCTCGCAGCTTTGTAAAATTTCTTGTAATCCCACACCGCTAAAACCTTTACGCAAAATCAGCTCAGAACTGGTGTTAAGAATGTGTAAGCGTTTCGTTTCAGACTTCTTGATAGAGGTAGGCTCCATATTTGTTGTGCACGCTATTATAAAAAATAGACCAGTCGTATTGTTTTTATTATAACTTATCTGCAATGAATGTAAAGACGTTTTCCTTGAAAGCGTTAACTATTAACAATAATAATTCAATATAAAACAAGGATTTATATCAAATTAGATAGTGATCGGATGATTGATTCAGGCAGTCAAGACCAAGTAACAGTCTAAACCCAATGACATAAATATGGATTTAAAATAGGGGTTCATATTGTGATGTAAACTACTTACTATTTAATCATTACAAGCTAAAAATAAAAAACCACTGAGGTCTAATGCACCTAAGTGGTTGTTTTATATGGTGGGCCCACACAGACTTGAACTGTGGACCAAAGGATTATGAGTCCTCTGCTCTAACCAACTGAGCTATAGGCCCGAAAGGGTAGTATCACAAATATTGCCAAGCAAATTTGTCAAAACTAGGCTGATTATAATACCTTAAAAAATTATTTTTGCAATGTGGAAATGGATAATTTTATGCAAAATGCTGATTAAATCAGCATAAACTTGTCTTACCGAATACGCATTATTTGTCTTGTGTCACCGCAATCATCACACCCATATATTTATTGTCGTTGCGTGACAGCGTCTGACTATACAATGCTGAAGCACTACCGCCATCCAAAAACAACGCATTGTCACAGCCCAATTGTGATTTGAACAAATCTGCAAACTCATAAAAGCTGACAGGCGTGTCGCTTATTACAAATTTGACGCGGCTAGGATTGTGACCACACACGCCAACACCATTGCGGTACTTTCTCGAGGTACTATTGGCATCAAATGCCGGATGGATATTACCATCGATGACCAGCATGGGTCCAGATTGGGTGGCGAAGGTCGGTTTTGCCCCGCTTGCCAGTTTTTTTGCCATACTTTGACTTTCAGTGATATAAAAACCTTGACGGTCTTGCCAAAATACCCCATTGGGCATTAGGTGAAAGTTGCCGCCGCCCTGCTTGAGATTTAGGGCTCGGATTTGCTTGCCATTGATGACCGTATACCCAATCGGTGCAAAATTGCCATCATACATCCCTGCGTTCATCGCAAACAACAAGGTTTTGGTAGGTTGCTCACTTGCCAAATAATCGCGCAGGGCAGTAAAGGTGAGTAGTAATGGGTGGCTCGTGGACGAGGGGTTTTGCCACTGTAGTGAAAAATTCGCCGCGCTTTTAGCATCAAGCTCGCAGATACTATAGTCGAACGGCTGGTTTTTGCGCTGACAATCTGGCACGGTTTTGACAGTAAACTGACGTGCTAAACCGATACTTGCCACCAATAATAGCGCCAAGCATAGGCTGACAACAACCGCTTGTGTTTTTGTGATATTTGAAAGCGTCATACCATTGAGAGAAAATTTAAGCTATTGGCTACTATACCATAGTTGCGTATCACAGAATATATCCGCCATTTATTACAAAAAACTTGCCCAACTTGATATTCTAGCAATTTCGACTTAATAGTGATGAATTAAACTAGTTTTTGCCCTCAATATCATTATAATAGGCAACTAAGAACAGCACCCCGCATTTATTCAAATCTTCAAATCGTGATTTGACATGCCCAATGGGCAGTGTACGGGCTGTTTTTACAGTTTCTCACACTTAAAATCATAATCCTCTTCAATTTTAAAGGAATTTAACATGGCCATTGAACGTACGTTATCAATTATCAAACCTGACGCAGTTGCAGGCAACCACATTGGCGAAATCTACAGCCGTTTTGAAAAAGCAGGCTTAAAAGTTGTGGCAGCAAAAATGTTGCATTTAGACAACGAAAAGGCGGGCGGTTTCTACGCTGAGCACAAAGAGCGTCCATTTTACAATGATTTAGTCTCTTTCATGACTTCAGGTCCAGTGGTAGTATCAGTACTTGAAGGGGAAAACGCAGTGGCTCACCACCGTGAAATCATGGGCGCTACCAACCCAAAAGACGCCGCTGAAGGTACGATTCGTCGTGACTTTGCAAACAGCATTGATGAAAACGCGGTTCACGGTTCAGACTCAACCACATCTGCAGCCCGTGAAATCAGCTATTTTTTCAATGACAATGAAGTTTGTCCACGTACGCGTTAATCCTAATATGACAAAAAACGGCTTAAATTTTAAGCCGTTTTTTTACTGCCTATCATTCGGCTGGTCTGTCATTAAAAATTAAAGATAAAAAAATATGATAAAAGCAAAGATGCAAAATCAATATTAATAGTTTTGTTAAGGAAACTAAAGAAACTTAATTTAACAATTCATAACAAAGAGCACATAGAGCACAGGCGTAAATCCGCTAAAATAAATTCATCACGACGTAAATACAAAATTTGTTAACTACGATAGTAATAAGATAGAATCAATAAGACAAAAAATAAAATAAAAAACGATAAAAATAAAAAAGCCATAATTTGGCATTATGGCTAACATCAGTAAAACAAAGAAGAAGAAAGCAACAATAAAAATAACAACAAGTAGTGCATTACCCACTCCCATCAAGTTCCCCACTTGATGGGTTTATTTTTATATTATATAACGTTATATAATAAAATACCATAGCAATTTACTAGGATTTATCAATTTTTTTAGACGTTATACGGCAAATCTCGTTTGACACCCAATTTTTAATTCAAGTAGTGATAGTAGCTGGTTATGCCAAGTTTGTATTCAAAGTCGTTATTCGAATGCTATCCAAAGTCGTTATCAAAAGTTTTTAATCTAAGTTGTTATTCAAAGCTTTTATTTAAGATAGCCTAGCTACTTGTAAATCATGCTTTAACCGTTAAAATAGAGTCCATTAAAACAGTCACTGTTGGAACTGTTAGAATAGATACTGCTAAACCAAACACAATAGCTTCCAAAATCAAGACAGCAAGATAAAAAAATAGGATTAACCATGATAAGAATCGGTCAGGGTATCGATGTCCATGCCTTTGTCAACGACGGCACAGAAAACCAATTTATAACATTAGGCGGGGTACAAATTCCTCATACCCACAGTTTGCTTGCGCATTCTGATGGCGATGTGGTGTTACATGCGTTGTGTGATGCGTTGCTTGGTGCATTGGCACTGGGCGATATTGGGCAGTTTTTCCCGGATACCGATGAGCGTTTTCGCAATATAGATTCGACCATTTTGCTAAACCAAGTGTACCAGTTTATCCAATCAAAAGGCTTTACGCTTATCAATGCCGACATCACCATCATGGCGGAGCGTCCAAAACTATTGCCTTATCGTGCCGAGATTCAATCGCGTATTGCCGGTGTCATGGGCTGCGCGGTTGACCAAATCAGCGTCAAAGCTACCACGACTGAAAAGCTTGGATTTACCGGTCGCCAAGAAGGCATTATGGTAAGCTGCGTGGTGTTGCTTGAACAAGTGACTTCATCAGATTAATGGAATTTGTGAGTAGTTTTGCGGCTGACTTTTTTTGGGTGGGCATCTTGAATGCTTACTTTCGATAACCATTATAGCGTATAATAGCAACCCTGCACTCATCATTAGTGAGTCAAATTCTAGCTGTGAAGATAGCGCTCTACTTTAAAGGGCTTGATAAAGGAATTTCATATGACTGATATGAACCAAACTGACATCGAACAAACCATCCGTGACCAAATCGCTCAACACAGCGTATTGCTTTATATGAAAGGCACGCCACAGTTTCCACAATGCGGTTTTTCTGCGCGTGCGGTGGATGTACTAACCCAAATTGGTCGCCCATTTGCGTTTGTCAACATTCTTGAAAACCCAGAAATCCGTGCAACTTTGCCACAAATTGCTAACTGGCCAACTTTCCCACAATTATGGGTGGCAGGTGAGCTGATTGGCGGCAGCGATATCATCTATCAAATGTTCCAAGACGGTGAATTACAGCCCCTAATTGAGGCCAATAGCCCAGCGGTTTAGTTTTACTACGAGTGGGTTAAGGTTATTTCTTTTTTAACGTTTTTGTTGTCATGTATCCATAACCATGTATCAAGTCCTAGCACGCAAATATCGTCCAAAAAACTTCCATGAGCTGCTGGGACAAGAACATGTGTCCAAAGCATTAATCAATGCTATCCATAACCAGCGCTTGCATCATGCGTATCTATTTACGGGTACGCGCGGCGTCGGCAAAACTACCATTGCGCGTATTTTGGCGAAATGCCTTAACTGTGAGACAGGGGTGACAAGCGAGCCTTGTGGCGTATGTGGTGTATGCCAATCCATCGATAGCGGTCGCTTTATTGATTTGATTGAGATTGATGCGGCATCACGTACCAAAGTTGAAGATACCCGTGAATTACTCGACAACGTACCGTATGCACCAACCCAAGGTCGCTACAAAGTCTATCTAATTGATGAAGTGCATATGCTATCGACGCATAGTTTTAATGCGCTACTAAAAACCCTCGAAGAGCCGCCCGCGCATGTGAAGTTTCTGCTTGCGACCACAGACCCACAAAAACTGCCCATTACCATCATCTCGCGTTGTCTGCAATTTGTACTCAGACCTTTGCCGCAAGTGGCGCTCGCTCAATATCTTGGCACGATTCTTAACAAAGAACAAATTAGCTACGAGCCTGATGCCTTATGGCAGCTATCGAGCAGTGCCAAAGGCTCCGTGCGCGATGCGTTGTCACTCACTGATCAAGCTATTGCGTTTGGCAATGGCAATGTCACAGATGCAGTGATTCGCCAGATGCTTGGCTTAATTGACCAAGCCGATGTCATTGCTATCCTTGCCAATATTTATCAGCAAAATACCCAGCAGTTGACGCAGTCCATTCAGCTTCTGCGTGAGCAGGTGGTGGATGCCAAAGCCGTATTTGACAGGTTGGCTGAGACGCTACATCAATTGGCGATTTTGCAGGCGTTGCCAAATTTTGATTTGCAAATCAATCGCCAGCAAAGCGAGCAATTGCAACAACTGGCTCAGCAGTTACCCGCAGAGCTATTACAACTATATTATGACATTGTGGTAAAAAGCCGTGAAAACTTGGCATTAGCCAATACGCCGATGCAAGCGCTAGAGATGTGTTTACTCCGCTTGATGGCGTTCAAGCCACTGCACCGTAATCAAATCTCGCTTCGTCCGCCAATCGCTGATAATCCTGAGTCTCAAAGTCTTGATTCTCAAAGTCTTGATTCTCAAAGCCCTGATTTTAAAATTGTCGACACAACGCCTAGCGAAGCCATACAAGGCGCAAAGTCTTCAGTGATGGCTGAAGATAGCTTACAACTAACTTCGGAGCAGAGGGATGACAACTTATCGGATGACCATCTGCTCAAATCTGCGTCAAACGTTGATAGCATTCAACAAATCATTGAAGCAAGCATTCAACAAGGCACTGAACAACAGGCATTTGATAATAGCCATTTAATATCTATCGATAAAGCCGCGTTCAATACTACCACACAGCAAACGCCCACCCTAGATGCCGATGCTAATCGCTTATCTGACTTGCAACCCAGTGCCAGTCATCATGAAACTAGTGTGCCTGGCATCGTTGCAGAGGGTAGTGATATTGCTGAAATATCGCCACTGGCGTTGCTCAAACCCACTGATGTACCACTTGAGGGCGAGTGGACGCCTGCCAAATGGGATTATTGGGTGTTTAATGCCCGTGAGCAAGGCTGGCTCGATGAGGATGAATTAGTGCTTGCCAAACGTGGAGTCATGACCGGCGAGATTCATGGGGTTAGCCAATTTGTTACTGAACAAAGCTTTTTGACCCATACCGCAACTTTTGATAATTTTTGCCAAAAACTTCGACAGCTTTTTGAGGGGATTGATATTCGTTTGGCGGAGTCGGCAAGCAATTTTCAAGCGCTAGAGAAATTAAAACCAGAAGCACTACAAGCGGCTCGCGAAAAACTAGCGTTACAACAAGCTACCCATCAGCTTGAACAACAAGCAGTTACCCAGGCACTGTTGCAGCAACACGCCTCGATTAGCGCTGTTAAGTTAATTCAATAAGTCAATTTAATTTATATAAATTCTAGTTTTTACTTTTTTAACAGACAAATAATTAAACAAAATCAATATTTGTTAAGAAAATCAATAAAATACAATATTAAATAGTTGAAAAAATATTAATAATTTTAGTTAATAAATCCCGATGTCGTTTAATTTATCTTGCTAATAACGTATAATACATCAGATTTTAACAGTGACTTTGATTAAGTGATAAAATTGGGTGAAATATGCTTGATAATTTAAGAGGCATGGCGGTTTTTGCAAGTGTTGTACGTCATGCTTCATTTAGTGGTGCTGCAAAAGAACTGGGCATAACAACAAGTGCGGTTAGTCAACAAATCCGCTCGTTAGAAAACGATATGGGTGTGGTGTTATTGCATCGCTCGACTCGTAAGTTAAGCTTAACAGAAGCAGGCACTAGTTTTTATGAGAGTGCCAAAGATGTGGTTGCGGCAGCCGAACAAGGTCGTATCCGTGTCAATCAATTACGCGATGAGTTAGCAGGGAACTTGCGCATTGCAACCACACCAGAATTGGGTGTCAATCATATTTTACCGGCGCTGTCGACTTGGATTTCGGCGCATGATGATTTAACCATCCATTTTGAAGCGGACAATCAGTATGTTGACTTGATTGAAGAGCGTATCGATATCGCCCTTCGGATGTCACCAAACCTTAATGACAGTAGTTTATCGGCATTTCCTTTGACCGAGATACGTCAGCTACTAGTGGCTTCACCGCATTTTTTACGTCAAAATGAAAAATTGACCGAGCCAAAAGATTTGGCCAAACTCAATATGATTGGCATTAGCCTTATCAAAGATCCCAATCAAGTCGATATGATCAATGTCGAAACAGGTAAAAAATCACGCGTGCGTATGCCAACGCGTATTCAAACCAACAACATTATGCTTGCCACGACCCTTGCCAAAGAAGGGCATGGCGTTGCCCGTATCATGTCACTCGATATCCAAAAAGAATTGGCAAATGGCGATTTGGTGGAAGTATTGCCAGGTTACCAATTACCAAGTTATATGCTGTATGCGGTAACACCCAGACATGAACAACAACCTGCGAAGGTGACGCGCTGTCTTGAAGTGTTGACCAAGTATTTTGCTAAAGTTTAGCGGTTGGACGGTCAGTAGTAGCAATAATTAGTAGCAATAAACAGTTAAATAAAAAACAGTGTCATAAAAAGCGAATAGTGAAGGCTATTGGCTTTTTTATTGATGTTGATAGCCGCTAAGGTTGTCTGTCAGGCGGCGCTTGGGTGACGCCATAGCGAGCGAGATGTTGATGCAGGATGCGACGTAACTCCAAAATCGCCTGCGGGCTAGTATGGACATTGTGACGACCGGTAAGCACTTTTTCAGATTCCACGCCTTCTAAATGCGAGCTGTTGTACGGCACAATACCATCGGAGAGACGGTCGGTTGCGCCATATTTCACCGATTCTAAGAGTTGCTTTTTCTCATCCAGACTTTGTTTGGCTTGCGCCAGACTCGTGGTGTTATACAGCTTGGTCTCTGTGGCGGGTCTAACGCTCGACGTCGTATTGTCATTTTTCAAAGATGTTATGGATGCCGATACATCATCAGTAGGGCTATTGGCTGCCTTAGCGGTAAGCTGTTCGAGCGCATTGGACAAATCTTTATCATCAGTGGCGATGATGTTATTGACGGCAACATTGGGCGCGATGGTGACATCTGCCGTTAATTGGTTAAAGTAAGAGCGGCTGCTCAACTGGCTCGCACCATTTTCCAAAAATAGCTGTGCCAGCGGATTGCTTGCAACCACGCCTTCAGTAAATAGCGAATTTAAATTGTCATACACGGTGCGGATAAATCCTGCCGGTAGTGAGATGATACGGCGCAAACTGCGAGTAAACCAGCGATCGGCATAATCGGTACCGCGAAATGGCGAAGAGATAAAAATCGCGCGATCGACTTGCGGCAGGGCTTGAAGTTTGAAGCGGTCACTGAGCGTTTTATTTTGCGCATGACGGACAAATGCCGCGTAGCCTGCTGAAAAATTATTGAGCTGTGAGTAATTGGCAACCAGTGCTTCGACTTTGGGCGTTAAGTCATCATTTGATACCAACAAACGCCCAATTACCCCACCCATACTATGACCAATCAGCACCGCATGTTGACTGGCAACGTCCTGCTGCTCAGGATCGACAGTTTTAAAAGTGCGTTCAATCAAGTCATAAATTTGGTGGCGGTTTTCTAGCATCGGGATATTGGTGGGATAAAAAATCTGCCAAACTTGGAAATTTTCGCGAAGTTTTGGGTCATTAAAAATGTCATTGGTCAGTCCAATCCAAGTTTCAGGACTTGATGCCAACCCATGCATCATGATAATCACGCGTTTATTGGGATTGTAGGGCTCAAGCATAAATAAATGCGGCTGGGTCTGCTGATAGGGCGAGGCAAACAAACTTAACAGACTGATATTGTCTAAACGATTATCTTTAGACCAAATACCGTAAGCTGCGGTATAGTTCGCCGATAACGCAAAATCTTTGTTGAGTATAGAGACACTTTTAAACTGATAGGGATCATAAATATTGAGCGAAAAATCGGTGGTTTTTTGCAACTCATCAATGCTATTGCCTTTGGGCACCAACACCGCAGTCATAGGCAAATGCCCTGTTTGGTGGATACGTTCTTCTAGCGGTGTATCATTGGCATAGTGTTGCAACAAGTCAATAATCACCGCCGTATTGATGCGACTATTGAGCAGTGCCACATAATTGATACCAAAGCCATCGCGGCGACTGATGGTATTAAATTTTGATAAATCAATCTGGTAGCTTGAAATCAACTTCATCGATGCCGATTTGTCAGTAAACGGCTGTCCATTGATATTGACACGCAGGTTGTTGCGAGTGATTTGATAATTTTCTGCCATTTTTTGATGATACAAGCGATCACCTAACGCGTCGATGGCAGCGTAATACAAGTCCTGAATTTGGGTATCGCGTTGTTTTGGCAGATAATACAATTGTGACGGTTGTTGATTGACGACGGTTGGATTGAGGATATCGTACATCAAATAAATGTAAGAAAACCGAATCGATTGCAGCATATCGTCTTGAAAGGCGATAGTACAAGAAATTTCATCGGGTTTGGGCGCTACAATGTCGGTCTTGCCAACCAAATCTTTGGCATAGTCTGTGGCCAAATCTTTTGGCGGATTGGTACAAGTTTTGGCTTGCTGGCGCTGCTGGGCAGAGGCGTAAAACAGCTCACTAATTGCGCCATAAATCCCTTTATCGGAATTAAGATCCGCTTGCTTGAGCGTCACTACACAGGCAGGCATATTTGCCAAGCATTTTTCTTCATCTAAACCTGCCTGCACCAAGCGGCTTTTGGTGTCAGAACTCAAGCGGCTGCCTGATAACACGCTGACGCGCTGATCCATGATGGCTCTTGCAGTATCGCGGCTACCGATTTTGGTGGTGGCGCAGCCAGTAAGGGTGATGATAGTAACCAATGTCGTTGCAGTGATTAGAGACGTTTGACAAAATCTAGTAGATTGGTTTGTTAGCGGCATGGTGATTTACTCGGCTAAAATAGAGCAAAAAATGATAGAGCAACAATAGATAGCGCAAAAAAGGTTAGCGCAAAAATCTGCCTATCACTGAATGATAGGGTGAAAAAAATCACCATGCTAAAATTCAACGATGATGGTGAATTAGCATGGTGACTTAGCAGTGATATTAAACCACCGCTAGGGTATGAACGCAAAAAATTATTGAACGACTTTTGCAGGGATATCCCAAATATAGTATTTACCGCTATTGACGATGCGTAATTGCTCATCGATATACGGATTGTCTGGGTTTTTGGCCTTAAATTCCGTTAACCGTTGAATGGCGCGGTCTTTTTTGTCATCCAATAAATCTGCTTGCGCCAAACTTTGCGTAGCTTCTAGATAGCCCATTTTTTCGGCTTTTTCTAAGTATTTGGCACCTTCTTTAAAACCGCCACCTTCAGCGAGCATTGCGCCATATAAGAAGTTGGCTTCTGCCGTGTCATTGAGCCGCACGGCACGGGCGATATAATTGCCTGCACGCACGGCATAATCAGAACCTAAATCCAGATTGCGACCCATGGCATTGAGTTTTGCTGCACGCAGTAGCACCTCATAAGAGGCATTTGGATTTTGTGCGTAGGTTTCAATCCATGCGGTCAAGGATTTGAGTCGCTCAGTGGTATTGTAGCGCTCAGTACGGCTCGAAAAAACAGGGGGATAGTGACGTGCCATTGGGGTGGCATAAGTAATAAAATCGTCTAACACGCTGACATCTAACTGTGTACTGTTATCCGTGGTTCGTGGAACCAAAACGGTTTTTATTGTTGAGATATTACTAAGCGTTAAAGTCGGCAGTGGAATATTGGCAAGATTTTGCGCTGAAATATCCGTGCCTACCAATTGTACGCTGTTAGTAGATGGATAAATCACGTTGGCAACCGTGGGGGCGGTCAAGACAGGCACTATCACTGAACCTGTATTTGAGGTGGCTGACGGCGGTGTCGTTTGCGGGGTAGTATCCTTCACGCTATTACTGACCGTATTAGCCGATTTTTCAGTTGATTTGTTGGTAGTTTTGGCTTTGGTCACCGTGGTTTTTTTAGTGGCTGTTGTCGGGGTAGCGGGTTTTGCCGTGGTGGTTTTGGTGGTGGTCGTCTTGGTCGCTGTTTTTGCGGTTGCCGTTGCAGCCATCGCTACAGTGGCATTGGTTGCCATCAAAATAGCTAAGGTATAAGCTAGGGGGGTATAGGCTAGGGGTTTTACCATATGAGTCATTGAAATTTCCTTAAAAAATTGGGTGGGATAGATTGCACAAATCAATCAGCTTATCCCATAGCAACAATGTAAAGCAATAATGTAAAAATACTATCAAAAAAAAATAAAGTTATTGTTATATTTTTACGCGAAAACAGCGCGCTTAAGCAAGGTTATAGCAATAAACACGGCAGCCAACGATTGAGGCTGTCAGTCATGCTCATTTAAACACGTTCGGTTAAACACGCTTAGTTAAAGATACTCAGTTAAATATGATACGCCACCGTTTTCATGCAATTAGCCAAAAAACGCATCGTGGTTTTAATGGGTAGTGGCAATGGGCTGGCGCCTGATTCGACTGCTTTATCACGGTGGTGTAATTCTTCTTTATCCATTTGGCTTAAAATCTCAGCGCTGCGTTTATCGTGTGCAGGTAGCTTACCAAGATGGCTGTGCAAATGCTCGCTGACTTGGGTTTCCGTCTCTGCGACAAACCCCAAACTAAACTCATCAGAAATCAATCCCGCTACCGCACCCATGCCAAACGATAGCCCATACCAAAGCGGACTAAAAATACTGGGATGACTACCCAATTCATTTAACCGCGTCTCACACCACACCAAGTGGTCAATCTCCTCTAGCGCAGATTGGTGCATGGCTTTTTTGACTGTTGCTTGCTTAGCGGTAAATGCTTGACCGTGGTACAGTCCTTGCGCGCACACTTCGCCCGTGTGATTGATACGCATGAGACCTGCGACATGACGCGCTTCTTCCACGGACAGTTTTGGCACATCGGGGCTAGAGACAGGCAAAGGACGGGTGCTAAGATTGCTGTTTGGAATAAACGAGCGAATCGCCCGATCAAAGAAGACAATATTGCGGTCTAGCTTACTGAGTGATAGGTTTTTTTGTGCTGGTTCAATCGACATAGGCGCTCTATTCAAAATGTTTCTAATCGCTATTATGCGCAGAATATGGCGTTAATTCTACTCAATATCACAACTTTTGACTAGCAAATCTATGTAGCTGATGAGCGATTTGGCTATTTTATAAAAAGCCCGTGACAGGCTAGGCAATCACGGGATGTTGTGTGATAACGATAGATTATACCGGTGGTAATTGTGAACGGTAGGCTTCTGCAAAGTTATGACCCGTTAAGGCTTCAGTGGCTTTGACCGTGACATAGCTACCTGGGGCATCGCCATACGTTGGGATTTCTTTACCTTGGCTATTTTGACCGACAACACGGGCATTGATTTCGTTACCCTCAAATGGTTTGATCCAGTCATGCCATCTTGTCCACCAGGTGTCTTTAACATAGGTGGCGTCTTTGTACCATTGGTCGGCGTCCGCAGGGTAGTT
This sequence comes from Moraxella sp. CTOTU49097, assembly GCF_032064105.1. NCBI lineage: Bacteria > Pseudomonadati > Pseudomonadota > Gammaproteobacteria > Moraxellales > Moraxellaceae > Moraxella > Moraxella sp. CTOTU49097. The sequence continues at coordinate 82,298 of NZ_DAMBOA010000009.1, read as the reverse complement.
GTCGTTAGTGTAGTAACCATATTTACTACCTGGGGGGTTCATGATACCCGCAATATGACCTGATTCTCCCAACACAAATACTTTTTCACCACCAAATACTTGCGTACCTGGGTAACAGCTTTTCCATTTTGCGATGTGGTCTTGCAAGGTTGCCACCATAAACACAGGAGTTTTAACTTTTGATAAGTCAATTTTCACGCCGTCAATTTCAACCCCACCCGGTTTACGCAGCAAGTTGTTGATATAGAACTCACGCAGTAGAAAATGGTGCAGGGCAGCAGTCACGTTGGTACAGTCTGAGTTCCAGTATAACAAGTCAAAAGGTACGGGCCGCTCACCTTTGAGGTAGTTTTGTACGTAGTAGTTCCAGTATAGGCTGTTCTCACGGAGTAAGCTAAATGACACGCCCATCATTCGCCCATCAAATACACCTTTCTCGGCGTTTTGCTTGTCAATCGCAGTAACGATTTTGTCATCGATAAAGACGCCGATATCACCTGGATCTGAGAAATCAATAATGGTGGCCCAAAGTGTCGCACTAGCAATGCGGCTTTCTTGCTTGGTTGCGGCAAGGTAGCCTAGCGTCAATGCTGTCAACATACCCCCAATGCAATAACCTGTAATATTGATGGTTTTTTCACCCGTGATGGCTTCAATTTGATCCATCGCCGCAAGCACACCGTCTTTCATGTAAGTGCTCATGCCAACATTTTTGTACTCAGGCGTTGGGTTCGCCCAAGAGATGACATAAACCGTATGACCTTCGTTGACAGCCCAATGCACAAACGAGTTGTTCTCACGTAAGTCCATGATGTAGAATTTGTTGATCCAAGGTGGCACCATGAGCAACGGACGTTGTTTTACTTTTTCGGTTGAAGGGTCATACTGGATGAGCTGCATCATGTGGTTTTCAAATACCACTTTACCTTTTGAGGTGGCGATGTTGTCACCCACTCGGAACGCACTCTGGTCAGTCATACGGATATTGAGTGTATCAGCGCTATTACCCATGTCCTCAGCCAACTGCTTCATACCTTGAACCAGATTTTGCCCCCGACTTTCGATGGTCAAACGGAGTACTTCTGGGTTGGTCATTAAGAAGTTGGTTGGGGCTACTGCATTAATCCATTGGCGGGTAAAAAAAGCCAAGCGTTGACGGGTTTTTTCATCAATACCTTCAACGTCATCAATCGCATCCATCATCGCTTGGGTGGTTAATAAATAATACTGTTTTAAGAAGTTAAAAATAGGATTGTCTTCCCATTCTTCATCATTAAACCGTTTATCGCCTTTTTCAGGACTTGCCACTGGGTCGGTTTTTTCACCGGCAAATTGTTGTAGCGTGTTTTGCCACAAGTGCATTTGGTCTTTAAACAACTGCAATTGGTCTTCAATCATCGTGCCTGGGTGATTGGTTACCATTTGACCCATCTTACGCCAGCCATCCATTAAGTCCATCATAATCGAGGTATTGGTGTACTGCGGCGCTTGGTTAGCACGCATCGATTGCTGTGCAATTTGTTGGCTCAGTTTGGTCATATTACCAAAAAATTCACTATAGAATTCACCAACCGCAGGATTGTAAGGCGGAATACTAGAGGCCATGTGAGCAAATGGATTGGTTTTACTCAAAAAATCCAGCGGATTTTGCGGCAGATTAAAGGCGTTGGTTCCAAAGTTATTAAAAGGATTGCTACCAAAACCAAATGCATTATTGCCAAAGGGAAAATTGGCAAATGGCGTGTAGCCAAAAGCATTGGTATTGGTATTCTCTGCGCCTTGGGTGTTGGAAGTATTGCTATTTGAAGCGCTATTTGAAGCATTGTCGCTTGAGGAATGGGCGTTCGCTCCTTGATATTGGGTGTCTTTATTGTCTGCCATGATAAATCCCGTTATTATGATGTGCTTGATAAGAATTCGCTGTGAATACGCACGCTTACTTAAAAATATGGTGGATTAGGCATCTGTCTAATCCACCACTTTTATAGATTCATAAGCCGCCATTCATCTATCAGGTAACACATAAATAGCTGTTTATAAATGATACAGTCTTAAGAATGACTACGATGCATCAAACTAATTATTTTGCTGCAGGGGTTGTTTTTGCTGCAGGTTTTACCGCTTCGCTATTTTGTGTTTGTGCTACATCATTAGCGGTGCGGGTTGCCGCAGCAGTCACGTTAGTCGCAGCTTTGTTCATGTTTTGGGTGGTTTGTTTAACCGCTTCTGACATTTGGTTTGCCGCTTTGTGCATGTTTTCGTTCACTTTGCGGTTAAAGTCTTCTGCTGTTTTTGATGCGTTGCTAGCAGCGCTTTGCATGGCATCTTGCATGCTGGATGCATTTTGGCTGTAGATTTCATTCATCGCTGACATGACTTCATTACGGATTTCGTTGCCAAGCTCAGTCAAACGCTGTGCATCTGACAACATTTTTTGACCCAATTGGTTGAGCAGCTCAGTTTGTTTTTGGTTGAAGCTTGAAGCCGCTTCTGGAGAGTCAACAGAAGAAACATTGCGAAGTTGCTCAAGACCCATTTCTGAGTAATGACGCATTGTTTCTAGAGAAAAGTCAGTCATTTTTTCCGCATTTCGTAACATCGCTTGGTTGAAGCGAGACCATGGTGCGTACATTTGACGTGAACCATCTTTCATTTTATCCATAAAATCGTTGTTCATAATTGACCTCATTCGGCTACCAGAAAAAACAAGAAGGGTATTTGAAAATACCAAGTTGCGATACATTTTCTAATCAAAAATATGACTAAAATGAATGTGATAAGATTTAAGCATAGTCTATTTGCTTGATATTACAATATCATGAAAAATGGCTAAATTAAACCTTGCGAGGAGCTTAAAAGTAAAAAACAATCACTATTTATGTTAATATTTGTAATAGTATAATCAACTAGACAGTAAGCGTAGGTAACCGATAAAAATCGGTTATATCTTACCCTTCATCCTAAAAATAGTTGACAGGTTTGTCACTTTTACTTATCAGTTTCTATCGTGATTGCATGCTCAAGTGATAAAGCTAATTCAAGCTGCTCATCAGTCAATATGACATAAATTTGTTTGTCATCGTCTGAGTTGATTCGTAAAATCGGAACGTCAATACGGCCATCGATATTTTTATCCGCATCCAAACTAAAACCTAAAAAATCGAGTTGTTCGACAATCATCCGACGGATAATCGCTGACTGTTCACCTATCCCTGCGGTAAAGATAAGCGCATCACAGCCTTTCATACTAACCATCAGGCTTGCGATTTCTTTGGCGGCATGCGTGGCAAAATACGCCAGTGTAAATTTGGCGCGTGGGTCATCGCTAGCCAGCAAATCACGCACGTCATTGCTAATTTCAGATAAACCGAGCAAGCCCGACTCTTTATATAGGCATTGGTTCATTTGCTCGAGCGTCCAACCTTGCTCGACCATATATAAAATTACCCCAGCATCCAAATGACCCGGACGGGTACCCATTGGTACGCCATCTAATCCACTAAAGCCAAAGGTACTGTCTTTTGACTCGCCATTTTCGACCGCGGTGATACTACAGCCACTACCCAAATGCGCGATAATTAAGCGTTTTTTGGCAATCTTTGGCAGATAGGTTTCAAGTTTGCGCATAATCGCCTGATACGATAAACCATGAAAGCCATAACAGCGCACGCCTTGATCTCGCAGCGATTTTGGGAGTGCATAGCTAGACCAAATCTCTGGGCGATGGTAGTGGAAAGCGGTATCAAAGGCAGCGATGTGCACCAGTTTTTTATCAATGGCTTGCAGCGCGTTGACCACAGATAGGGCAGGAGGCTGATGTAGCGGGCAAATCGGTGACAGCTCCACCAAATGCGCCATCACTGTCTCGTTAATCACCACAGGAACATGATAGCGTTTGCCACCATGAACCACTCGGTGGATACAGACAATCTCACGCGCGGGAAAGGCATGTTTGACACGAGTAAACAAGCTTACCGCGGTTTCTGTCAGGCTATCTTGGGGTTCCCAGTCAGACAAAGATTGTGGCATGGAGTGCCAGACTTTGTTTTTGGTTTTTAGGTTGATATTGACATCAAACAAGGGGGACCACGCAAGCGGGGATGAGTCGACTGCTTTAGCGGTGTCATACGCCGCCATTTTGATAGTCGCTGAACCTACGTTAAAAGTCACCACAATCGGGTGAGTCGAGTCAGTATGCCTCATGACAGAATCCTTCATGCTAGTAATCTCAATTAATCTCAAGTAACCTGAACTAACATCAAGCTTGTTTACGCTTTTGCGCAACGTAGGCGCCAAGGGCAATAGAATAAAGGCGGTCGAGTTCGTCATCCGAGCGGCTGGTCAACACAATCGGCACTTTTGAACCCATAACAATGCCCGCGGCTTTGGCTTCGCCCAAATAAATTAACTGTTTACCTAGCATATTGCCCGCTTCTAAGTCAGGTACCAGTAAAATATCGACATCGCCCGTGACAGGTGAGTGGATATGTTTGATATCCGCAGACTGTTGGCTAATCGCATTGTCAAATGCTAGGGGTCCATCAAGCAAGGCGCCGGTGATTTGACCCCGGTCTGCCATTTTGCATAACGCCGCAGCATCGATGGTCGATTGCATTTGCGGTTTGACTTCTTCAACCGCTGCCAAGATGGCTACTTTAGGCTGCTCAATGTCGAGCGCGTGCGCAAAATCAATCGCATTTTGCAAAATGTCTTTTTTGGTCAGCAAATCTGGCACCACGTTGAGTGCACAATCGGTCAAGGTCAAAAGTTTGTGATACGTGGGACTTTCCATTAACCAAACATGGCTCATACGGCGCTCGGTGCGTAGGTTTTGGGTTTTATCGATCAAGACACCCATTAACTCATCGGTATGCACTGAACCTTTGATGATAAAGTCGGCTTGCTGTTCACGAACCATTTTTGCGGCGATTTCAACCGCGTCATGGCTATGCTCAGCATTCACTAACATAAAGCCTGAAATATCTAAATTGGCGTCAGTAGCGGCTTTTTCGATTTTGTGTTTTGGACCGACCAAAATCGGAGTGATGATGTGGTGCTGATGCGCTTGGATACAAGATTGCAAGATGATATCGGTAGTAGGGTGCACCACCACGGCAGGGACAGGGGAAACAAAGCGCCCTTGTGCTAAAAGCTGCGAAAGTTTGGTTAACATCGTGTTGCCCTTATGAGTTGACATAAATAACACTGAGCACTCAGGTTTTGATTAAGCGAGCGGTAAACATTGAAGTAGTATTACCCAATGACATGACAGCAAGATGAATCGGTTTATAAATCGATTGTTACGATGGGTTCGCCGCGCCGCTTAATTTATTAGATTAACTTAACTTATTTTAACTTAATTTGGCTTAACCAAATCTAGCCTGAGTCAACTAATCTTGGTAATACCGGCACCGATAATTCTACTGATGCCCCCTGTTTGCGGCACTACTTGGATTTGACTGCTGATTCTATCTTTGAGTGCCTGAATATGGGAAATCACGCCAATTAGCTTGCCCGATTGCTGTAGGTTGGTTAGGGTGTCGAGCGCTACATCGAGCGCTTCTTCATCCAGCGTACCAAAACCTTCATCCAAAAACAGCGAATCTACTTGCATGCGGTGACTGGCCATATTTGATAGTCCCAATGCAAGCGACAAGCTGATAATAAAACTCTCACCGCCTGATAGATTTTTACTGGTGCGGATTTGCCCGCCTTGGTAATTGTCCATCACGTTGAGCATCAAGGGCTGCTCGCTATTAGCTATCAGCAAATAACGGTCGCTCATTTTTTTGAGCTGCTCATTGGCGTGGGCAACCATGATATTAAAGGTCAAGCCTTGGGCAAAGTTACGGAATTTTTTGCCATCGCTTGAACCAATCAACTGATGCAATACCTTCCATTCTTCGGTATGGTTGCGTTGTTGGTTGATGGCATCTAATAGTTGCTGTTGGTTTTGTTTAAGGGCTTCATTGGCTGCTAGCTGCTGTTCAACGGCGCCCAATTGTTTTTGCTGCTCGCTAAATTGCTGTTGCAATTGCCCAAGCGCATCGAGCAATTGTTCAAGTGACAGCGCAGTTTGGGGGTGAGCAAGTAACCGCTGCTGTATGCGTTTGGCTTCAGACAGTAGGTTATGATTGCGCTGCTGGTTGTCATGGAGTTGACTGGCAAGCTGTTGTAAGCGTTCCCGCTCGGTATCGACTAACACCGCAGCGCGATAATCCGCCTCATCCATAAAACCCAATGTCGCAAAACGCTGCTGAATATCGGCTTGTAGGCTTTGCTGGGCAATTTTTAGTTGGGTGGTGCTAGTGGTCAAAGATGCGATTTGTTGTTGCAAAATCTGCAGCTGACTTAGCTGCTCATGAAAGGCTGTTTGGCTGGCTTGATAATCCTGCAAAGCCTGATTTTTTGCTTGGATTAACGCGTGAGAGACGATGTCTACCGCTTGTTCGCCAAACAAGGCGTATCGCTGCGCCTGTAGCTCGCTAATCTCTTGCGCCAATGCTTGCTGTCGCTGACGGGTTTGGCGTTGATTTTGGGTTAAATGGTGCTGGTCTGCCACCAATCGCGTGAGCGCTTGCTCAATGCCTGTGATGGTGTCATTGATATGGCTAAGCTTAGTTTCTAATCCTTGATAGCGCTGTAAAAGTTGCACAAGGGTATCGATATGCTGATTTAATTGGACATTCACATCCTGTGTGATATCAAAACTAAAAGTGTGCTCGCGCGTTGCAAACGGCATCAGTAACTTGTCAATGCGCTGTATTACTTGATGTTGTTTCTCGGCGATAACCAATTGCTGGGCATCAATATCGCGGATTCTGTCTTGGCGATGTTGCTGCTGATTTTGTAGCAGGGTTTGTTGCTGCAAAACATCATGGTATTGCTCGCTCAGTTCTGCTAATCGCTGCTGGGTTTGCTGCTGCTCGGATTGTACGGCTTCGATTTGCGTCAGTGAATCTTGCAGCGCTGCCAAAGCCTGCTGATTGTTGGTTTGTTGAGTCTGGATTGTCGTCGCCAATGTTTGAAGGGCTTGGTGGTCTGTATCGTCATCGGTGCTGGGGGATGCAACGAGCGGCAATGCTTCAATTGCCTGTTGTACAGGCTGAGCATGTATAAGGTATTGGCTGGCAAGTTGTAATTGATTTAATAAACGTTGATTGTGTGACTGTAAGTGCTGCAAATGCTCATTGCGCTGTTGCTGGCTATTAGTGAGTGCATGTTCTTTAAGCAATAACTGCTGTAATTGGTGATTGATGTCATCAAGTCGTTGTTTGGCAAGCGCTAATTGTTGCTCTGTATCATCAGGTGTGTAGGGCTGATGGGTGGCAAAAGGATGCGCGGTTGAGCCACACAGCGGGCAAGGTTCGCCGTGGCGTAATCTATCGCGCTCATCGGTCAAATCTTGAATTTTTGCCAATAAAATTAAGTTGCGATTTAACAAATCGACGGTTTGCTCGGCGGCTTGTTGTTGCTGCTCGCTAGTTAGTCTTTGGCTAGCAATCTGAGCCAATTGAGTTTGACCCTCGGCTAACTGCTGCACAAATTGCTGATAGTGTTGTAGGTTGGTTTGCCAAGTCTGCACATCGCTTTGCATGGCGGCAAGCTGCTGGTCGGTTTGCCAATAAGTTTCAACCTGCTGGCGCAATGCTGCCGCTGATTGCCCTTGTGTCAGATGATGTAAGTGACTGGTTTGGCTCTCTAAGTTTTGTCGCTGCTGAGAAATTTGTGATTGCAACTGCGTAAGCTGTGATTGCAGAGCGCTGGCTTGCTGCTCATTGTGCTGAAAATCACCTTGTAACTGCTGCTGTTCGGTGGCTAATGTCTGCGCTTGCTGACTAAATGCTTGGCTAGTTTCTTGTAGCTGGGTGAGGGAGGCTAATGTTTGAGGCAAGGTTGTTGCATGGGGGATTTGCTGCTGCGCTTGGATAAGCTGTTCACGCTCTACTTGCTGGCTGACAAGCTGCTGCTGCTGACTATCAATGCTTTGGGCATTATGCGCCAATTGCTCACTAAGCTGTGACAACTGCTGCGCAATCTCTTGAGCGTACTGATTTTTTTGCCCAAGGGTAGTGTCAAGCTTGCGCACTTGGTTTAATAACAGTTGGGCGTGTTGCCAGTCAGTTTCGGTTTGCTGGGCTTGGGCTTGATGCTCATCTTGGTTTTTTTTAGCAAGTTGGCAATTGTGTTCGGCGGTGGGTAGCTGGTGTTGATAACTGGCAAGATCACTGAGCTGTGCACTCAATAAATCACGCTGATAATCAAGTTTTTTAATATCACCCGACACTTCAAGGGCTTTTAGTGCGCGCTGTAGTCGGGTTTTTTGTGGGGCAAATTGGCTTTCTTGCTCGGCAAGGTTGCGTGCTTCATGCTCAAGCTTATGGATTTGGTGCGTGTATGCGTCAAGGTTTTGTCGCCATAGCTTATCAGACTCGATTTTAGTCATGGCGGTTTGGGTTTCATTGACGATGTCAACCAGAGCGTTTTTTTGTGAGGTTAGGCTTTGTATTTCTTCATCAGATAACACCGTCATGCCTGATAAGCGATCGGTGAGGGTCTTAAGTTCAGCGTCTGATTGGGTTTTAAACTCGTGTACTTTTTTTGAGATATCGCCATAGATTTCGGTGCCAGTGATTTCTTCGAGCAGATTGGAGCGCTCATCGCTATTGGCTTGCAAAAAAGCAGCAAAACTGCCTTGCGCGAGTAGCATGGCACGGGTAAAACGGTCAAAATCCATGCCGGTGAATTCAGCGACCAGTTTTCTAGTTTTTCTGGTTTGGGTTTCAAGCGGTGGCAAATTTGCAGCGTCATCGGTAAAAGGGGCGATTTCGTGCGTTGGCGATTGCAAGTTGCCTTCGGGGTTTTTTCTGGCGCGCTTTTGTAGCCAAGTACAGCGATAACTGCCACTTTTGGTGGCAAAAATTACTTCACTCAAACATTCGCCGGTATGGCGTGACATGAGGTCATTTTTGCTTTGGGTAATCTCGCCCAAGCGTGGCGTCGCTCCGTATAAGGCAAGACAAATGGCATCTAAAATGGTGCTTTTACCCGCCCCTGTCGAGCCTGTGATGGCAAAAATACCTTCATCGGCATACGCGGCATGACGAAAGTCAATTTCCCATTCGCCTTGCAATGAATTAAGGTTTTGAAAGCGTAGCTTTAAGATTCTCATTGCTGCCCCCCTTGCAAGCTTTCAAGCACTTCAGTATATCTTGACCATAACATGGGTTTTTGTTCTTCTAGCACTTGATGGGCAATTAGGCAGCGTTCAAATACTTGTGTTGGGTTTAACTCTTCAAGCGACTCATCGATGCGCTGGCTTTGCATCACCTGATCGCGTTTTTGCTGATTTTTGATGCGTAGTACTTCAAGCCTAGCGTCTTTAACCAGTTCTGCAATTTTTTCTGATAAATCACCCACGACTTCTTGCCCGTCATACACCACTTCAAGCCAAACCGATTGTTGGGAATTTTTTAGGGTGTGTAAGCGGGTTTTGATGGTTTGCCAATCGCCTTTGAGCGTTTGGATGGGTTGGAACACAGGAACAGGCAGCGATTGCAGGAGGGTAGTATCGCTAAGCTTGGCTACATTGTAAGGCTGTCCACTAAGCTGCCCGTTTAGATGTTCACTGGGTGTATCATACTGTGCTTTAGAGGTCGCTTGTGCGTCAACCTTTGCGTTAATCTCAGCCTCTGTATTTATGGCTTCAAGCATTGCTGATTCGGGCAACGCTTCATCCGCAAATAAATCCATCGACTCATGGCTCACCCTTTTGCGTTTGTTGACAGGGGTTGGTGCAGAGACAAGCGGTTTTTTTTGAATGGTTAAAGTCTGTAATGGCTGAGACAGTAAGTCAGGATTGGCATCAAATCGCAGCAAATGCACTTGTTTTTGTTGACGACTTTCGCCAAAACCCATGGCAATGGGTGAACCAGCGTAACGGATGTGTGGTTGTCCGCCAACCGCTTGCGGGATATGCAAATGCCCAAGCGCCACATAGTCAATCTGTGGGTGAAAAATCTCAGCACCGATACTACCGAGTGAGCCGACATGCAAATCACGCACCCCATCGCCTTCCATCGTTTGCCCGCCGACGGTAAATAAGTGTCCTGTTGCCACAATCGGAATAGTACGCTTATATTTGGCTTTGAGCTGCGCTTGTTGCGCAATCGCAATATCGGCAATCTGTGCATAATGGGCTTTGATGCCTTGGGCAAGTTTTCGTTCTTTATCATCCAATCGTTCGCCATGCCCGACGGTTCGTACATCACGGTCACGTAAGTAGGGCACTGCCATGACAATGAGCTCAGCTTGCCCTGCTTTATCTGATAACGTAATCACTTCGTCAGTCGGCGTATCTGTCATACTACCGATGATATGGATGTTAAAGGCTTTGAGTAGCTGTTTGGGCGCCTCCAAAAAACTGGCTGAATCATGGTTGCCCGCTACGATAATCACATGGCGACAATCGGTATCGCAAACTTGACTTAAAAAATCATAATATAAATTTTGCGCTTGGTTACTGGGTGCGGTGGTATCAAAAATATCCCCTGCAATCAATAGCACATCGACTTTTTGCTCACGCAGCGTCTGTAACTGCCAGTCTAAAAACTGCTTAAATTCATCGTAGCGTGGCTTACCATAAAGCCTACGCCCTAAATGCCAATCTGATGTATGTAATAAAGTGAGCATAAAAAATTATGCCTCTGTGGCGGGCTTCGCTGAAGTCATGGACTCAGCGTCTGCGGTGGCTAGCGAGGCAGACGCCAATTCGCTATCGTGTAACCCTTGGGCAAACAAGCGACCCAATAGATTAACATCATCGACCCGCGCATAGTTGAGACGGGTGACAAACGCCAAGCGGCGATGCGGACCGGCTTCATTGAGCGGCACTAACGACACATTGTCAGTTTGCTGGCGCACTTGCCCAGCTGCCATTTGCGGGACTAGCGTGGTGCCCATACCGCTGATAGCCATTTGAATCAACGTATGCAGGCTTGCTTCACTAAAGGCGTGTTTGACACGGCTTTTATCGAGGTGACATACCGATAGAGCATGATCGGTCAAACAATGCCCTTCGCCTAGCAGCATCAAGTTACTGTTGGCTAACTCATCGGCATTAATGCTAGGTAAGTTGGCATGTTTACTGTCTTTAGCAAATACCGCCAAAAACGTCTCTGACCAAAACTCAAATGATAGCATGCCGTCAGTATTGTAAGGCAGCGCAATAATGGCGGTATCAATCGCGCCATAACGGACTTTTTCAAGCAGTCGCTCAGTTTGTTCTTCTACCACATTGAGCTGAAACTGTGGGAATTGTTGGCGCAGTAGCGGCAATACCTTGGGCAGCAAAAACGGCGCAATGGTTGGAATGATACCAATCGTCATCGGGTAGGCGAGTGGGGTTTGGTGCGTTTGGGCGCGGGTCACCAAATCATTGACTTCGGCAAATATCCGCGAGGCTCGCTCAAGAATTTCTTCCCCAATCGGGGTGATTAGCACTTGTTTGTTGTTACGCTCAAAAATTTGGGTATCAAGCTGTTTTTCCAGCTCTGCAATCCCCAAGCTTAAAGCAGATTGTGAAATATTACACTCTTCTGCTGCCCGTTTAAAATGCTTATACTTGGCAACTGCCAATGCAAATTCTAATTGTCGTAATGTAATCATGGTTTGAATTTTAACCTTTAAAATAGCGTAAAATCGTCGCTAACGCGTTTTAGTTAAAGATAAATAAAAAGATAAAAAGGTAAAAAAACTGACGGCTACCCTAGCAAACAACACGCAAAAGAGGCATGCTAAAAATTTCAATGAACCGAATCATTTCAAATTTAGTTTACCATTTTTGTGTGCTTTTACGAGTGGAATCTTCTTTAATCTATCATTAATTTGGTCTTGACAGTAAACTCATTATCGAGCCTTTCAAAATAATTACAAGATAGCCTAAAGATTGAAACTACAAAGCAAAATCCTCAAGGTTAATTTAAAAATTTAATCAATCAATTAAAAACTTTAAACTAGACTGAATCTTAAATTGTACTAAGATAAACCCATCGATAACAACGTTTGATGGGTAAAAAACAGCAACCGACTATAGCCTAACAAGCTAGAAGCCTAAAAAGCTAGGTTGCCAATGACATCAAATTTGTGTTATCAATATAGCACTCACTGATTTGGCTTTGTCAAATGGTGATGTTGCTAAATTTTTAACCACAACAATAGCTTATATAAGGAAAAATTCATGGCTGCAATTATCAACCAAACCATTCCAGAATTCAAAACGCAAGCATTTGTGAATGGTGAATTCAAAGAAATCTCATCAGATGACGTTAAAGGCAAATGGGCAGTGTTTTTCTTCTACCCACATGACTTTACCTTTGTTTGCCCAACTGAACTTGAAGACATGGCAGACCATTACGAAGAAATCAAAGGTCTAGGCGTAGAAGTTTATGCGGTATCGACAGACACCCATTTTGTACACAAAGCATGGGCAGATGCGTCACCTGCAATCGCTAAAGTAAAATACCCAATGCTTGGCGATGGTACTGGTAAAATCACTCGCGGCTTTAACGTGATGATTGAAGAAGACAACGCTGCCCTTCGTGGTACTTTCTTGGTAGACCCAGACGGTAAAATCAAAGTAGCAGAAATTCATGACTTAGGTATCGGTCGTTCTGCCAAAGACTTAATCCGTAAAATCCAAGCGGCTCAATACGTGCGTGACAACGACGGTGAAGTATGTCCAGCGGCATGGGAAAAAGGTAAAGAAACCTTAAAACCAAGCCTAGATTTAGTCGGTAAAATCTAATCTTGATGGTCAAATGTTTCATTGACTGACAATTAGATAAAATTAAAAACCTCAAATTGAAAGATTTGGGGTTTTTTTTATTCAACTACTGTTGTTAACAATGATAAAATCAGCTTCTTTGAAGCTTGAGAAAATAACCATGGATAGCGCACAAACCACCCACCAAACTGGCAGTCAGACCACAAGTAGCCATTACGCCTTGCTATGGGCAGGGGCAGCTGTGTCAATCGCTGAGATTTTGACGGGCACCTACCTTGCGCCATTGGGGTGGGAGCGTGGCTTGTTAGCCATTGTCATTGGGCATATGATAGGGGGAGTGCTATTTTTTCTAGTCGGCTATATTGGGGCAACCCAACGCAAAAGTGCCATGGAAACAGTGAAGGGTAGTTTTGGTTTTCAAGGTGGGATGCTTTTTGCTTTGCTAAATGTTGTGCAATTGGTCGGCTGGACAGCCATCATGATTTATGATGGGGCATTGGCGGTCAATGGGATTTGGGCTATCGGACAAGCCGCCTGGTGTGGTGTGATTGGCGCGCTGATTGTACTGTGGCTGTGGATGGGCAACCGCTTCTTTGGCAAAATAAATGCGTTGGCCGTATCTGGGTTATTTATGTTAACGCTTATTTTGTCGTTTAAATTATTTAAGTTAGGTGCTGGGGATGTGGCAGCGACAAAAGACGTGGCAGCAGCGATGAGCTTTGGGGCAGCCGTGGAGCTCGCGGTAATTATGCCATTATCATGGTTGCCACTGGTGAGTGACTATACTCGCAATGCGCAAAAACCTTTGCAAGCGACACTCGTGAGCACCGTGAGCTATGGGGTGATGAGTGCGTGGATGTATGCGATTGGACTGGGCATGGCATTGTATACCCAAACCTCAGATTTTGCCCAAATGCTGTTACAGCTTGGATTGGGCGTGACTGGGTTATTGTTGATTGTGCTCGCGACGGTGACAACCACATTTTTGGATGCGTACTCGGCAGGCGTGTCGGGTGTCTCACTGTGGCAAAAACTCCCAGAAAAAGGCTTGGCAATTGGCATTACTCTCATCTGTACTATCGCAGCGATGCTGTTTCCCATGGATGATATCACTGAATTTTTATACTTTTTAGGCTCAGTGTTTGCGCCAATGGCAGCCATTCAAATTGTGGACTTTTTTATTTTAAAAAATACCGGTATCAAACAGCGTTTTAATGTCAAAAATTTGATTGTCTGGGCGATTGGTTTTTGCTTGTATCGTTATTGGCTTGCCCATCCACTCGATATCGGGAATACCTTGCCGGTGATTATGGTAACGATGCTGTTATGCTTCTTGGTTAATGTATTCACAAAAAAATAGTGCTGTCAGCCACGCTTAAAACAGTTTTTTTACAGTCCAATTTTTTTCATAGTAGCGTTGATTGGTTGATTGAAGCCTTACACTTGGTGTCAATAGCAAAAGCCCTGTCACAACGAACAGGGCTTTAATCAATAAAATCGAATTTAGCTTAAATTTAGCTTAGAACTTATTTATTTTTATTGTCTTCTAAGATTTTATAGATTTCATCTTTTAATTGTAGTTTTTGTTTTTTTAATGCTTCAATTTCGTCATCACGGCTACCCGCTGCAATAGGATCTTTTTCTAGGTTAATGATTTGAGCATCTAAGTCATTGTGTTTATCAAATAGTTTTTCAAAGTATTTATCAGAAGTTTTTAGTTTGCTAATAAGTTCGCGATGTTCTGGAAACATAGTCCTTTCCTTTTTTTGGTTGTATGTAAAAAATAATGCAAAGGGTTCAGCTCATAAGACAAATTTGATTGAGTTAGTATATTGCATTTGTCTTATTAGCATTGTAACGAAAAATCGCCTGGTTGACTATACGCTAATCGGTAACAATTGGTGAGGGGGAAAAAGCCCCATCATCAATGGATTGAGGCAATTTATGTATTAATATTTTGTTATGTAAAATAATAAACGTTTTGTTTTTTAAAACATAGCTATCAACTTTCTCACATTGTCAAAGCCCACAAAAATCACAATAATAAGGTTAACAAAACGACTTACCCAATAACTAGAAGGAAACTACCATGTTAGATCAAGGTTTATTAGATGCAGTAAAAAGTTATAGCGAACGTATGACTCGCCCGATTGAGTTTGTGTTGGGTGAGGGTGAACATGAACAGCGCGCTGAATTGGTGGATTTTTTGACCCAAATTGCAGGCACTACTGACAAGATTCGTTTGAGTCAACAATTCGATGCCAATCTATCACCGATGAGTTTTAAAATCCGTAGTCAAGACAAAGATACGGGCATTATTTTTAGTGGTATTCCAGGGGGTCACGAGTTTACCTCATTGATTTTGGCGATTTTACAATCTGGTGGTAGTGAACTCAAACTTGACCCAGGTATTCAAAATATTATTAAGGCGATTAAACAGCCACTAAAATTTGAAACTTTCGTGTCATTATCTTGCCACAACTGTCCAGACGTGGTGCAAGCGCTGAACCAATTTGCGTTATTGAACGACAACATCAGCAATGAAATGATTGATGGTGGTGTGTTCCAAGACATGATTAACGAGCGTAATATCCAAGGCGTACCTGCGGTATATTTAAATGGTAAACCTTTTGCCAATGGTAAAATTGACACTGCCAAACTCATCGAGAAACTGCAACAGCAATATCCAGATTTGATGAGCAGTGCTGCAGCAGCCGAACAGCTTGAGCAGCAAGATGTAACCATCATCGGTGGCGGACCTGCGGGCGTGGCGGCAGCCATTTATGTGGCACGTAAAGGCTTAAAAGTGACCATGGTAGCTGATCGTATCGGTGGGCAAGTGAAAGATACCCAAGATATCGAAAACTTGATTTCAATCCCATTGACCAATGGTAATGAATTATCTGCCAATTTTGTCAAACATATCACCGCTTATAGTATCACGGTTAAAGAAATGGTAAGCGTGACATCCATCACCGAAAATTCTGCACAAATGAATGAGCAAGGCGAGGATAAGCCAACCTACCAAATCACGCTTAATACCGGTGAAAGTTTTAGCACGCGTGCGATTATCGTCGCCACGGGGGCAAAATGGCGTAAGCTTAATATCAAAGGTGAAGACGAAAATATCGGTAGTGGCGTCGCATACTGTCCGCACTGTGATGGTCCTTTCTTTAAAGGCAAAGACGTGGCAGTTGTGGGCGGCGGTAACTCAGGGATTGAAGCGGCAATTGACTTGGCAGGCATTGTCAAACACGTGACCGTGTTAGAATTTGCTGACACACTCAAAGCAGACCAAGTATTGATTAATAAAGCCAAAGAGCGCGATAATATCGATATCATGACAAGTGTAGCGAGCCAAGAAGTTAAAGCAACCGATGGTAAAGTCAGTTCGCTAATTTACCAAGACCGTACCACCGGTGAAAACAAAGAATTGCCAGTATCTGCTATCTTTGTGCAAATCGGACTGGTGCCAAACTCGGAATTGGTCAAAGATTTGGTACAGGTGACCAAATTTGGTGAAATCGAAATAAATGAGAAATGCCAAACCAACAAACCCGGGATTTTCGCCTGTGGTGATGTGACTACTGTACCGTTTAAGCAAATTAATATTGCGATGGGCGAAGGTAGTAAAGCGGCACTCAGTGCGTTTGAATACCTCATGTTGCAATAATTTTTCACCTGTTTTTTAGTTATTTTTTACAAAAAGCCAAACGTCATAGTTTGGCTTTTTTTTGGCAGGTAACTTTTTTTGGCAGGTAACTTTTTTTGGCGGCTAATTTTTTTGGCGGCTAATATGGTGTTGCCTTGTCAGTCTATATTGTGAGGTAGGCATACTACCCAAAATCCGCTACAATAACTTGCAAACAATCATAGCGATTTAAAGGAATAAATCATGACAACAGCAAATACTTCATCCATCAAGCAGGTGACGATAGCCGGCGGCGGCGTACTGGGTTCTCAAATCGCCATGCAAAATGCCTTTTTTGGCTTTAACGTCACAATCTTTGATCAAGAGCCCGAAAAAGTCAAAGGGCGCATCGCAAAACTCATGCCCATCTACGCCAAATTCTATGACAAAAGCCCAGCCCAAGCCCAAGTAATCACCCATGCGATTCGCTATGTGACTGACTTAGGCGAAGCCGTGGCGCAGGCTGATTTGGTGATTGAAGCCTTACCAGAAGTCCTTGATATCAAAAATGAATTTTATAAGGCGCTGGCAAAGGTAGCCCCAAGTCACACGATTTTTGCCAGTAACAGCTCAACGTTGATTCCTAGCCAAATGGTCGAAGCCACAGGTCGCCCTGATAAATTCTTGGCGTTACACTTTGCCAACCGTATCTGGGTGAACAACACCGCAGAAGTCATGGGCTCAGCACATACTGACCCTGCGGTATTTGACAGCATTGTTGCTTATGCCAAAGCCATTGGCATGGTGGCGTTACCCCTCAATAAAGAACAACCTGGTTATATCTTAAATACCCTATTAGTGCCTTTCTTAAATG
The DNA here is from genome assembly GCF_032064105.1 of Moraxella sp. CTOTU49097. NCBI lineage: Bacteria > Pseudomonadati > Pseudomonadota > Gammaproteobacteria > Moraxellales > Moraxellaceae > Moraxella > Moraxella sp. CTOTU49097. The sequence continues at coordinate 65,009 of NZ_DAMBOA010000009.1, read as the reverse complement.
CCGGTATGCACTTATATGCCAATGACATTGCCGATCCGCAGACCGTTGATAAAACTTGGATGATTGGCACAGGTGCACCGATGGGACCGTTTGCCATGATGGATATCGTAGGGGTTAATACCATTGTTAATATCAGCCAGCAAAAAGCCAAAACAGGCTCGAAAACTGCCGAGCGATTTATCCAAAAACTGCAAACCGAACTGATCGATAAAGGTCGCACAGGGTTTGAAGTGGGGAAGGGTTTTTATGATTATCCAAACCCGGCTTATAAAAACCCTGATTTTTTAAAATAAACGTCAAAAAATTTTAAAAGTCAGAATCTAAAAGTCAGTATTTAAAAGCCAGTAGATGACAAAAGCCCATTCATACAAAATGGGCTTGGTTTTTTTATTGCGGCAGCACCCACGGCTAGCACTTGCCAAAGCCAACAATTTACCCCAAAATGATAAAAAATTGTTGCCAAAAAACCCGATGAAGCCGACTACCGCCCAACAAGTCAACACCTTATTATATTATTTGCAGACCAAGCAGACACCGCCGTTTGAGATACTGTTTTGGGAAAACTTGCAAAAGATTGACTTTGATTATTCAGCCAATAGCCTACAACAGCTCAGTCGGTTTTTTGCGGCAATGGCAAAACGCCACATTCAGTTGCCACAATTATTGGCAAACCAAAGTGGGCAAGCACTTATAGTAGCGCTCGCCGCTTATATTGCAGACTATTTAGCCAAAACCACTGGGCAACCGATTGCTTGGTATGACTATGACAGGATGTCAGCGCAACTGGCACGGCAAAATAAGTACCCCATCCAGTCACAGTTACCTGCCGATTTTTACGCGTCACTCACCGCGCGTATCGGGCAAAAGGTGTATTGCCAACCGCTTAAGCTATTACCAGATTTGCTGCAGAGTAAGGATGTGTTGCCACAGTTTATTGCTCAGATGACGCAGACCCTCTATCAGCAATCGCAAGTCAACTTATTGCAATCGCCTGAGGCGGTGTGTCAGGGCTATTTGGCAAAAGTGAAAACAGGCAAACTACAGGACGCCGCTATCGCATTTTCTACCTATTTGGCAGCGGTAAATTTTGATAATAGCCGTGATAGCTTAGTGCAAATTGATGAGGCATTATCGGCTATTCAGCAGGCGTTTAGGTTTACGCAAGCGGATTATCTGGACTTTTTGCAAGACGCCTCACGGCAAGCATTTTGCTATTTGCTGGGGTTTTATATTGGCGTGACTAGCAGTCGCTTGGCCAATGCGCCCGTGCGCTGGGTATCTTTTGCGCAGATGTATGACAGCTTGGGCGAGGCGTTTGCTGAATGCCTTGAGCATAGTTTTGTGCTGCTGTTTGAGGACTGCTATCGCACGCCGATGCTGGTAGTGACCAATCGGTTATTTGGCCTTGCTAGTAGTTTTCCAACTACCGCTGCTGAGTTTGCGGATATTTTACAACGGCAAAATGCAGGTCACCTAGCGGTTTATCCTTATCAAGATACTGTGAGCGCTACCGCTGACTTGCCAACGCTTTGGACGTCAGCCATGCAAGCGGCGGGTACATTGGTGGCATCTGTGCTATCGAGGCTATCACAAGGTCAGCCGATTGTACCTTGTGTGTATCAAGCCCATAGCAGCGACAATACAGCCGATGAATTAACCGCATTTAATCCATCCAATATTAAGTTGTTATCTCCTAGCGATACGGATTTAGATACAGACATAGAAAAAAACACAAACATAGATACAGATACAGACACGCTGATTGATAGCCTCTACCAAACGCTGCATCAAAACCCACAATTAGCCCCCATAATCGTTGGCTGTTTTGATAGCTATACCAATTTGCCGATGGGGCGCACCGAAGGGATTGTGATTGAGATATGGGTGTATGAAAACCCTCGCTTACAGCTGCAGCTTGTATTGCCGTATCAGTCCGCCAATGATTGGCACAGTCTAAAAATTTATCCGTTAGTCAGTCATCAAAACAGCGCACAAACAGCGCTTACCTCAGAACAAATAGCTGCATTAACCACGCACTTTTACCAAGCACTGCTAAGCACACCCTCAACACAAAATACCGCGGTCAAAACGCTGTGGCAAGATGCCTATGTCAATCAACTTGATAGCTGGGTATTGCCGCCCAAAGACCAGCGTATCCAACAACAAAATACGCAGTTGGTGACGCATTTTGATTTTGCGCTATTGCCGATACTTGATAGCCAAACCAATGTGAATATGGCAGCGTTTGACTATAACAGCATTGATTGGCGCAGGTTTGATTTGGCCAAACATATTTTGCAAGCCAGCCACCGCGAACAAAGCTATTTGCAGGTATACGTTAGTGATAACTTAATTAGAGATGAACTGTATCGCCAAGTAGAAGCGACCGAGGATTTATATCGCTATGGCAAAGTGGTGTGGGGCGTCGTGATAAAATCTGATGCAGCGTTAACCAAGCCTATGTCAGAAGAGGAACGAGATACGCCTTTTGCCAACCATCGGGTTAGTTGTGCCGACATTTTGTTTGATCCAAGCGGGCAAGCAAGGGTAGAAGATTTGCAAGCCAAGGCAAGTCAATTAATGGATGCGATTGGTACAGTCAATCAGCCGCCAAATGCTACGCCCGACGTAGCATTTTATCAATTACATTGCCAAGAGGACACATCTAGGGTGTTTAATTTGGCTTATCCAGCCAGTATCGCAGCGACAAACTATCGGATAACTACCAGTTGGATTTGGCGGCGTCATTTACCCAATGGCATTTTATCAAACAGCATAGTGCCCATTATTATTCATACTAATGCTTACCAAAATAAAGCCGAGCAGGGCGAAATTATGGTATTGCCTAGCCAATTATGGGATAAAGCCTATTATCACTATTGGCTAAGCTTGGCTTATGAGCAATTTGGGCAAGATTATGATTTACTTCCCTATATCCACTGGCAGCAAAAATACGCACAGGATAGCACCGATGCCGCAACCCAAAAGCGGCTATGGCCAAAATTTAAACCCAACCGAGCACCCAATCGAGCACCCAGCCGAGAACAAAGTTCAGCTATCGGATTGATGTCAGACAAACCGCAAAAGCCTGTTCAAACTGCTGCTAAACCACAGGGCAGTTTGCAACAAGCGACTATTCAACAAGCACCTATTCAACAAACGACTGGGCAAAAACTTGCTGATGTAAAGTCAACTTTACAGCCATCGATAGCGTCAACACCCCAGACAGCACAGGCAGCCAAAATATCACAGACCTCACAAACATTACAGACACCAAAGGCAATGCCGCCATCCTCGCTTTCCAATGAGTTGACGCAGCAACTGATGAATGACAAGCTACGCTTACAAACCCAATTATCCACCAAAGATACCGCTAAAGATAAAAAACTCCTAGTGATTGCTATCGGTGGGATGCTTGTTTTGATTATCATGGTGATACTGGTCAAATTCATGCGATAAATTTGCCCAATTTTTATTTGAAAAAAGTCAGCATACGCATCAAAAGGTCATAAAAATTTGTTATGCTAACGGTCTGTAAGTTGGATTATGACAACAAAAAGAAAGATAGGGATACAATATGAAAATTATTGCTGATGGCAATATTGCTCATTTAAGCGATTTTTTTAATGAACACACTTTAGGGCGACCCATCGAATTGATTGCGATGGCAGGGCGTGAGATTGACGCGGCTGTGATAGATGAGTATCAGCCTGATATTTTGCTGGTACGTTCCGTCACGCCTGTCAACAAGTTGTTATTAGACAACAATAAAAGCGTCAAATTTGTCGGTAGTGCCACCATCGGCATCGACCATGTCGATGTGGAGTACCTCGCCAAGCGCGGTATCATTTTTGCCCATGCCGCTGGCTGTAGTAAGCATTCGGTTGCACAATATGTGGTGGCAGCGATTGCCAATTTGCGCCCTGACTATTTATTTAAACCCATCAACCTTGGCATTATTGGGGTGGGCAATATCGGTAATACGCTAGCGCAATATGCGATTTCCTATGGCTGGAATGTGCTGGGCTATGACCCACTCAAACCACCGTCGGTGGTGAACAACGCCAAACTTGAAACTGTGCTGCAAGAAAGCAATGTGATTAGCTTTCACGTGCCACTGACGCATGCGCACAACAGCTCATATCCCACCCATCACGACTATCTGATGACCCAAGCGCGCTGGCAAACCGTGTCCGACACTGCCATCATCATCAATACCTCGCGCGGTGCAGTGCTCGGTCGTGATGATATTGTCGCAAGTCCGAATGTATGTGTACTCGATGTGTTTGAGCACGAGCCCAATATCGATGCAGAGCTGCTCAAAGCCTGTAGTATCGTCACCCCGCATATCGCAGGTTATACCCTAGAAGGCAAACTTAGGGGCACACAGTTTGTCTACAATGCCTTATGCAACTATTTACAGGTTGCCCCAACGGTTGATTTTCATACCTTAATGCCAGTTGAAGTGCCGCTGTTTCAAAAAGTGCATAACCCACTCAAAGACCACGAGCGCCACCAACTGCTCAATAAAATTCCTGTGATGTATGATATAAAAGCCGATGACAAGCGTTTACGTAGTGTGGCAAACGCAAACGGTGATATTGAAGGCAAAGACTTTGATAACCTGCGTAAAAATTATCCGCTGCGCCGTGAATGGCAATCATACGTGTTTAAAATTTGATAAAAATGTTCACCGTGACATAAAGCAAAAATAGCCAGTATGGGAAAATACTAGCTATTTTTTTTGGGTCTGCTAATATTGTCGCAAATCCAACTATCCAAACTGCTATGTCAACCACTTATCAACCTACTTGCACCCTACAAACCGCCCAAGCCCGTGCTGCGATGTACGCCACCATTCGCCAGTTTTTTGCCGAGCGGCAGGTGCTAGAAGTGCAAACCCCAGTGATGTCACAGGCGGGCAATACCGATATATTTTTGCAATCCGTCTCTAGCAATGTCACTGTGGCCGACCATCCAACAACCTATTATCTGCACACCTCACCCGAATTTGCCATGAAGCGTCTATTGGCAGCTTGGCAAGTGCCGATGTACCAGATTTGTCCCGTGTTTCGCGACAACGAAATTGGCAGTCGCCACAACATTGAATTTACCATGCTTGAATGGTACCGTCCCAATTTTAGCTTGGATGAACTGGCAAAAGAGACCAATGACTTGGTGTCCGCGGTACTCGGCTATCCGGTGATTTTTGACCATTATCGCTATGTGGATGCCTTTATGGATTTTGTTAAAATTCATCCCTTCAATGCCAGTTGCGATACCCTCAAAGCCATCGCCAAAGATAATGGTCTTAACATTGATTTGGGGGAGGATCACCAAGGCTGGTTAGATTTGTTATTTAGTCATTTGGTGGAGCCTAATTTGGGAAAAGCGCTACCGACACTTATCTATGATTATCCTGTCGCCACTGCCGCGCTCGCCAAGACAGTCACAGACAAAGATGGCAATCGGGTGGCTAGACGCTTTGAGCTGTATATCAATGGTCTTGAAATCGCCAATGCGTATGATGAGTTGGCTGATGGACAAGCGCTGCGTCTGCGCTTTGATGAAGACAATGTGGCACGCAAAAAACGCGGGCTACCTGTGATGCCAATTGACGAGAACCTGCTAGCAGCTTGTGATGCCCTGCCAGCTTGTAGTGGCATTGCGCTTGGCCTCGATCGACTGCTAATGATTAAAACGGGCAAAACCCATATCCGCGATGTCATCGCTTTACCCACCCCTCACGCCTAACAGCAGTGAACTCAACAAACAGGAATTGATATGAAACTTTGGCATTTATTTTTGGGGCTGATGGCAGGCTTGGGCATCCCGATTCAAGCAGCGATTAATACCCGATTGGGTGCAATGTTTGGTGGTCAACCGTTAATGGCAGCATTTGTATCGTTTACGGTTGGCGCGCTATTATTGTTCTTGGTGTCTTTGCTATTTGTCGATTGGCAAGCGGTGCAATCGGGTCTATCAGACATGCAAATCAGTGATTGGTGGAAATGGCTTGGCGGTGCGCTGGGCGCGTTTTTTGTTTTTGCGTCGATTTTTTTAGCGCCAAAAATCGGTGTTGCCAATACGGTGTTTTTGTTTATTTTAGGTCAGCTGGTCATGGGCATGGTGGTGGATAGCTTGGGTTTATTTGGTATGCCTGTTAAAACGCTGCATTGGAGTAAATTTTTGGGGATTGTATTGATGCTGGTGGGCGTATCGTTTTTTATGTTTGGACAAAAATGGTTTGCTAAATCGTCATAAGGCTATTTTTAGGTCAATGTTCAAATCCAATCGCTAATTGATGGATGTAGTCATTGAATGTGTGTTCATCTTGCGAAGCAATCATAAAGGCATTGGGAATAGACTCATCCATACCCAGTAACATTACCACACCAAAATCTTCCGCTTGAAAATAGCGCTCATGCGGTTGACGCAGTTCGATGATTTCACTGGCGATATGCTGTAATTTTTCACTCAAATCAGCTGGAATTGACCGTCCATCAAAATCATAAATTTGGGTATGGTGTTTCAATCCACCATTGACGCCATTGACAATCGCTTGCGCCAGTAAGAACTCCGCCAGTGGCAATTCATCAAACCAATGAATTTCGCTTTGTTCAATCGCATCAAAGTTGCGGCTCATTTGCACCATGGGATTGAGTTGTTTTGGGTCATCGACATGAATACCCCATACCGTATCGTCATCGCAAGTTTTACCAATCACAATATAATCGCCTAAGTGCTCAAATGGTAATTCGACAAATTGATGATAACTGGTATTGAACGCGCCACTACCTAGCTCGAGCAAATAATGATACAACAGGGGCGGCAGCTCGATACCCAACTGTTTTTCATGCGATTCGACGATATCGCGGCTGATACCTATCTCAAGACCATCAGTCTGGTCAAGGTGATAGAGTTGTTTGATGGTATGAATGGGGTTTAGCATAATCAACTAGCGAATCCAAGCGTTCAAAATATTGGCAAAGGCTTGTTTGTCTTTGTCGCTATAGGGGGCTTGTCCACCTTGCTGTGAAGGTTCTAACACGCCCGTACTTCGCATGGTGTCCATAAAATCGCGCATATTAAGCTTTTGCTTGATGTTGTCTTTGTCATACACAAAACCGCGAGACGTGACTACCTTGGCGCCTTTTTCAAGGCAGTCATTGGCAAGTGGAATGTCGCTGGTGATGACCACATCGCCTTCTACACAGTGCGCTGCGATATAGTCATCCGCCTTATCAAAACCGCCTTCGACCACTGTCATCTGCAAAATTGGCAGCCGCGGCAAAGCAATGGCACGATTGGCAACAAAAATCGTGGTCGTCTGCGTGCGCTCCGCGGTTTTGATGATGATTTGCTTGGCAATATTGGGAATTGCGTCAGCGTCTATCCACAGGGTGATTTTTGCTGTCATGGCTTTCACTAAAAGGATTAGTCGTCTAGCAAATCAAGCTGTTTGGCAGACTGGAATAACACGTTTGAGCGGTTGCCCGAACGGCAGAACATAAACACGGGTTTTTCTGCTTGATTAAAAATCTCGGCAAACTGCTCAACTTGCTCACGGGTTAATTGACCAGCAACGACCGGTAGATAATGATAGGCGAGCCCTGCTTGCTGTGCTTTAGTAGCGATATCCGTTTGCAGCGGTTGGTTGGGTTCTTCGCCATCGGGGCGGTTGTTGATGATAGTTTTAAAGCCCTGCGCGCCGATTTTGTCAACTTGCTGTGGCTCAATTTGACCATAAAAAACAGTATTTTTTGGCATGTTGTGTTTCCTTATAAAGTTAGGGTTGATTATTCATGTTTTTACTGACTGCGACAAGTATATTTATTAGGTTAATTGTTTAACGGCTTGTTGCGTACTTAAAAATACCTTGCCGGTTAATTTTTGAATCACATCGGTTTTTTCAATCACATCCATCACAGGCCCTTTGACTTCCGAAAAATGTAGGGTGATAGCTTGAGCCGCCAAATTTTGGTTTAGATTGATGAGCATATCTTGTGCTGTCAAATCGATATGATTGACTGCCGATAACATCAGTACCAGATTTTTAGTCTGTGAATGACTGGCAATCGCTTGCTCAATAAACTGTAGTACGGACTGGGCATTGCCATAAAACAGGCTTTCATCAATGCGAATGATTAACAAATCCTCAAACTGGGTCACTGCATGGCGTGCAACATTACGAAAATGCCCGGTATCACCAATTTGACCCACAATCGCGATATGCGGGTGGCTGGTTTGCCAAATCAAGCCTGCAAAGGAGGCTAACAGCCCCGCCACCAAGCCAACATTTAGCCCAAACAATAACACACCTGTGAGTGCCACGCCAAATGCTAGCGCATCGAGTTTGTCATAGCGCAGCGCTTGCTTGAGTGTTTGCACATCAATCATACTGATAATCACTGACATGATAATAGCGCCCAATATGGCATAGGGCAGTGGCTCTAAAGTCTGGCTAAAAAACAGCAGCACCAATGCCATCACCAGTACCGATAACATACTGGCAAGGGGACTTTGCGCGCCCGCATCGACATTTACCGCGGTGCGTGAGAAGCCACCGACAATGGTAAACGACTGAAAAAACGCACCTGCGATATTGGCAAAGCCCAACCCTTTGAGTTCTAGATTAGCATCGTAAGGTTCATTGCGTTGTCGGGCAAATGAGCTGGCAACCGAGTTGCTAGAGACAAATGCAATTAGCGCCATCAATCCGGCTGCAGGTAATAAATTAATGAGTTCAACGGGCGAAATCTGATAAAACGGCAGCACAAAATGCGGCAAACCACTGGGTACATCCGCCACCGTGCGAATACCCATATCGGCAAAGTTGCCAACTTGACTGGCGATAATACCGATTGCCAGCACCGCAAGGGGTAACATACGCGTGATGACCTCAATGACTTTGGCAGCCAATAAAGGCTTGAGCCAAGTTTTAAGATAATAGCGGTTGATAATTAGGACGGTGAATGCCGCAACACCGACCATCAAGGTGGGCACGTGCAACTCACGGCGATGAAACAAAAAGGTTTCAACATTCTCTAGCAGTGAATTGCCACTGATCGCGATACCCGTCACATATTTGATTTGCCCGACCAAAATCAAAATTGCCGCGCCACTAATAAACCCTGCCGTCACGCCACGGCTAATAAACTGGGTAATCCAGCCAAGCCGAAACACGCTTGCTAGCCACAATAGTGCCCCTGTTATCAGCGCCAAAAACGACGCCATAATGGCATAATGCATCGGCGGCAACTCGTTATAGGGCTGCAGCGCTTGCGCGGTCATAATCGCCGTAATCGCCACAGGACCGACGGCATTGACCGAGCTTGCGCCAATCCACGCATATACCAGTACCGGCACAATCGCTGAATATAACCCATACACAGGGGGCAACCCTGACAGCATGGCATAGCCCAAACTTTGCGGAATCACCAAAATACCCACGATAACACCCGCCAACAAATCTTGACTAAGATTTGCCTTGTTATAGTGCGTTACCCAGTGGGGTAATCGTCGCAAGTAGGCTGCAGGTAATGGCAAGGTGGTTATCCCGATAAAGTGGTTATCTGATAAATTAGCGTCCGATAAATTACCTTCCAATAAACTAGCAGACTGGTCAGCTTTAGATTTAATTATTTTGTCTGACAAAAGCGATCATACAGTACATTGAGGATGGCTAAGGCATCGTCACTGGCGACTGAATAATAGATTTGTTTGCCTTCGCGGCGGGTGTTGACCAAACCATCTTTACGCAAAATCCCCAATTGCTGCGACAGACTTGGTTGACCCAGTCCCACTTTCTCTTCAAGCTGGCTCACACAATGCTCACCTTGCGTCAATTGACACAGCAGCATCAACCGGTCAGGATGAGATAACGATTTTAACAACTGGCTGGCTTCTCCTGCGGCAGCGTGCATTTGATCGAGCATGGTTGCATCCATCGACACAGGCGCATCGGACTGCGGTTCGGCAATTTCAGACATGACTTTTCCCCATAGTGTTTTGATGGCTGATACTAACTGGTGCTACCATCAAACTTATCACATAATTTTAAAATCAATAAACGTTTACGCCAATACAATATATTGAAAAACATATTATAAAATAATATAATGAATTGAGCAACGCCTTGCAATGCGGCTATTATACAAAAGTATAAAGTGTTTTTTCAGTTGAAATTGCCATAAAGATATGCCAAAAGCGTTTTTAGATAACAGGAAAACTTATGAACATTCATTCTTTTTTAGACAAAGACACTGAAACTTTTACCCACGTCTTAGTTGATGAAGCTAGCAAACACTGTGCCATCATCGACCCAGTATTGGATTTTGACCCCGCAGCCGGCAAAATTAGCTATGACAATGCCGATAACGTCATTGGGTTTGTCAAATCACAAGCGTTGAGCTTGGACTATATCATCGAAACTCACACCCATGCCGATCATTTATCGTCCGCGCCTTATATCAAAGCGCAGTTAGGCGGTAAAGTAGTGATCGGTAAATATATCGATAAGGTGCAGAAAACCTTTAAAACCATTTTTAACTTTGACGACCTAGCCACCGACGCCAGTCAATTCGATATTTTGACCGAGGAAGGCAGCGAGCTAAAACTGGGTGATTTGAGCATTACAGCCATGCATGTACCGGGTCATACCCCAGCCGATATGGCATATAAAGTGACGGATAAAAGCGCGGGCAAAGAAAAAATTGCGGTATTCGTCGGTGATACTATCTTTGCCCCTGATGTCGGCTCTGCACGCTGTGACTTTCCCCATGGTAGTGCCGAGGATTTGTATGACTCGATTCAGCGTTTATTAGCCTTGCCCGATGATACTTTGCTGTATCTTTGCCATGATTACCCACCCAAGGGCGGGCGTGAGCATATCGCAACGGTGTGTGTCGGTGAGCAAAAATTATGCAACATTCATGTCAAACAAGGGACGCCTAAGGCAGAATTTGTACGAATGCGTAACCAACGTGACAAAACACTTGCAATGCCACGTTTGATTTTGCCATCGGTACAAGTTAACATCAATGCAGGTGAATTGCCAAAACCAGAAGACAATGGCGTTCGCTACCTTAAAATTCCCTTAAATCAATTATCATAAAATAAGGAAGAATCATAAATGAAAACCAATGTGGGCAACAAAGAACGAGTCGTGCGTGTTGTGGCAGGTCTAGCTTTACTAAAATCAGCGAAAAGCAAAAAGATGAAAATGCTTGGCTTAATACCCTTAGTATCGGGTGCGACGGGTCATTGTCCTTGTTACAGCATGCTGGGTATCAACACCGCCAAATCAGCAGCAGATAGCAAAAAACACGCTAAAGCGCAATCCAAAGACCATGCGAAAGATAGCACGGATGACAAAAGCACCGTGATTGATAGTGTCATGCAAACAGCTGAAACCTTAAAAGAAACAGTTCAAGAAAAAGCAGCCACGCTTAAAGAGACTGCTCAGGAAAAAATGGAAGAACTTGCAAACGCCAAGAAAGCTGACGATGCAGACAAAGCGGAAAAGTCAGAACAATCAGAAAAAAAACAGGCTTAATCTAGGCGGCTTTAATTTAAGCGAATGTGACATTCGTTATAGCCTAATAAAAGACTGAGAAAAGGCATCCGTTTGGGTGCCTTTTTTCGTTATACTAGCTTTTATCATTCTTAAGACAAACACAACTCAATGAAAAATACAGCGGTCAAATTTTGTGGCTTTACCCAACTCGAAGATATTACAAATGCGGTCAATCTTGGCGTGGATGCGGTGGGTTTTGTATTTTATGAGCCAAGTCCCCGAGCGGTGACCGCCGAGCAAGCCTATGAGCTTGCTAAAGCTGTGCCTGCGTTTACCACGGTGGTGGCATTGGTGGTCAATATGCCTGAGCAAGAATTAGTTTATCTATCGCATCACGTGCCATTTGATATCGTGCAGTTTCACGGGAATGAATCGCCGCGAGAATGCAAGCTGATGGCAGATAGAATCAATAAACGCTGGATAAAGGCATTACGCATCAGCCATGATGACACCACGGAGACGATTGTCGCACAAATCCAAGAACTTAAAGACTTTGGCGCGTGTAGCGTGCTACTTGACGCCTATCATCCCGATAAATTTGGCGGAACGGGCGATAGTTTTGATTGGGATAAAATCCCCAAACACTCGCCATTACCGATTATTCTGGCGGGGGGATTGACCGCAGACAATGTGGGTGACGCAATTACACAAACAGGCGTGTATGGCGTGGATGTGAGTGGCGGCATTGAGTCAGCAAAAGGGGTGAAAAGTTTGGAGAAAATGACAGGTTTTTTAGCTAAAGTGAGGAATTAAATGAGTATTGGTAAAATTGTACGCTGGCACGATGACAAAGGTTTTGGCTTTGTAAAATCTGATGATTTGGACAAAGATGTATTTGTGCATATTTCGGCTTTTCCGCCTAATTCACTTCGTCCAAAAGTTGGTGATGATGTCGTTTTTCAAGTTGAAAATACGCCAAAAGGGTTACAGGTGACTAGAGCAAGATATAAAGATCAACTAAATGATAATGTTTCGACAAATGCTCAAAAAGGAAACCTTTACTTAGAATTAGAGCGAGATGACAATATTTCTCAACGTAAAGATAGTAATATGTCTTTCCCAAAAAAATCCCATAGCCATAGACAATCAAAATTACCAAATAATAAGCCAAAAGGTTTATTTAGTTCTCTATTTGGTCTTTTAGCCATTGCTTGCCTTATCTATTACGGCTATCAGAATTTGTCAAATCGTTCAGAATATACTAATTCGCAAGTATCTAAGCAAACACTTTCTAATATAGAGCAACAAAAATCGGTTAATAATACAAATTTCAAATGTGATGGTAGGCAACATTGTAGCCAAATGAATTCACGTGAAGAAGCTGAATGGTTTTCACAAAATTGCCCTGATACTAAAATGGATGGTGATAAAGATGGTGATGTCTGTGAGAACGATAGTCGTTGGTAACATTTTAAGTAAGTCAAACATTAACATTGCAAAATTAATAAAATTCTATATACTAACGTACTAGTATAATAGAACATAAAAAATGATAGGGGATACAATGAATATCTTGGTCACAGGCGTAACCGCAGGGTTTGGCAAAGCGATTGCCGAGTTACTCATCTCAAAAGGTCATACCGTCATCGGCACTGGTAGACGCCAAGAAAAATTGGATGAACTAAAGAGCCAACTGGGCGATAACTTTATCCCGCTAAACTTTGACGTATCGGACTTGCCCGCCACCAAAACCGCGCTACAAACTTTGCCAAATGATTTGCTTACCAACATCGACGTACTGGTCAATAACGCAGGATTGGCACTCGGACTTGAACCCGCGGATAAAACAGACTTTGCCGATTGGCAACAAATGGTCAATACCAATATTCTTGGCTTGATTCATTTAACCCATGAAATTTTACCTCTCATGGTCGCCAACAACGACGGCTACATTATTAATTTAAGCTCAACCGCAGGCAATTATCCGTATTTTGGTGGTAATGTGTATGGCGCGACCAAAGCTTTTGTGACCCAGTTTAGCCTAAACTTGCGTGCCGATTTGGTCGGCAAAAATATCCGTGTCAGTAATATCGAGCCAGGACTATGTGGCGGCACAGAGTTTAGCAATATTCGTTTTCATGGCGATGATGCCAAAGCCGGCCAAGTTTATGACAGCGTGCAATATGTCACCCCACAAGATATCGCCAATATGGTGGCATGGCTGATTGAACAGCCCAAACACGTCAATATCAACCGTATCGAAGTCATGCCAACCGCACAGACCTTTGCAGGTTTAAAAGTCATGAAGGATTTGTAATGTTTAAAGTTGGCGATAAAGTCATTAAAAACCCTCAGACTTGGAAACAAAATGATTTTGATAGTTGGGGCAGAGGTGAGGGCGTTGGAACTATAGTTGAACCACCTTTCTCTGTTAATGATATAGATTGTGTTGATGTACGTTGGGATAATGGTCGTTGTTTTGAAGAAATTAGTGGTTTACAACTATGTAACGAATCCAAACCGAAACTCGAATCTTAAACATTAATCTTAGTTATAGATTGCAATATTAAATTAAAGGAACAACAATGAACATTCAAAACCCAACTGAAGTAAAAGACTTCAATCAATACCCAGATGCCAGCGGACATTTTGGCATTCATGGGGGACGCTTTGTCTCTGAAACCCTGATGGCGGCACTGGAACAACTTGAGCATATCTATAACACTGCCAAAGCTGACCCCGAATTTTGGAAAGCTTTTCAAGACGACTTGGTCAATTATGTTGGCAGACCAACGCCACTTTATCATGCCAAGCGCCTAAGTGATGATATCGGTGGCGCGCAGATTTATCTTAAACGTGAAGACTTAAACCACACAGGCGCTCACAAAGTCAATAACACCATCGGTCAAGCCTTGCTTGCCAAAATGGTCGGCAAAAAACGCATCATTGCCGAGACAGGCGCAGGGCAACATGGCGTAGCAACTGCCACCATCGCGGCGCGTCTGGGCTTAGAGTGCGTGGTGTATATGGGCGCAGATGATGTCGAACGCCAAGCCATGAACGTGTATCGTATGCGTTTGCTTGGCGCGACAGTGGTACCTGTCACCTCGGGTACTCGCACGCTCAAAGACGCCATGAACGAAGCCATGCGTGACTGGGTCACCAATGTCGATAGCACTTATTATGTCATTGGCACTGTCGCAGGTCCGCACCCATACCCCATGCTGGTGCGTGACTTTCAAGCCATTATCGGCAAAGAAGCCAAACTACAACACTACCAAAAAACAGGCAAACTGCCCGATGCGTTAGTCGCTTGTGTCGGTGGCGGTAGTAATGCCATCGGATTGTTTTATGACTTTTTAAATGATAAAGACGTCAAAATGTATGGTATCGAAGCCGGCGGCGATGGAGTCGAGACAGGCAACCATGCTGCACCACTTACCGTCGGTCGAGTGGGCGTATTACATGGCAACCGCACGTATTTGATGGCGGATGATGATGGGCAGATTTTGGGTACCCATTCGATTTCAGCAGGGCTTGATTATCCTGGCGTGGGTCCTGAACATAGTTTCTTAAAAGATATCGACCGTGTGCAGTATGTACCTTGTACCGATGAAGAAGCGATGGTGGGATTTCGTGAATGTACCCAAAAAGAAGGCATTATTCCTGCACTAGAAAGCTCGCATGCCATTGCATATGCGTTGAAACTTGCCAAAACCATGTCAAAAGACCAGTCGATTATTGTCAATCTGTCGGGTCGTGGGGATAAGGATTTGCACACGGTCATGAAACGGGATGGGATTGAGATTTGATTGATAATCTGCCTAATTGGAATGGCTTAAATTCACTATGTTTTAAATTTAGGGTTGTGAGAGATAAAGTTTAACGAATTAATGTGGATGATGATAAATAATACTGAAATGCAATTGCCAACTAATAGCTACAAAATAATTTATTATTTGTACATGGCTTTTGCTTTTTACTTTCTCATCGGTATTTATGCCAATTCTCACGAAGGCATTTGGGAGATTTTATACCAACTTAGTTCTAGTATGGTTTTTCTTTCAATAATAGTAGCTACCTATTTTATATTTCAAAAAATGCGACAAGGGAATGATAGTGTTTTAGCCGATATTAGAAGTGGCATTCTAGTCATCATATTTTTGGCAATTATATTATTTCTTGGTTCATTTGAATTTAAACAAAGCTTTTATGCTGTTTTTGAGCCCACCAAAACAGCGATGGCTGATGAATACACAACCCAAATCAAAGACTATCGTGGGACGAAACAGTATTATTTGTTTTTTGATGATAAAGAAAATCCAAACTCTTGCGATAGTCATATACAAAAGTGCAAATATCAATATAAAGTGAGAATCAATAGTGGCACTTATAAACAGATAAACAATAAACAGCAAATCTCAAAAGACAATCCTTTGAAAATATTCTATAAGCCGAAAGCTGAGATTTTAATGAAATGGGAAGCTATTTAAACTTCCCAATAAATTTACGCTAATATTAGGAAAACCTATGACCCGAATTGAAACCACCTTTAACACATTGCGAGCGCAAAACAAAAAAGCTTTAATTCCTTATGTGATGGCAGGCGACCCAAACCCAAGTGTTACCGTCAGCTTACTGCATGAACTCGTTGACCACGGCGCAGACATCATCGAAGTTGGCTTGCCATTTTCCGACCCCATGGCAGACGGTGAGACCATTGCGCTAGCAGGCGAGCGAGCATTGGCAGGTGGCACCAGTACCCGCCAAGCGATTGAGATGGTAAAAGCGTTTCGTAAAACCAACACCACCACGCCAGTGTTAGTCATGGGCTATCTAAATCCGATTGAAATCATCGGTTATGACAAGTTTATCAGCCTTTGTCAAGATGCCGGGATTGACGGTGTTTTAATGGTCGATTTACCGCCACAAGAAGCGGGCGATTTTACCCAAAAACTCGCTAATTCCGCGATGAACGAAATCTTTTTACTTGCGCCAACCACCTTGCCAGAACGCCGTGAGCAAGTGCTAAAACATGGCGGTGGTTTTATCTATTATGTATCGGTCAAAGGCGTGACAGGCTCAAAAGCATTGGATGCCCAAGATGTGGGCGAACACGTGCAAACGATTAAAGCACAAACTGCTTTGCCTGTGTGTGTCGGTTTTGGTATTCGTGATGGCGCATCGGCAAAAGCAGTCGGACAATATGCGGATGGCGTGATTGTCGGTAGTGAACTGGTGAAAAACTTTGCGGATGTGGGCAACGATCAACAAAAAATCGCCCATGCCAAAAAAGCCATCTTAGATAAAATGGATGAGCTAAGAGAAGCGATTGACAGTCTTGAGTGATAGAATGGTTTGAGGTATTTGAGGTTAATCATTTCATTTATTGCTAAAATCAGTTAGCATACGCATTATAAAATGAGTTTATACCTGTACACTCAAACAACTACTATTCAATGGCACTCTTAAATTGCACTGTTAATAGGGATTTATTATGAGCACTGATATGAAGCCTCAAACGATGGGACAGACACTGGAAGAAACTTGGTTAAAACGCCCATTACCCACCATCAAACCCCGTGCCAAGCAAATACTGACGGCGGTTGAGACCGAACCATCGACTCAATGTCCCAACTGTAACTCAATCATCACCAATACAGCGCTGATTTTTAATAATTATGTCTGCCCATCGTGTGATGAACATCTTAGCATGACCGCACGCACACGTCTGAACTGGTTTTTTGACCAAGTTGATGACGAGCTAGGGCAGCAGTACCAAGCAGGCAATCCATTACACTTTGTCGATAGCAAACCTTACCCAACACGGATGAGCGAAGCGCAAGCCAAGACGGGCGAAACCGAAGCGCTTATCGTCATGAAAGGCAAACTTCAGCGGCTACCCGTAGTGGCTTGTGCGTTTGATTTTGCTTTTATGGGTGGCTCCATGGGCTCTGTGGTAGGCGATCGATTCGTGCTCGCTGCCGAGACGGCGCTCAAAGAACAAATCCCGCTGGTGTGTTTTGCCGCATCGGGTGGCGCCCGTATGCAAGAGGGCTTGTTATCACTCATGCAGATGGCGCGTACTGCCGCAGCGATTGAGAAACTCAAACACTCCAATATTCCTTATATTGTGGTACTGACCAATCCTGTGTATGGCGGTGTGACGGCATCACTTGCGATGTTAGGCGATATCCATTTGGCAGAGCCCAAAGCCATGATTGGTTTTGCCGGCAAACGGGTGATTGAACAAACCGTTCGCGAGGTGCTGGGCGAGCCCTTCCAGCGCGCTGAGTTTTTGGTAGAGCATGGTGTGGTCGATCAGGTCGTCCATCGTTTACAAATGAAAGAAACAATTCATCGCTTACTTAAAAAAATGACCTATTTTCGTCAGGCTCACTAATTCATTATTATCACGGTTTTATCCATGCAACATTCAAGCTTACCCGCCACACTCTCACCATCCCCATTGCCGCCTAGCGTTTCAAGCTCGTTAACCGAGTGGCTAGACTATATGCAAGGCATCCATGTGTCCGCGATTGATATGGGGCTTGAGCGGGTGATACCGGTATTTCAAGCATTGGGTATAAAGCAAACCGATGCTTTCGTGTTTACTGTGGCAGGCACCAATGGCAAAGGCTCAACCACCGCCACTATTGCCGAGATCTGCCAACAAGCAGGCTATAAAACCGCTTTGTATCAATCGCCGCATTTACTGGTGTTTAACGAGCGTGTCAGAATTAACGGAGAAATGGTCGATGACCAAACCCTGATTGATGCGTTTGCCAAAATCGAGCAGGCGAGAGTGGATTGTGGGTTGACGCTGTCATTTTTTGAAATGACGACGCTTGCCGCGTTTTTGATTTTTGCCCAAAACCACTGTGATGTCTGGGTATTGGAAGTGGGGTTAGGCGGCCGCCTCGATGTCGTCAATGTCATCGAGCCAAACCTTGCGGTGATTACCAATGTGGGTATCGACCATGTCGAATGGCTTGGCGATACCCGTGAAAAAATAGCCGTAGAAAAAGCCGGTATTTTGCGTGATAACCTCACATTGGTGTATGGCGAAGCCGATATGCCATCAACCATTGTGCCTTTGATTGCACAGCACCATGCCCATTTGCTACAGTATGGCAAAGATTATGGTTACCGCCATGCTGAGGCGGCAGCGACATGGCAATATAGCAATAGCGCGGTGACTTTATCGTTGCCTATCCCCAATTTGTCTTTGCACAATACCGCAACGGCTATCACTGCCCTTTTAGCCAGCCCATTAACCATAACCCAAGACCACATCCAAGCTGCGTTACCGAAGGTAAAATTGGCAGGGCGTTTTGACAGCAGACGCATGTCAGCTCGCCAGTGGGTGTTTGACGTTGCCCACAATGAGCATGGGATGCAATTTTTGCTCAAGCAGTTGACGCCGTATGTGCATGCCTACCAACGCCAGCATCCAACCGCCGAATTGCATTTGGTGATATCCATGCTCGCTGATAAAGACATCGAGCCGGTGCTCGCCCATCTACAGCAGTTCTCCCAGACGGTGATGCCGATTAACAGTGTTCATAGCGGCGTTATATCTCACCCTAGAGCCAGTAGCCAAGAGCGCTTAACTGAGCTGTTACCACGCTATTTTAATTCTGTGTCTATTTTTGAGGATTTGAATTTGGCAACCCAATCGGTGATTGACCACAGCCAAGCCAATGACCTAATTTTGGTATGTGGTTCTTTTTATACCATCAGCGGTGTACTGACCAGCCAATCACTCAATGAATAACGAATTTGTGTGTCAAATGATTTTACTTTTCAAAATTTTCAGTTAATATCTCAACAATGGTGAAAACTGCTAACGCGAATTTTGCTATGATTAGTCAAAATTCGTTGATTTTTATAGGTTGAAAAAATCATTTATCAAGACACATAAACTAGGGTAATTGGCATGAAATTTTCTAAGCAAGCATTATTGGGTACAACGGTATTGTTAGGCGGTAGCGTGTTGTTATATGCCACTATGCACCAAGTCTTGAACGCGCCTGCCAAACCTGCAGCCAATAGCCAACAAGTTATCGCTAAACCCACGACAGATAACCAATCTGCAATCAGCAACGAGCCACTCACTGCGGATGTCGCAACCGAAAAAAATTTACTGGCACAAAAACAAAAAGAACGGGAGCAACGGGTCGCTGCGCAAGAACAACAAGCCCAGCAATACATGACCGAGCAACAGCGGATTGAAGCCGAAGCTTTAGCGCGTAGCCGTGCTGAAAATCAACTGTATGCCAACAAAAATGCCGCCAATACCAATTCGGTGATTGCCAGCTCAGTGACCGCGATTACCCAACCTGTGGTAAAGCCCCGACCCGTTGACACGGTCGCAGCGCCACCACAAAAGCAAGCTGCAGTACCCAATAGCGTACAAAATACCGCACAGACCCAAAGCGCTGCGAAAACCCAAAGCACCACGCAAATCGTAGCTACGCCAAAGCCCACAGTGACAGCACCCGTCGTCGCACAGCCGCAGCCCGTGGCAAAAACCATCCCTAACAATCCTGGCACCTATCAAGTCAAGGTAGGCGAGGGATTGATAGGGCTGTCACGTCGCTACAATGTGCCAGTCGACGTATTGGCAAGCGTCAATAATCTTAATACCACCAGCAGCTTACGTGTCGGGCAAACTATCACCATCCCGACTGCGGCACAAGTCAACCGTATTACCCAACAAACTCAAGCGCGAGAGCAACAACGTCAAAATGAGATTGCTCGCAAAAAGCAAGAAGCTGAACAAAAAAAGCAACAGGCGCTACTGCAGCAGCAGCAAGAAGTCGCCCGTAAAAAACAAGAAGCCCAGTTAAAAGAGCAAAAACGTCAACAAGAAATCGCCCAAAAAAAATTAGAAGCTCAGCAACAAGCCCAGAAAAAACAAGCATTCCAAGCGGCACAAGACAATTTAAGGCAGGCGCGTCAAACGGTAAAAGAAACCGATGTTAAAGGTACGTTTGGGGTACAAGTTGCATTGGCAACCGACCAAAAAAAAGCCAGTGAAATCACCCAAAAATTACAAGCGGCAGGCTATAAAGTCAAAACCACCCAAACGAGTAAAGGGGTACGTATCGTCGTAGGTCCAGAAAAAGGCAAAGTCGCTGCCTTGGCGCTCAAAGACAAGCTTAATAACGATAGCCGTGTGGATGTCAATAGTGGCTGGGTGCTTTACTGGTAAGCCTATTTGACCTTTTAAAGCCAAACTATCCAATTAATGCCAAACCATCCAAATAATGCGACATTTTGTGTCGTATTATTTATTTACGCGCTTGTGAAAATCACCCAATACAGGAATAATGCTGCCTTGTGGTAGTTATCCTGTTAATAAAAGTGTGTGGTTAGTGTGACAATTTTTTTAGTGTTAGCGTTTGTGTTGTTTATCCTGTTAGTGTTTGCATTTCGCAGTAGTGGTAGTAGCCGTGAAGAGGTTATTAAGCCGGTTCGCGGAGATGAATTAGCGGTATGGCCGTTTGAGCCGATGCCAATCATGACGCCGACCGAAGTGATATTTTTTAATCGCTTGCAGCAAGCCGTGCCTGAGCTGATTATTTTTGGGCAAGTACAGCTATCGCGTATTATCATGCCCAATGACGATGACGATACTGACCAAGGCTTTTGGTTTAATCGTATTTGCCGTATGAGTGTTGACTATGTGCTGGTCGATCAAGACAAGCAAACCGTACTATTGGCAATTGAATTAGACGACTGGACGCACAACACTCGCCGCCGTCAGCAGCAAGATGAAAAAAAAGACAAAGCGCTGTTGAGCGCAGGCATTTCGATATTACGAATCGATGGGGAAGCTATGCCGGATGCTGCGCTTTTACGCCGCAAAATCTTAGCGGTGCTACGTTAAGATTAAAATCGCAAAAAACTGTAGAAAGTGTTGCATTCAAAAAAAAACTCGCTATAATACTCAAACTCAACATAGGCGATTAGTTCAATTGGTAGAGCGTCGGTCTCCAAAACCGAATGTTGGGGGTTCGAGTCCCTCATCGCCTGCCACATTTTAGTTAGGTAAGCGTGTACGCTGTATTCTAATAATAAAATACGTTTTAATGATAGACAGGGCAGCCTTATGAAACAAATGCTAGAGAACAAACTAGCAGAGCTCAATGGCAAAAGGATGTCTGGTGAAAAAGTGGTTGTCCACGAACCTGCTGCTATTGAGATTGCCAAACGACACTCCCCTAAAGATTTTGCCCTGTGGATTTTTGCTTTTGTCGCATTAATCAGCGCAACTTTAGTTAATCAATATTTACCCGCATATTGGCAACCCGCTAGCAGTTTATGGACGCGCGTAGCTGTTATTGCTGGACTAATCATTGCTGCATTATTGGCACTGGCATTGACCAACCAAGGCAGTGCTTTTAAGACACTGTTGCAAGATTCTCGCGTTGAATTACGCCGTGTGACTTGGCCGACCAAACAAGAAACCCTTGAATACACTTGGCAAGTTGCGGTAGTGGCTGGGATATTAGCCTTTATTGTGTGGTTATTAGATACCGTATTTAGCCAGTTGATTCAATACGTCATTGGTCAATAGCAAAAATTTAGCCAAACCCTTATATTTGACCCACATCTGTGGGTTTTTATCTATCTAGCAATATCAATATTTTACCTGCATTGCTCATATTTGGTATAGTAGGCGATGTGTTTAGCAATGAATTAGAGGAAGATTATCCATGCGTTGGTATATCGTACAAGCATTTTCAGGCTTTGAAAAACAAGTGCAGCGTTCATTGATTGAACGTATCAATCGCAGCGAATACAAAGAATCGTTTGGTCAAGTACTTGTCCCAACCGAAGAAGTTATCGAAATGCGGGATGGCAAAAAACGCAAATCTGAGCGTAAATTCTTCCCAGGTTATGTATTGATTGAAATGGATATGAACGACAACACATGGCACTTAGTTAAAGACTGTCCACGTGTGATGGGTTTTATTGGCGGTACGCCAGAAAATCCTGCGCCGATTACCCCAAAAGAAGCCGATACTATTTTAAATCGTTTAAATACCAACGAAAATAAACCACGTCCAAAAACCTTATTTGAGCCAGGTGAAGAAGTGTTGGTCATCGATGGTCCGTTTACCGAGTTTAGAGGCTTGGTGGAAAAAGTGGATTACGAAAAATCACGCTTACAGTTAACCGTCAATGTCTTTAACCGTCCAACACCGGTTGAGCTAGAATTTAAGCAAGTAGAAAAAATTAACTAATTTCTGATAGGTTTGCTTTTTCAGGGTTTTTTGACCCTAAAATTGTAACTAAGTGCCAAATTTAGCAATTTTTGCTTTACCTAAGTAAAAATTCGCTTATAATATGGCACTTTATTTTTTCTGTTGTCTGCAAGATTGACAATATCACCCGGGGAGCCAGATAGCCATTCGATGAATGGGAGTCTAGCGCTATTACCCATAACAGGAGTCTATCATGGCTAAAAAGATTGATGGTTACATCAAACTACAAGTGCCAGCTGGTAAAGCTAATCCATCACCACCTATCGGTCCAGCATTGGGTCAAAAAGGTGTGAACATCATGGCATTCTGTAAAGAGTTCAACGCAGCTACTTCTAGCATGGAACCAGGTCTACCTGTTCCCGTTGAAATCACTGTTTACAACGATAAATCGTTCACCTTTATTATGAAGTCACCACCAGCAGCGTTTTTAATTCGCAAAGCTGCAGGTGCTGCTAAAGGTTCAGGCGTACCGAACAAAACTAAAGTAGGTAAAGTTGACCGTGCACAGTTAGAAGAAATTGCTAACACTAAAAATGCTGACTTAACTGCTGCTGACTTAGAAGCTGCGGTTCGCACATTGGCGGGTACTGCTCGCTCAATGGGTATTGACGTGGAGGGCGTGTAAATGGCTAAATTAACTAAACGTCAAAAAGCAATCGCTGAAAGCTATGATGCGAACAAACAATACACATTGACTGAAGCGGTGGAAATCCTAAATAAATTACCACCTGCAAAATTCAAAGAGTCAATCGATATTGCTATCAATCTAGGCGTTGACCCACGTAAATCTGACCAAGTGGTTCGTGGTGCTACCAACCTACCTGCAGGTACTGGTAAAACCAAACGCGTTGCCGTATTTGCCCAAGGTGCAGCAGCGGATGCCGCAAAAGAAGCGGGTGCTGATATCGTAGGTTTTGAAGACCTAGCAGAAAGCATCAAAGCGGGCAACATGGACTTTGATGTTGTGATTGCGTCGCCTGATGCAATGCGCGTTGTCGGTCAATTAGGTACAATTTTAGGTCCACGTGGTTTAATGCCAAACCCTAAAGTAGGTACAGTTACCCCTAACGTTGCTGAAGCGGTTAAAAACACCAAAGCCGGTCAGGCAACTTACCGTGTTGATAAAGCGGGTATTATCCATACCACGATTGGTCAAGTAGGCTTTAGCGCTGAACAAATCGAGCAAAATGCGTCTGCATTAATCGCTGATTTGAAAAAAGCAAAACCTGCGACCTCAAAAGGTATTTATATCAAAAAAATCACCTTATCAAGCACGATGGGTCCTGGCATCAACTTAGATGCAGTTCCTTATCGTAATGCCTAAGCTATCACGCTTAATGGTAGATTTTTAACATATTTTAAATTTAGTTCAGCACAAACGGGTTGTGCTGTCTAAGACCGTAGGTTCTATTGGTTTAATCATCATTAAATCATAAATAGTTTAATTGTGAAAGTTTTTCACAGCCTACGCAGACGGGATGGCAGTTTAATTTATCATTGACTGCCACCGTATCGGAGTGATAATAAGTTGTACTTTAACTTATTATATTAACTAGGTTTATTGGTGCCCCAAGTTAATCATAACTAGGTAACTGATAATATGGAGACAACCCATGGCATTAAATCTTCAAGACAAACAAGCGATTGTTGCTGAAGTAAGTGAATCTGCCAAAGGTGCCCTTTCTGCTGTTGTTGCCGATGCTCGTGGCGTGACAGTAGGTAAAATGACCCAACTGCGTAAAGAAGCTCGTGCAGCGGGTGTTGATATGCGTATCGTGCGTAATACTTTATTACGTCGTGCTTTAGAAGACACTAACTACACTGTGTTAAATGACGTATTTGTAGGTCCAACACTTATCGCATTCTCAACTGAACATCCAGGTGCTGCGGCACGTTTGTTCAAAGAATTTGCTAAAACAAACGATAAGTTTGAAATTAAAGGTGCAGCTTTTGAAGGCGAGTTTATCGCTGCTAAAGATATCGATCGTTTAGCAAGCTTACCAACTTACGACGAAGCGATTGCGCGCTTAATGGGTACGATGAAAGAAGCCGCTGCAGGCAAATTTGTTCGTACTTTGGCAGCATTACGCGACAAAATGCAAGGCGAAGGCGAAGCCGCTTAATTTATTTAAGCAAACTTAGCTATGCTTAGCATTTTTTAAACAAAATTCACTTATTTAGGAATACACATCATGGCATTAACTAACCAAGAAATTCTTGATGCAATCGCTGAAAAATCAGTAATGGAAATTGTAGATCTTATCTCTGCAATGGAAGAAAAATTTGGCGTATCAGCCGCTGCACTAGCAGCAGCACCTGCAGCAGCTGGTGATGCACCTGCAGCAGAAGAAAAAGACGACTTCAACGTCGTATTAACTGGCGCTGGCGACAAGAAAGTAGCTGTTATTAAAGCAGTTCGCGAAATCACTGGCTTGGGCTTAAAAGAAGCTAAAGACCTAGTTGAAGGCGCACCACAAACAGTTAAAGAAGGTGTAGCGAAAGCTGAAGCTGAAGAATTGAAGAAAAAATTAGAAGAAGCAGGCGCATCAGTAGAATTGAAATAATTCTCGCACTTAAGTTTTCTAAACTTCAAAAAGCTATTATTGCGCTTGCAATAATAGCTTTTTTTTATTATAATCATTCTCTTGACCTTTCGTGTCTGATTGAACATAAGATGGCACACGCACCAAGGACAGAATTGTTCCATGCAAGTTAGAAAGTCTGGTAATGCGTAAAAAAAACTTGAGCTAAATACCCCAAAGGTGTTTGGCTTTTTGTCGTCTCTACAGTTTTTGTTTATTCGATTTTATATTATAGCGTCGATTAGGTTATCCATCCTGTGATGATTAACTTATCCGCTGATTGAGCAAGGTTTTAAGATTTCCGTTAGGAAATTGGATGTAAGTTGGTGACTTAAGACTGTAAGAATTGGGTCATCAAATCTTTTAAAAATAGATTCCATCGTTAATAAATGCGCAAAAAACTTAATTTCCTAACAGGAAATGTGGTGATTTGTGGCTTAGTGCATAGCCGTATCAGTGCACTGAAGTATTGATAGATGGGTAGGCATTAACGCTTTGAATGTTTAAGGACTTTTAATGGCATACTCGTATACTGAAAAAAAACGCATTCGTAAAAGTTTTGCAAAGTTGCCCACCGTCATGGATGTGCCATACTTATTGGCCATCCAAGTTGACTCGTATGAGCAATTTTTGCAAGAAAATAAAAAGCCAAAAGGTCGGGAAAACATTGGTTTACAAGCCGCTTTCAATTCTATTTTCCCTATTGAAAGCCATACTGGCAATGCCGAGCTACAATTTGTTGAATACTATCTAGGTACACCAGAGTTTGATGTGCGCGAATGTATTTTACGTGGTTCAACCTATGCAGCGCCATTACGTGTCAAAATCCGTTTGGTCATCAAAGACAAAGATGTTAAAGACAAAGATGCTAAAGCGGCAGTTAAAGATATCCGTGAGCAAAGCGTCTATATGGGTGAAATCCCATTGATGACCGAAAACGGTACTTTTGTGATTAATGGTACTGAGCGTGTCATCGTATCGCAATTACACCGTTCACCAGGCGTATTCTTTGACCATGACAAAGGCAAATCACATTCAAGTGGTAAAGTGCTATATAACGCCCGTATTATTCCTTACCGTGGTTCATGGTTAGACTTTGAATTTGATGCCAAAGACTTGGTGTTTGCTCGTATTGACCGCCGCCGTAAATTATTGGCAACGGTGATTTTGCATGCCATTGGGATGAATACGCAACAAATTTTAGATGCGTTTTATGAAAAAACCCACGTCTATAAAGGTGATGAGCAATTTGAAATTGATCTTGTCACTGACCGTTTACGCGGTGAAATGGCGCAGTTTGAAATCGTTTCACCGGATGGTGAAGTAATTGTCGAACAGGGCAAACGTATCAACGCGCGCGCGATTCGTAAAATCGAACAAGCTGGTATGACTAAATTACCTGTGCCTGATGAATACCTGTATGAACGTATTTTGGCACAAGATATTGTCGTGGATGATGAAGTCATTGCACGCGCTAACCAATTGGTCGATCACGAAACCTTGGTCAAAATCAGCAATAACGGTATTAAAGAATTTGATATTTTATTCACTAACGATATCGATCATGGTTCATATATCGCCGATACACTGCGCGCGGATACCGCGATGAGCCGTGAAGAAGCGTTGATTGAAATCTACAAAGTGATGCGTCCAGGTGAGCCACCAACACTCGATACGGCTGAAAAACTGTTTGAATCGATGTTTTTTAACGCAGACCGCTATGACTTATCAAACGTCGGTCGCATGAAGTTCAACCGTCGTTTGGGCCGTGTCTATGAGCCGACCAATGACCCTGATGTGCAGCGTGAACGCAGTGTATTGACCAACGACGATATTATTGACGTATTAAAAATGTTGATTGAAATTCGTGATGGTCGTGGGGTGGTGGACGATATTGACCATTTAGGTAACCGCCGTGTCCGTTCAGTCGGTGAGATGACAGAAAATCAATTTCGCGTGGGTCTAGTCCGTGTTGAACGTGCGGTTAAAGAGCGTTTAAGCTCAGCTGAAACAGATAACTTATCGCCACAAGATTTAATCAACTCAAAACCTGTGGCAGCCGCCATTAAAGAGTTCTTTGGTTCATCACAATTGTCACAGTTTATGGACCAAAACAACCCACTGTCAGAAATCACCCATAAGCGTCGTGTTTCTGCATTAGGTCCAGGTGGTTTAACACGTGAGCGTGCAGGCTTTGAAGTCCGTGACGTACACCAAACCCATTATGGTCGTGTGTGTCCGATTGAAACCCCTGAGGGTCCAAACATCGGTCTAATCAACTCACTGGCCGTCTATGCTAAAACCAATGAATTTGGTTTCCTAGAAACACCGTATCGTAAAGTAGTCGACGGTAAAGTGACGGATGAAATCGAGTATTTATCAGCGATTGAAGAAGTAGGTACTGTGATTGCACAAGCGGATTCGCCGATTGATGAAAGCGGTCAATTGACAGAAGATTATGTCTCTGTGCGTAACTATGGTGAATTTGTACGTATGGCACCAGAGAAAGTGACCCACATGGACGTATCACCGCGTCAGGTTGTGTCTGTGGCAGCAAGTTTGATTCCATTCTTGGAACATGACGATGCCAACCGTGCTTTGATGGGTTCAAACATGCAGCGTCAAGCGGTACCCACTTTACGTTCTGACAAACCACTGGTTGGTACAGGTATGGAACGTCACGTTGCCCGTGACTCAGGTGTGTGTGTGACTGCCAAACGTGGCGGTGTCATTATGGACGTAGATGCGAGTCGTGTCGTTGTAAAAGTGAATGAAGATGAAATGCAAGCGGGCGAAGCGGGCATTGATATCTACAACTTAATCAAATACACCCGTTCAAACCAAAATACCTGTATTAACCAACGCATTATCGTGAACCAAGGTGATGTCATTGCGCGCGGGGATATCTTGGCAGATGGTCCATCAACCGATTTGGGTGAGTTGGCATTGGGTCAAAACATGCGTGTGGCGTTCATGCCTTGGAACGGTTACAACTTCGAAGACTCGATTTTGTTATCTGAGCGTGTGGTTAAAGAAGATCGTTTTACTACCATTCATATCCAAGAATTGACCTGTGTGGCGCGTGATACCAAATTGGGTACGGAAGAAATCACTGGCGATATTCCAAACGTGGGTGAAGCCGCCCTAGCTAATTTGGATGAAGCAGGTATTGTCTATATTGGTGCTGAAGTACAAGGTGGCGATATCTTAGTAGGTAAAGTGACACCAAAAGGTGAAACTCAGCTCACCCCTGAAGAAAAACTACTTCGTGCAATTTTTGGCGAAAAAGCCGCGGACGTTAAAGATACCTCGTTAAGGGTGCCTTCTTCAACCAAAGGTACGGTTATTGACGTACAAGTCTTTACCCGTGATGGTGTAGAAAAAGACAGCCGTGCGCAAGCTATCGAAAAAGCACAGCTTGATAGCTATCGTAAAGACTTAAAAGAAGAATTGCGTATCTTTGAAAACGCGGCACGCGGTCGCATTATCTCATTGCTTGACGGTCAAACTGTCAGTGGTGGCGCGGGTTTAAAATCAGGTACGGTGTTGAGTGAAGACTCAATGCAAGACATGTCACTTGAGACATTGCTTGATATTCAGCCAACCCAAGAAGATACCGCAGAGCGTTTATCACAAATTGGTGACTTTTTAACCGATAAACAAAAAGAAATCGATGAAAAATTCACTGAGAAAAAACGTAAATTAACGGCAGGTGATGACTTAACGCATGGCGTGCAAAAAATCGTCAAAGTGTACTTGGCAGTAAAACGTCGTATTCAGCCAGGTGACAAAATGGCAGGTCGTCATGGTAACAAAGGGGTGGTATCACGTATCATGCCGATTGAAGACATGCCATACGATGAAAACGGCAACCCAGTGGATGTGGTACTAAACCCACTCGGTGTACCATCGCGTATGAACGTCGGTCAGATTCTAGAAACTCACTTAGGTGGTGCAGCACGTGGTTTGGGTATCAAAATTGACGAGATGATCAAACAACAAGCGGCAGTTGCTGAGTTACGTGATTTCTTAGACAAAATCTATAACCAAATTGGCGGCGAACAAGTGGACTTAGGCAGTATCAGTGATGAAGAAATCATTACTATGTCAAAAAATCTACGTGCAGGCGTACCAATGGGTACCGCAGTATTTGATGGCGCTAAAGAACAGCAAATCAAAGGCTTGCTAGAATTAGCGGGTATGCCAACCTCAGGTCAGCAAGTATTGTTTGATGGCCGTACCGGTCAACAGTTTGATCGTCCGGTAACCGTAGGTTATATGTACATGCTCAAACTCAACCACTTGGTTGACGACAAAATGCACGCACGTTCAACGGGTTCTTACTCACTGGTTACCCAGCAGCCATTGGGTGGTAAAGCCCAGTTTGGTGGTCAGCGCTTCGGTGAGATGGAAGTGTGGGCGCTTGAAGCTTACGGTGCTGCTTATACATTGCAAGAGATGTTGACGGTGAAATCCGATGACGTTGAAGGTCGTACTCGCATGTACAAAAACATCGTCGATGGTGAACAGAACATGTCAGCTGGTATGCCAGAATCGTTTAACGTGTTGACCAAAGAGATTAAGTCATTGGGTATCAATATTGAGTTAAAAGATCATAGCAAAAGTAAAAACTAAGTCATGATTGTGAGTATGGCGGCTTTAAACGTCGCCATACTCAAACTCAATAGTTTACCTTTTTAATGACAAACGAATAAAAATTAACCTTAAATTGAAAGTCAATCTGTAGCGACTTTCAATTTAATCGATGGAGAAGCAGTTTGAAAGACTTATTAGACATCATGAAAAGCCCTGCCGACTCTGGTAACCAAGAGTTCGACAGCATTCAAATTTCTCTTGCCTCACCTGACACTATCAAATCTTGGTCGCATGGGGAAGTTAAAAAGCCTGAAACCATCAACTATCGTACTTTCAAACCAGAACGTGATGGTCTTTTTTGTGCCAAAATTTTTGGACCTGTTAAAGACTACGAATGCTTGTGTGGTAAATACAAACGCCGTAAATTCCAAGGCGTGATCTGTGAAAAATGTGGCGTTGAAGTGACCGCTGCCAAAGTACGCCGCGAGCGTATGGGTCACATTGAGCTAGCTAGCCCAGTCGCGCATATTTGGTTCTTAAAATCATTACCAAGCCGTATCGGTCTATTACTTGATATGACTTTGCGTGATATCGAGCGCGTACTGTATTTTGAAAGCTATGTAGTGACTGACGCAGGTTTAACTACCCTTGAAAAATATCAGTTGCTCGATGATGAAGATTACTTCAAAGCACTTGAAGAGTTTGGTGATGAATTCACTGCAAAAATGGGTGCTGAAGCCGTTCAAGACTTGCTGCGTGATATTGACGTGGATTTGGAAATCGACCAGTTACGTGAAGAAATTCCTAACACGGGCTCAGAAACCAAGCTTAAAAAAATGTCAAAACGCCTAAAATTGCTTGAGTCATTCCGTGATTCAAACAATAAGCCTGAGTGGATGGTAATGACCGTATTACCTGTATTGCCACCTGATTTGCGTCCATTGGTACCGCTTGAAGGGGGTCGTTTTGCCACTTCAGACTTGAATGATTTATATCGCCGCGTCATTAACCGTAACAACCGTTTAAAACGCTTGTTAGAGCTCAATGCGCCTGACATCATCGTTCGTAACGAAAAACGTATGTTACAAGAGTCAGTGGATGCGCTGCTTGACAACGGTCGCCGCGGTCGAGCTATTACAGGTAGCAACAAACGTCCTTTGAAATCTTTAGCTGACATGATTAAAGGTAAACAAGGTCGTTTCCGTCAAAACCTTCTTGGTAAACGTGTTGACTATTCAGGTCGTTCGGTCATTACCGTGGGTCCATACCTGCGTCTACACCAATGTGGCTTGCCTAAAAAAATGGCGCTTGAGCTGTTCAAACCTTTTACTTATGCCAAACTTTTACAAAATGGTATTGCGACCACTATCAAAGCCGCTAAGAAAATGGTTGAGCGTGAAGAACCGGCCGTGTGGGATATGCTTGCCAGCGTGATTCGTGAACACCCAGTGCTACTAAACCGTGCACCGACCCTCCATCGTTTGGGCTTACAAGCATTTGAGCCTGTACTGATTGAAGGTAAAGCGATTCAGCTACATCCCCTAGTTTGTAGCGCGTTCAACGCCGACTTTGATGGTGACCAAATGGCGGTACACGTACCGTTAACTTTGGAGGCCCAGCTTGAAGCCCGTGCCTTGATGATGTCAACCAACAACATCTTGTCACCTGCCAATGGTGAGCCAATCATCACGCCATCACAAGACGTTGTATTGGGGTTGTACTACATCAGCCGTTCGCATATCAATGCCAAAGGCGAAAACATGACTTTCTCAAACGTGAAAGAAGTGTATCGTGCGCTAGGTACCGGTGATTTAAGCGTCAATGCCAAAATTAAAGTACGTATTGAAGAAACCACGTATGACGAAGAAGGCAATGGCAATACCGTTACCAAAATGGTTGACACCGTTGCGGGTCGCTGTTTGATTTGGAATATCACCCCAAAAGGTATGAGCTTTGACGAAGTCAACAAAGAGATGACCAAGAAAAATATCGCTCGCCTTATCAATTCTTGCTACCGCAAAATGGGCGTGAAAGACAGCGTCATGTTTGCTGACCAATTGATGTATTTGGGCTTTGCCCAAGCAACATTGTCAGGTGTATCTATTGGTATGGAAGATATGCTCATTCCACCTACCAAAAACAAAATCATCGAAGCGGCGGATGCAGAAGTTCGTGAGATTGAAAGCCAGTTTGAACAAGGCTTCGTGACCGCGGGTGAACGTTATAACAAAGTCATTGATATTTGGTCACGTACCAATGACCAAATCGCCAAAGCGATGATGGATAACTTGTCACAAGATACCGTTGTCAACAGCCAAGGCGAAACGGAAAAAGAAAAATCGTTTAACTCGATTTATATCATGTCGGATTCAGGGGCGCGTGGTAGTGCCGCACAGATTCGTCAGTTGGCAGGTATGCGTGGTCTGATGGCAAAACCAGATGGCTCGATTATTGAAACCCCAATTAAAGCCAACTTCCGTGAAGGTTTAAGTGTTTTACAGTACTTTATCTCGACGCACGGTGCGCGTAAAGGTCTAGCGGATACGGCACTAAAAACCGCAAACTCAGGTTACTTAACCCGTCGCTTGGTTGACGTTGCGCAAGATTTGGTTATCACCCAGCCTGATTGTGGTACTGATAAAGGTATCTTGATGAAGCCACACATTGAGGGTGGTGAAATCATTGAACAATTGGCTGACCGTGTGCTGGGCCGAGTCACTGCTAAAGATGTGGTGTCAAATAAAACAGGCGAACTAGCTATTCCACTAGGTACCTTGCTTGATGAGCATTGGGTAAAAGTGCTTGATGAACATGGTATTGACGAAGTTTGGGTACGTTCTGTGATTACTTGTGAAGTGCCACATGGCGTCTGTTCACAATGTTATGGTCGTGACTTAGCACGTGGTCATCGCGTCAATATTGGTGAGTCTGTGGGTGTCATGGCAGCGCAATCAATCGGTGAGCCAGGTACCCAGCTAACCATGCGTACCTTCCACGTGGGTGGTGCCGCGAGTGCCGCCGCTGTGGAAAACAGCATTCAGGTTAATAAAGGCGGTACTGTTCGCTTCCAAAACTTGAAATCTGTTAGCCATGCCGACGGTCATTTGGTGGTAGTTTCTCGCTCTGCAGAAATTAGTATTACCGATGAATTGGGCCGTGAGCGTGAGCGCTATAAAGCACCGTATGGTTCGTCAATTCTAGTGGCTGATGGCACCGAAGTTACCCCAGGTCAAACCATTGGTAAATGGGATCCGCATACCCATCCAATTATTACCGAGGTATCAGGTACCGCACGCTTTAGCGAAATTACCGATGGCTTAACTGCCACCATGAAAATCGATGAAGCAACAGGTATGAGCTCATACGAAATCTTGGCAACCAAAGACCGCCCAAGCTCGGGTAAAGATTTACGTCCTGCGATTATCCTTGATACCAAAGAGGGTAAAGAAGTGGTGTACTTCTTACCACAGCAAACCATCATTCGTGTGCGTGAAGGCGATGAGGTAACAACAGGTTCGATTTTAGGTCGTGTACCACAAGAATCATCAGGTACCAAAGATATTACCGGTGGTCTACCACGTGTTGCTGACTTATTTGAAGCGCGTCGTCCAAAAGACCATGCGATTATGGCGGAAATGAGTGGTACAGTAAGCTTTGGTAAAGACACCAAAGGTAAAAACCGCTTTATCATCACCAATGATGATGGCGAAGTGCATGAAGAGTTGATTCCAAAATGGCGTCAAATCAACGTGTTTGAGGGTGAACGTGTTGAGCGTGGTGAGGTGATTGCCGATGGTCCACAAAATCCACACGATATTTTACGCTTAAAAGGTGAAACTGAGCTTGCCAACTACATCGTCAATGAAGTACAAGACGTTTACCGCTTACAAGGGGTAAAAATCAACGACAAGCATATTGAAGTGATTATTCGTCAGATGCTACGTAAAGTTGAAATTACCGATGGCGGCGACTCAAATCACTTTAAAGGCGACCAAGCTGAATACGCGGATATCGTAGCCACGAACAAAAAACTCGACGAAGAAAACAAATTCCCAGTCAAGTTTGACCGTTTATTACTTGGTATCACCAAGGCGTCATTGGCAACTGAAAGCTTTATTTCAGCGGCGTCATTCCAAGAGACAACGCGTGTATTGACGGCAGCAGCGGTTACTGGCAAGATTGATGACTTACGTGGTCTAAAAGAAAACGTGGTAGTCGGTCGTTTGGTACCATCAGGTACTGGTTTAGCTTACCATTCACAGCGTCTAGAGGGTGGTAAAACAACCGCGACAGAGTCTGGTGAAAACCAGTTAGAAGCGTTAGACACCTTGTTTGCCGAAACCATGGAACCTGCGTCAATGTCATTTGAAGACCAATTCGCTGAAGAGTTTAATAGCCAAGATGCAAAATAATCATTAATCAGTCATAAAAAGGTCAGTGCTTGCAACTGGCCTTTTTTTTCATCAAAATATCCGTATCAAATCTCTAAGGAAAAAATATGGCAGGTCGTGTTGCACGTTATCAAGCAGATAGAACCAATCAAAAAATGTATTTTTGCCGAATTTATTGTCAGCAAGCTGAACAGACTCCAAAGGGTCAGTTACAAGAGGCGCATATAGAGAGCGCGCTCATGCATTTGTACGGTGGGTATTTGGCATTTTTACAAGAAGTAGCGCGCTATTATAATTTAACTATGCCAAATCCGAGTCTGCAATCAATTAGTGATGCGTTGGAAGCTAAAACCCAAGTATCACCTGAAGTCATGCGGTTAAAGCAACTATTAGCTAATGATTATTTGGGTGATATCGAGAAAGCATGGCAGCAAATTATCTATAAACCTGTGCCACAAAATCTTGGAAATGAGAGTGATGAAAGCAATAAAAATGGCAAATTGCCGGTGATTGATGTTATGGCAAGTCCATCAAGTACCAATATTTCAGTCGATATGATTCGCCAATGGCGTGGCGATTTGGTGGATACCATTGATAGTTTGCGAGAAGGGATGATTGAGTTTTAATCGTTTAATCAATTTTGGTATTTATTACCTTGTTACTTATCACCTTAATACTTATCAAAGACCATAAAAAAGCTCGATAATTAATCGAGCTTTTCTATTAAGGTTTATTAACTAAGGTTTATTAACGACTCATTCGTTCAGTGGTTTATTGTTATTTAACTGCGCGTAGTTGATATTGTTACCCGTCGTGGGCATCGGCACGGATGCTTGCTCCTCAGGGCGTTTTCGGGTAACCGCTTGCGGGGGTTTACTATCATCACTGGTAATTTCATTGCCCTTGCTATCGACGCGTCTAGTCCCATTGTCAGTAAGTTCAATGGTTTCCTGCTCTTGTTTTTTGGATTTGGCGCGATTATTCACTGACACCCATTCTACAGGTTGACCTTTGAGCATTTTAGAGGTGAAATCCATCCAAATGGGTAGTGCCGCCACGCCACCAAATTCTTTTTTACCCATACCAATAGGTTGGTCAAAACCGACCCAAACTGTCGTCACCATTCTAGGGTGGATACCAGCAAACCACGCATCTTTGGCATCATTGGTAGTACCTGTCTTGCCACCTACATCTGAGCGACCTAACGCCCGTGCCTTAACCGCGGTACCGCGCTGGATGACATCACGTAAGATATTTGCCATTTGAAATGCCACGTTAGAAGATATAATACGCGGCGCTTGCTGCGCTGGAATATACTGAATAGGCATGGGTTTTAGCTTATCAGTGTCGGGACCTGCATCATATAATTGCGCTTCAAGCGACGCTTGGCGTGCTAGCATTTGCTGAGTGCTGGCTTCTAATGCCGCTTCTTCTTTGCTGAGTTTTTTCTTATCTTGTTTGTCTAAATTGTCTTGTTCTTTGGTTTTAGCCAGTGGGTTTGCATTGAATAAATCCGATTTTTCAGTCGCCTTATCGCCCGCTTCAGCGTCGCCACTCTGACCACTTAACAGGGCAGCTCGTTGTTCTTGGAATGTAGTTAGGTTGTCTTCATTGGTTTGCTGTAAATCATTGTTAAAGCATACCGCACAGGCTTGTTTTGGGTTGGCTTGGTATTGCAGCTTACCGCTGTAGTCAAAAATCTGCTGAATAAAATAAGGTTGAATACGGTGACCACCGTTGGCAAAGGTCGAATAGCCCGTCACCATCTGTAGAGGGGTTGCTTCACCAGAACCGAGTGCCAATGACAACGTGTTTGGCATGCGTTCTTTTTCCAACCCAAACTCATTGAGTAGCTCACGTGTATCAGAGATGCCTGCTGAACGTAGTACCCGAATCGATACTAGGTTGCGTGATAGGTATAAACCTTTACGCAGTGGAATCATCCCCAAATTGCGACCATCTGAGTTCTTGGGTTTCCATGAGCCGACGGTTAATGGATCATCAGATATCATGGTATCTGGGCTAAAGCCTTTTTCTAGGGCAGTGGTATAGACTAATGGCTTGATAGTTGAGCCTGGCTGGCGATAACCTTGAATCGCGCGGTTAAATTTACTTTTATTAAAATCAAAGCCACCAACGACCGCAAGTAACGCGCCAGTTTCTGGATTGACCGATACTAGGCTACCTTCAACCGCTGGAATTTGCACCAAGCTCCAGCTGGTGTTGTCAGCATTTGATGTGACATACACAATATCATGCAGATTGACGATGTTGTTGGAGATAAATGCTGAGTTGGGATTACGATAGTGCAGTGTCGCCCAGCGCATGTTTGACCAAGGCACTTTAATCTGAGTACCGTCTTTCATGACCGCATCAAAGCCATTGCCAGGATAGACTTTGGTGACTTCCACCGGATAAAAAGAATGGATAACTGGGAAATTGGCAAGCTTGCCAGGTTTTTCTTTATCTTTTGTATTAGCAGGGGCGCCACGCCAACCGTGGCGGCGATCATACGCAAATAAACCGCGTTTAATGGCGTTTTCTGCAATTTCTTGTGCTTCACTATTAATGGTAAGCTTCACACGCCAGCCCGAATTGATGACAGCTTCGCCATATTGTTCCACCAATGAGGCACGGGTCATTTCCGCCAAATACGGTAAGTTTTTATCAAGCTTTGCTTGGTATAGCCGCAGTCCGATGGGGGCGGCAACTGCTTCGTCGTGTTGCGCTTGGCTAATCGCGCCATTTTTAAGCATCTGACCCAAAATCCAGTTGCGCCGCTCTAACGCGCGCTCAGGGTTGGCAACAGGATTGTATTTGGATGGCGCTTTTGGCAGACCGGCAATCATTGCCATTTCAGCAATGGTTAGGTTATTTAATGATTTACTATAATATTGCTTAGCGGCGGCTTTAATCCCATACGCACCTTGACCCAAATAGATTTTATTAACGTATAAGGTCATGATGTCTTGTTTGGACAGCTTTTCTTCAATTTTACGGGCTAAAAATAACTCCGTTAATTTACGATTAAGGGTACGTTCAGAGGATAAAAAATAATTTTTGGCAACCTGCTGGGTAATCGTTGACCCACCTGTCTGGCTATCCTCGCTCACCGCTTCGGTCAGTGCGCGCCCAATGCCCTTAATACTGATACCACTGTGCTGAAAGAATGACGAATCTTCGGCTGCTAAAAAAGCATTCACCATATTTTTGGGAATTTGCTCATAACTCACTGGCAGAGACATATCATTACCGTATTGACCAATTAATTGGTTGTCCTCGGTATAGATTTGTAGTGGCATTGACAGCTTGGCTTTTTTAAGGTCATCTAAGCTTGGCAGGCTAGGTGATATATACATCGCCATACCATAAAAACCGATGGGGAAAGCTAATACCAAAATAAAAAGAAACGCTAAAATTGCAACCAAGAGATTGAGTAAAAATTTCATCCAAGTAAAGGTAGCAGCAGTCGACTGGGTCATAAAGTCATTAGCTCAAAGCAAAATAAAGCCCCATTATACCTAAAAAAATTTGAGTTCTGTGAAAAATCTATTTTGCTTTTATATTGTTTTAAACCAGCTAATAAATTAGTCCTAACTAAAGGTTGAATCTCTAAAGTTTCTAAAGTATTGTAGCGTAGTAAAAATCACGTTACCGAACTTAGTATACAAGGAACAAACTTGTGAGGTTATTTACAAAAAACAACAAGCTAGTCGTTGGGGTAGATATCACCACCACTGCGATAAAAATGGTTGAAATAACACGGCAGCAAGGTCTATTTCACTTAAGAAATTACGGCATTGAACCGTTACCCCGCGGTGCAGTTGTGGATAAAAATATTGTAGATATTGACGCGGTCAGTGACGCCCTCGCAAGATTATCCCGTGGTAGAAGCTTTTCTAGTAAACATATCGCGACAGCCGTATCAGGGTCTTCGGTTATTAGCAAAATTATCGAGATGGAAGCGGATTTTACAGAGCTTGAAAGAGAATCTCGTATCCGTCTGGATGCTGACCAATATATTCCCTATCCTTTATCAGAAGTTAATTTAGATTTTGAAGTGATAGGTCCTTCAGCCACGCCTGATATGTGTAAGGTATTGTTAGTTGCCTCTCGCACTGAAAACGTCGACCAACGTGTCGATGCGGGTGCTTTGGCGGGACTGGATACTAAAATTGTGGATGTAGAGGCTTACGCAGTTGAACGTGCCTTTCAATTAATGGTCGATAGCTTGCCAGGTCAACCTCAGCATGTAGCCCTCATTGATATCGGGCATAGCCAAACCACGTTTTATATTGCAAAGGACGGGGAGTTTGTATACAGCCGTGAACAGCTTTTTGGTGGCGCCCAGTTAACTGAAAGTATTCAAAGCCGTTATGGTTTGACATTCGAGGAGGCGATGATTAATAAGCGCACCTTGTCATTGCCAGATGATTACTATACGGATGTATTAATGCCATTTTTAGATGCCATTGTGCAGCAAATCACCCGCTCGTTGCAGTTTTATTTTTCATCAAGCCAAAATAGCCAAGTAGACTATATTTTGTTGGGTGGGGGTAGTGCCAGCATTGCGGGTCTAGCAAGCATGGTTGAACAAAAACTTGGTACTCGCACAGGTATTGCCAATGCATTTTCAAATATGACGATTAATAACCATATCAACACTGAATTACTGATTATGGACGCGCCAAGCTTAATAGCAGCTTGTGGCTTGGCGTTACGGAGTTTTGATTAATGGCAAAGATTAATTTACTTCCTTGGCGTCAAGAACTTCGTGAACGTAGAAACCGTGAGTTTATGACTTTAGTAGTTGCGGTATTGTTTTTATCGCTACTCGGTGCCTTTGCAGCATGGAGTTACTATAAAAATACCCTAGAAAACCAGCAGCTTGCTAATGAACGCATCAAACAAGAGAATGCTAATTTGGACAAGGCGTTAAAAGAAATTGAAACCCTTGAGCAGCAGCGTGATGATATCATTGCGCGTATGAAAGTGATTCAAGACTTGCAAGGTCGTCGCCCGGTTCCTGTTCGTATTTGGGACGATATTGCCAGAATTATCCCCGCACAAATGTATTTAACCAGCATGAAGCGAGAAGCTGATACCATCACCTTTACCGGTCAAGCCGACAACCCGAATGTGATTTCAACATTTATACGCAGTCTTGATGGGACGCAGTGGTTAGAAAAATCGGCTGTGGTCAGTATACAGCAGCCCAATGCAGTGGCTTATCAAGCCCCCAAACCCGCACCTGCTGCCGATAACATCAGCGCTAGCAGTACTAGCGCAACATTACCAGAAGCCAATTACGTGACTTTTGTGGTAACAACCATGGTTAAGCAAACCGATGTCGCCAGTGCCACCGCTGCTAGTGGCGTTGCGGCAAGTGCGAGTAAGGAGAAATAACGGTGAAATTAACCAATCCGCTAAAAAGACCGAAACTCGTCAAAAAACCCGTTCAAATTACCGCAAAAAAATCGTTTGATGTTAAAGCCTTTACCGAGAGCTTTAAATCACTAGACCAAAACAATTATGGTAGCTGGCCTGTGCCTGTTAAGGTTACCGTCTTGCTATTTATGGTCGCTGTTATCGCTTTTTTAACTTGGTTTTTACCGATTAGTACCAAACGTGAGGAAATTGCCGCTGCGGAAGCCGAGCAGCAAACCTTGCTCGATCAATATCGCCAAAAAGAATCCAAAGCACGTCATTTAAAAGAATATCAAGCGCAAGTATTAAAAATGCAGTCTGATTTTAAAGAACTGCTCAATCAATTACCCAAAGACACCCGTATTTCTGACCTAGTGGATGGGATAAATATGGTTGGTGTGGGCAGTAATATTAAATTTCAGGATATCAAAGTTGAGCCCGAAGTGTCCCAAGAGTTCTTTATTGAGCAGCCAATTCGTATTGCCGCTTTAGGAGATTATCACCAATTTGGGTCATTCATTAGTGGGCTTGCTAAATTACCTCGGATTATTACCCTGCATGACTTTGAAGTTGCCAACCCTAGTCCTAGCCTAGACAAGCTACCAGAAACCAATCTTGTTTTGAACGTTAAAACTTATCGTTCAAAAGAGCTAAATGAAGAAGAATTGAAAAAGGCACAAAAAGATAATCAAAAAAATGCCGCTGGGTCTGACAATAAGGAAGCAAATAATGGCAATAAATAAAAAACCGCTCACTATTTGCTTAGCGCTATTAGCCCTCTTATCTGGCTGTACCGACCGTGTCGGTTTGGCAGAGCAACAAATGCAGGACATCCGTAACCAGCCTGCGCAACCGGTAAAGCCACCACCGACACCTGAAGTGGTACAAGAGTTTAATTACAGCGCTTCACAGCTACGTAGCCCATTTATGCCGCCCAGTTTAATGTTGCAAGCCAATCAAGTACAGCAAATGCAAGGGGTCAGACCCGATGTGACCCGACTCAAAGAGCCGCTTGAACAATTTGAGTTGAATGAGCTTACCTATAAAGGTACGATGGTGTCATCATCTGGCGAGGTATATGGTCTTGTTCAACGCCCAGATGGCGGCATTGCCAGTGTCAAAGTGGGTAATTATATGGGTAAAAATGATGGGCGTATTGCAGAGATTACGCCAACCCAAATTAATTTAATTGAAATCATACCAGACAGTCGTGTCGGCTATGTCGAAAAACCAAACTCAATTGTTGCCGCAGTTAGTCAATAAAACAAAGGGATAACTCAATGAATTTTAATGCCTATCCATTTCGAACTTCAACGTCTAAGCTAGCGGTAGCGATGAGTGCGATGTTAGTATCTAGCAGCGTGTTTGCAGCTGATACCATTAGAAATATCTCGGTTACCACGCCGAGTGCTGTGCTAACAGAACTCAATATCGACTTTGCTAATAGTGCTGTGACGCCGACGGCTTATGAACTTGCCTCACCCACACGACTGGTGTTGGATTTTCCCAATGTGAATAATCAAATTTCATCACGGATGCAAACTTATAACAAAGGCTATGTCAACAATGTCACCACGCTGACCAATGACAGTATGACACGTATGATTATTGAGTTGTCAAATCAAGCGACCTATAGTACGCGTGTCGTCAATAATCGCCTCGTTGTCTCCATGCAGCCGAAGGGAAGCACCCCTGCAGTAACCACCGTAGCTACCAATCCAGCAATCGTTACACCGGTGGTGACTACCCCCGTCGTTGTGAGTCAGCCCGCAGTAGTAGCGCCTGCTTTGGTCGTGACTGAACCTGTGCCTGCCCCTGTGATTGTCACGCCGCCACCTGTGGTCGTGCAAACGCCGCCACCTGTTGCCGTCGTGACCCAGACACCAAAAGTCGCTCCACCCGCCAATACCATGGTAGTCAAAGTCAATCCTTTATTAAATCCTGCTGCCGCCGTTGTTCAACAATATAACTATGATGGTCTAGCGGCGATTAATTTTAATGGTACCTCGAACGGCGGCGGTAATGTTAGCATTAATTTGGTGAATGACAGCATCCCTGTAGATGTGCAGCGCATGGGTGATGAGTTAGTCATTCGTCTGACAGGCGCCACCATTCCAAGTCGCCTGCAAAAACAAATGACCGTAGGTAATGGCTTGGTGCGTGATGTTATCGCAACCAACCAAGGACGCAATGGCGTAATTCGTGTTGCCATGACAGGCGATTATGATTATAAAGCCTTTCAAACAGGTAATCAGCTAAATATCAATATCGATCCCCCCAAACGTCTGCGCGAGCCGACCCTTGAGGAGCGTACTTATAGCGGGACACCTTTATCCCTAGAGTTTCAAGATGTCAGCGTGCGGACGATTTTAGAAGTGTTGGCACAACATACCAATACCAATATTGTTGCCAGTGACAGTGTCAGTGGTAATATTACCTTGCGTCTGATTAACGTGCCTTGGGATCAAGCCTTAGATATTATCCTAAAAAGTAAAAATTTGGATAAACGGGTTAATGGTAATGTAATTTGGGTGGCACCCGCGGCAGAACTTGCGCAACAAGAAGCCGATGAGTTAAAAGCCCAACAACAGAAAAAAGTATTAGACCCACTGCGTACCGAATATATTCGACTCAACTATGCCAAGGCAGAAAATGTACGAACATTAATTGAAGCAGGCAGAGCAACATCCGATCGTTCGAGCGGTAGTACCTCACTGTTAACAGACAGAGGTACAGTCACAATCGATAGCAGAACCAATACTTTGATTGTTAAAGATACGGCTGAAACCATCAGCAATATCCGTGATTTGATTAGTAAAATCGATATCGCCGTCAAACAAGTCATGATTGAAGCCCGCATTGTGAGCGCGACAGACACCTTTAGTAAAGAACTTGGGGTGAAATGGGGTATTTTATCGCAAGGCGCGGCAAGTAATCGTAACCTGCTGGTGGGTGGTAATTTAAGTACCATTGATAGCCTTAAGACTTATACCACGGCTACGAATGCCGATGGTACTACCTATCCAGTCTATAGCGGTATCACTGCGGCTAATAACCTCAGTGTCAATTTGGGGGCAACCAACGCCGCAGGCTCGATTGCCTTTGGCTTGTTGAGCATTTCAGATTTACTATTAGATTTAGAATTGTCAGCCATGCAAGCCGATAACAAGGGTGAAGTCATATCCAGTCCAAAAGTGCTAACCGCCGACAAACAAACCGCCAGAATCATGTCAGGCACGCAAATCCCTTATCAAGAAGCCTCTGCCAGTGGGGCGACCTCAACGAGCTTTATCGAAGCGGCATTGAGTCTTGAAGTGACCCCTAATATTACCCCTGAAGGTCGTATTGGCATGGATTTGAGTATTGAAAATGGTTCACCAACTATCATCAATGGTGCGACAGCGGTTTCTAAAGATTCGATTAAAACCAATGTGGTCGTCGATGATGGTCAAACGGTTGTGCTCGGTGGCGTGTTTAAAAATACCTTAGGTAACGATGTGACTAAAATCCCTTTCTTAGGGGATTTACCTTATGTTGATCGCTTCTTTAAGCGCACCTCAAAAAGCAATAACAAGCAAGAATTATTGATTTTTGTGACCCCAAAATTGGTGAATGACACGGGCCGTGTTAATTAATTGACCACCCAACAGAGCTGTTTTATAACAAAATAGTGTTCTAGCACATTGCCACAAATCACAGTATAATGTTTTCAATATATTATAGAGTGATTTGTGGTTTTTTTATGGAGTGTAATCAACCTAAGCCGTTAATTATTTTGATTGGCCCGATGGGTGCGGGTAAGACCACAATTGGTAAACTGTTGGCGCAGCAACTTGGGTTTACGTTTTATGACAGTGATCAGGAAATAGAACGCGTCTCGGGCGCGAGTATTAGCTGGATTTTTGAAAAAGAGGGTGAAGTAGGGTTTCGTCAACGCGAAACACGTGTGCTTGATAAACTAACCCAGCTCGATGATGTCGTACTAGCCACAGGCGGTGGGGCAGTTACTATCGCTGAAAATCACCATTTTTTAAAACGTGGTATAATTATCTATTTGCGGGCAGAAGTTGACATTCAATATGAACGCACTTGTCGTGATCGCAACCGACCGTTATTACAAATAGACAATCCTAAGCAAAAGCTAACCGAGCTTTTTTGTAAACGTGACCCAATTTATCAGCAGCTTGCCGATATCACCATTGTTACGGGTCACAGTTCCCCAAAAAAAATGGTGCATGACATTTTACTGCAATTGCAAGACGCCAATATAACCGTCTAAATGTCGCACTGTAGATATGACAAGCTAATTGATGACAACCTGCTAGATGCCAAAAAGATAACATTGATATGAGTACTGCCATGCGCCGTGAGTTAATTGTCCATACACGTTCACACGACTATCCCATTTTTATTGGGGAAAATCTCATCGAAACCTTTGAGTTTGCTGACTATATTGGTGGCAAACAAGTATTGATTGTCACCAATGAGACAGTTGCACCCTTATATCTTGATAAACTCATCGCAAGTCTGCCTGCCGATAAACTCGTTAAGACTTGTATTTTACCTGATGGTGAGCAATATAAAACCCAGCAAAGCATTGATAGTATTTATGATCAGTTGATGGAAAATCACTTTAACCGTGACTGTACGCTGATAGCGCTTGGTGGTGGCGTCATTGGTGATATGGTGGGTTTTGCAGCAGCAAGTTTCATGCGCGGTGTGAATTTTATCCAAATTCCCACAACGTTGTTGTCGCAAGTGGATTCCAGCGTCGGCGGCAAGACAGGCATCAATCATCGCTTGGGAAAAAATATGATTGGCGCGTTTTGGCAGCCGCGTCTTGTTTTGGCAGATATGACCACCTTAAAAACCTTGCCACCGCGTGAACTATCAGCAGGGTTAGCAGAAGTGATTAAATACGCGTTAATCGGCGATGTGGGGTTTTTGGCTTGGCTTGAAACCCATATGACATCGTTACGCGCGCTCGATTTGAATTTGTTAGCCCAAGCGGTACTGATTTCTTGCCAGCATAAAGCGGATATTGTGGCGCAAGATGAGTTTGAAGCCAATAAGCGTGCGCTGCTTAATTTTGGTCATACCTTTGGTCATGTGATTGAAACGCATGAAGGTT
The DNA here is from genome assembly GCF_032064105.1 of Moraxella sp. CTOTU49097. Classification (NCBI taxonomy): domain Bacteria; kingdom Pseudomonadati; phylum Pseudomonadota; class Gammaproteobacteria; order Moraxellales; family Moraxellaceae; genus Moraxella; species Moraxella sp. CTOTU49097. The sequence goes on along the minus strand of NZ_DAMBOA010000009.1, from coordinate 20,088 downwards.
ATGGCAATTGGCTGCATGGTGAAGCAGTCGCGGTAGGCATGATTCAAGCGATGCAGTTGTCACAAAAACAAGGTTGGCTCAGCGCGGATGATGTTGACAGAGCTAGTTCTTTAATCGCTCGTGCTGATTTACCCACCCATCCGCCAGTCATTGAGGTGAATACAGCGCTGGATTTGATGGGTCATGATAAAAAAGTCAAATCCGGCAAAATTCGTCTAGTATTACTAGAAAAATTGGGACAAGCGGTATTGACTTCAGCGTACGATCCAGCGTTACTGACAGACGTGCTGGCTTTGACTGATAAAGCTAATTGATATAAATTTTATAGATGGGTTAAAGCGTCCTATCGGGCGTTAACCTTACCTCGGACAGAAGGTTGTTTTATGGTGCATTCTTTATCTACGCTGTATCGTTCATGGGCATTTAAAGTGACCACTTGGCTGATTTTAGCGGCGATTGCAGGCGGCTTGACGGTCATGGTGTGGATTGCCTCTGCGGTAAAGCCTGCCAAAAGTGCGGTGAAAGCGGCGAGTAATGCTAATCTAAATCAAGATCCCACCGCGCTACTATTGGCAAAACCACCTGAAGAGCTCAATAAAGAAGTGAGACCGATCAAATTTGATGCGGTAATTCGTGATATGCGCAACTATCCCAAAGAATTTAAGGACAGTCGCTTTATCAAGGCCAATAACGGCAAATGGACAGTTCAAGTTATGAACGTGGTGGAGCACGAAGTGGTCACCGATTACCTAAATAGCCGTGACGATCGTGATAAATTTAATTATTTTCGTATCGTCGATGCCCATAACCAAAAACGCTTTGTGGTCACCTATGGCGTATTTGGCTCAGTACAAGAAGCGGTTGGCGCGGCTAAAGTAGTGAATTTTAATTTACCAAAAGGGGTCAAAGCATTTCCTGAAGAATTTAAAATGTATGCCCCACAAATGGATGAGTATGAAGTCGCGCCGCCCCTTCGTGATGTCGGTAAGACAGCCGCGCGAGAAGTCAAACTAAACGCCACACCAAAATTATTGCCTGCGCCAAAAGCCAACGTTGAACGGCAACCACAAGCTGCGACTTCCACAGCAGCAGAACCAAAACGCGTAGCGCCAAAAACCAGCATTGAAAAGTCAGTCAATCCGCAAGAGACCCTTTCTATTCAAGAAGGTAAAGTGATTGCTGAAAGCAACAGTAACGACTCAAATACCACCCGTTCAGAACCAAAAGTTATCAATAGCAAGAATGATAATGTTGATGTCAAACCCAAACAAACCCACAGCAAGCCGTCTGAAGAAAAGCCAAAATCCAAAGATGCCTCAAAGGATAGCATGGGCGAGTTAATCAAGCAAAAGTCCCAAGCTAACTAGTGAGGTTAGACGGGTTGGTTAGTTTTGGGACTCAAATAACAGTGGATTTTTTCCCCCTTTTTCGTTAATATAACGAAGGGTATCATTTTAATTTCTTATGGTACATATAGATAACAAACATGACGGTTATCTATTCCAATCTTTTATGATTCAATAGCAAACATTGCACATATTTATAGTATGCCCATTTCTTTGCTACCAGCTTGTTAAGGGAACACGCTTATGTCTTTAAATCAGTATTCAGATCAGCATAATCTTTACCAACCCGATGTGTTCAAAGACAACTGTGGGTTTGGTTTGATTGCGCATACCCATGGTGAAGCTAGTCATGACTTAGTGCAAACAGCGATTCATAGTTTAAGCTGTATGACCCACCGCGGTGGCGTAGCAGCCGATGGTAAGACAGGCGATGGTTGTGGTCTATTGATTGCGACGCCCAAAGTATTTTTTAAAAAAATCGCTTCAGACAATGGCTTTACCCTAAACGAAATTTTTGCCGTCGGCACGGTATTCGTTAACCTTGATAAAGCATTAGCACAGCAAAGCCAAGATACATTAAGCCAAGCGATTGAAGCACAAGGTTTGCTAGTCGCTGGCTGGCGTGATGTGCCGGTTGATTTAAGTATCGTCGGTGACATTGCCCGTGAATCACTCCCAGGCTTTAAACAAATTTTAGTTAACTGCCCCATCAATATGGACGAGGCGACCTTTAACCGTAAATTATTCGTTGCACGCCGCAAAGCAGAAATCGAACTGAAAGATGACCCGTTGTTTTATGTGACGTCATTGACCTCACAAGTGGTTATCTACAAAGGATTGGTCATGCCTGCTGATTTGCCCGCGTTCTTCTTGGATTTGCAAGACGAACGTTTGGCGTCACACATTGTGGTATTCCACCAACGTTTCTCAACCAATACCCTACCAAGATGGCCATTAGCACAGCCTTTTCGCTATCTTGCCCACAATGGTGAATTAAACACGATTGATGGTAACCGTGACTGGGCAGTCGCTCGTACGCCAAAATTTGTCACCGATTTGATTCCAGAGCTTCAAGAATTACAGCCACTCGTCAACCGTGTGGGCTCTGACTCATCAAGCTTAGACAATATGCTTGAAGTACTGGTGTCAGGGGGCATGGATTTATTTCGTGCGCTTTCTATCCTCGTGCCACCCGCTTGGCAAAATGTTGACACGATGGACATGGATTTACGCGCGTTTTATGAGTTTTACTCACAGCATATGGAAGCTTGGGATGGTCCAGCCGGTCTAGTCATCCAAGATGGTCGCTATGCGGTTTGTATGCTTGACCGCAATGGTTTACGTCCATCACGTTGGGTGACTACCAAAAATGGCTATATCACCGTGGCTTCAGAAATCGGTACTTGGGATTATCAGCCTGAAGACGTGATTGCTAAAGGTCGCGTCGGACCAGGTCAAATGCTAGTGATTGATACCGAAACTGGTAACATCATGGATACCAAAGCAGTGGGTCGTCAGCTGAAAAAAGCCCACCCATATCGCCTATGGTTACGGGAAAATGCGGTACGTCTACGGGATGATGAACAGCTAGAAGAAAAAGCTTATGAGCAACGTGAAACAGGCGAGCATCTGTTAGCGCTGCAAAAAATGTTTCATATCACCAATGAAGAACGCACAGAAATCATCCGTCCTTCAGCCGAAAACGGTCAAGAAGCCGTTGGCTCAATGGGGGATGATACCCCAATGGCGGTACTGTCGAAACAAGTTCGTCACGTGGCTGATTTCTTCCGTCAACAATTCGCTCAGGTTACCAACCCACCAATCGATCCTCTGCGCGAAGCGATTGTGATGTCATTGGAAACTTGTTTGGGTAGCGAAAAGAATATTTTTGAACCCACCCCAGACCACGCTAACCGTATCGTGTTGTCATCGCCTGTGTTGTCATCGAGCAAAATGATGCAACTACGAAGCGTCACAAAACCAGGGTTTGAAATCGAGACCATTGATTTGAATTATGATGAATCAATGGCATTAGACGATGCCATCAAACATATCTGTGAGCAAGCTGCCCAAGCGGTACGTGCAGGTAAAGTATTGATTGTATTATCTGACCGCAATATTGAAAAAGGTAAAGTACCTGCCAATGCCATTATGGTGACAGGTGCGGTGCATCATCACTTGATTAATGTGGGTTTACGCGCAGATGCCAACTTAATCATTGAAACAGGTTTGGTGCGTGATTCGCACCAATTAGCGGTCTTGTTAGGGTTTGGTGCTACCGCGGTTTATCCCTACTTGGCTTATAATGTGATTGCAGACTTGGTCGATAAAGGTGACTTGCTCGGTGACCCTTTGTACGCCAAAAACAATTTCCGTAAAAGCTTGGATAAAGGCTTATTAAAAATCCTATCAAAAATGGGTATTTCGACCGTCTCTTCTTACCGCGGCGCGCAATTGTTTGAAGCCGTGGGTTTATCAGAAGAAGTGGTTGAGCTTTGCTTTACTGGGGTTGAAAGCCGTATCTCAGGTGCCACGTTTGAAGATTTGGCGATTGACCAACAAATCTTGGCAAAAAATGCCTTTACCAAACGTGTACCGCTTGACCAAGGCGGCTTGTTAAAATTCGTCTTTAACAAAGAATACCACGCCTTCAACCCAGATGTGATTCAAGCGCTACATAAAGCGGTACGCACGGGCGACTACGACAACTACAAAGAATATGCGTCGATTGTCAACAGCCGCCCTGTAGCGACGTTACGTGATTTGCTGCAGTTAGATACCAGCAAATCCATCAGTGTTGATGACGTTGAGCCTATTGAACAAATCCTAAAACGTTTTGACTCAGCAGGTATGTCATTAGGCGCCTTGTCGCCAGAAGCACACGAGGCGATTGCAACCGCGATGAACACGATTGGCGGACGTTCAAACTCGGGTGAGGGCGGTGAAGACCCAACACGTTATGGCACGATTCGTAACTCAAAAATCAAACAAGTCGCCTCAGGTCGTTTTGGGGTCACGCCGGCTTACTTGCGTTCTGCAGAAGTCATGCAGATTAAAATCGCGCAGGGGGCAAAACCCGGTGAAGGCGGTCAGTTACCCGGTGGTAAAGTAAATAGCTTAATTGCGCGTTTGCGTTACTCAGTGCCAGGTGTGACCTTGATTTCACCCCCGCCGCATCATGATATTTATTCGATTGAAGACTTGGCGCAGCTAATTTTTGACTTAAAACAAGTCAATCCAAACGCGCTTGTGTCAGTCAAATTGGTGTCGCGCCCAGGTGTAGGTACCATTGCAACGGGTGTGGCAAAAGCGTACGCCGATTTGATTACCATTTCAGGGTATGATGGTGGTACCGCAGCGTCTCCTTTGTCGTCAATTCACTATGCAGGCTCGCCTTGGGAGCTAGGTTTATCTGAAGCGCACCAATCGCTTCGTGTAAACGGGTTACGTCATAAAGTACGCGTGCAAACAGATGGTGGTTTAAAAACGGGTTTAGACGTAGTTAAGGCAGCAATATTGGGGGCAGAAAGTTTTGGTTTTGGTACCACGCCGATGATTGCCGTGGGCTGTAAATACCTGCGTATCTGTCACTTAAACAACTGCCCAACGGGCGTGGCAACGCAAAAATCAGAACTGCGCGATGAACATTTCATCGGTGAAGCAGAGATGCTGATTAATTTCTTTAGATTTGTGGCACAAGAAACCCGTGAATGGTTGGCGGCATTGGGCGTACGCTCAATGGAAGAGCTTGTGGGTCGCACCGACTTGCTATCAGTCATGTCAGGCACCACCAACAAGCAACAACACCTAAACTTAGCGCCGTTACTATTTACCCATAGCAAAGGCGATGGCAAACCACAAACCTGCCAAGTTGAGCGCAATGAGCCATTTGACAAAGGCTTGCTCGCTGAACAAATGGTTATGGATATGATGGATACCATCAAATCAGCCAAAGGCGGTGACTTTAGCTATCGTATTGGCAACTGTGACCGTTCTATCGGTGCGCGTATCTCAGGGGAGATTGCTGCGCTGCATGGCAACAATGGTATGGCAAGCGCGCCAATTAACTTACACTTAACCGGCACTGCAGGTCAAAGTTTAGGTGTCTGGAATGCAGGCGGTTTAAACATTAAGCTTGAAGGGGATGCCAACGACTACGTCGGTAAAGGCATGGCAGGGGGTGAAATCGTGATTTACCCACCAAAAGGCTCGACGTTTGCCAGCCAGCAAACCGCTATCATTGGTAACACTTGTTTGTATGGTGCCACAAGCGGTCATCTATATGCAGCAGGTACGGCAGGTGAACGTTTTGCGGTTCGTAATTCAGGTTGTTTTGCGGTGGTTGAAGGTACTGGCGACCACTGCTGTGAATACATGACGGGCGGTGTGGTGACGGTTTTGGGTAAAACCGGGCTAAACTTCGGTGCCGGTATGACAGGCGGTTTTGCTTACGTGCTTGACTTAGATGGCGATTTCTTTGACCGTTGTAACCATGAGCTTATCGATATGCATCGTATTTCAAGTGAGCAAACAGAAAATCACCGTATCAACTTGATGTCGATTATCAAAACTCACGTGGCAAAAACAGGTAGCCAATGGGGTCAAACCATCCTTGACGACTTTGAGCATTATGTTCGTAAGTTCTATTTGGTCAAACCAAAAGCCGCGAACATTACTTCGCTACTAAAAACGACCATGGCAGACCCACAATAAGCGATTGTGTAGCATAATTTGATGATATTGGATTGCTAAAGGTAGCGCGTGACCAGCGCTCTACCTTTAACTTAAATTTTAAAAGTTCGCTGTCAAGCAGGTCGGTATACAGTGAATCGCTGGATACCACTCACTTAGGAGCATTGTGGCATGGCAAAACGATTACACAACGATTTTCAGTTTTTAGACGTCGCACGTGTCGACCCTTCAAAAAAAGACATTAATACCCGTACTCACGAGTTTGTTGAGATTTACTATCCATTTGAGCAAGACAAGGTAACTGACCAAGCGCACCGTTGTCTTGAATGTGGTAACCCTTACTGTGAATGGAAATGTCCCGTTCACAACTACATTCCAAACTGGTTAAAACTGGCTACCGAAGGTCATATTTTCCAAGCGGCAGATTTATGTCACCAAACCAACACGTTGCCAGAAGTCTGTGGGCGAGTATGTCCCCAAGACCGTCTTTGTGAAGGGGCTTGTACCCTCAATGACGGCTTTGGGGCGGTCACCATTGGTAATGTGGAAAAATACATCACCGATACTGCGTTTGCGCTAGGCTGGCGTCCAGATATGAGCGGTGTAACTTGGACGGATAAAAAAGTTGCGGTGATTGGCGCAGGTCCTGCGGGCCTTGGCTGTGCTGACATACTGGTACGTAATGGCGTCAAACCTGTGGTATTTGACAAACGCCCTGAAATTGGCGGACTACTGACCTTTGGTATTCCAGAATTTAAAATGGAAAAAAATGTCATGCGTCGTCGCCGCGAAGTCTTCGAAAGCATGGGCATTGAATTTCGTTTAAATACCGAGATTGGTAAAGATGTCACCATTGATGAATTACTTAGTGAGTATGACGCGGTGTTTATGGGCATGGGTACCTATACCTATATGCGTGGCGGTTATGCCGGCGAAGAGTTATCTGGCGTGTATGATGCGTTAGATTTTTTAATCGCAAATGTCAACCGCTGCCAAGGTTGGGAAACGAACCCACAAGAATACATCGACTTACAAGGTAAAAAAGTGGTCGTCCTTGGCGGTGGTGATACCGCGATGGACTGTAACCGTACCAGTATCCGTCAAGGTGCAACTTCTGTGACTTGTGCCTACCGCCGTGATGAAGAGAATATGCCAGGCTCACGCCGTGAAGTGCGTAACGCGCGTGAAGAAGGTGTGCAGTTTTTATTTAACCGTCAGCCGATTGAAATTATCGGTTTAAACGGTAAAGTAACCGGTGTTAAAGTAGTGACCACTAAACTTGGCGAACCTGATAACCGTGGTCGTCGTAGCCCAGAGCCTATTCCCAATTCAGAAGAAATCTTGCCAGCCGATGCGGTGATTATGGCATTTGGTTTCCGTACTAGCCCGGCCGATTGGTTTACCACTCAAGGCATTGAGATGGATAATAGCGGACGGGTCATTGCACCTGAGTTACAAACCTATAAGTACCAAACTAAGAATCCAAAAATCTTCGCAGGTGGCGATATGGTGAGGGGTTCAGACTTGGTGGTAACCGCGATTTGGGAAGGTCGCGAGGCCGCTAAAGGTATCCTAGATTACCTAGATGTTTAAGCATAAACCTTTTTTAGCTGAGACTTGCTGTTAATTACACCAAAAAACCCAATGTTGATTGGGTTTTTTTACAGCTAAATTTCGGTGCGTTTTTGTCCACTTTGGGCTATTATGTCGCATAAATTCATCATACTACTAGGTCAATGACATGCCATTTGCACAGCATTTTCGTCCCGCTACTTGGGCAAAATTACGGTGTCAACATGCCAATCTTTATCAAATCGATGAGCAGCTGTTTCGTAGTGAGCAGCTGACGCCCGATGATATCGGTATTATCCAGCAATACGGCATCAATACGCTTATCAATTTACGATTTTTTGATCGCGATGATAACGAAGAAAATTTAGCCAACTTACCGCTGACCTTTATCAATCACCCATTGATGACTTGGGCGATCAAGCCGCAGCAACTTGCTGAAATTTTGTATGATATTTTGTGGCACCAAGCGCGTGGCGACAAGGTGCTCGTGCATTGTTATCATGGCTCAGATCGCACGGGTATTACCGTTGCTATGTATCGCATTTTGGTACAAAACTGGACGATTGAACATGCCAAAATCGAAATGCAGGACGGCGGGTATGGCTTTCACTGGATTTGGATTAATATCAGCAATTTATTGACCGAGAAAAAAGTGCAAGAAGTGCAACACGCTTTGTTAGCACTACAACGCCAAAAGCCTATTATTAGCCAACCTTAAAACCCATCAAGCGACATTAACTTTGGATAGCCTGTGAATATCAAACGACTGTTAGGTGAAACCATTATCTATGGTATCGGTGCGATTTTACCCCGTGTCATTACCTTTTTACTCAATCCGTTGTATATCAATTACATCGATAAAGAAGCCTTTGCTATCTTTACCAGCCTATATGCCTGGATTGCTTTTATCAATATTGTGCTCACTTTTGGTTTTGAAACATCGTATTTTCGCTTTTCAGGAGAAGATAAAACAGGCGCCGCCGAAAAAAATGTGTTTAGCACGGCGTTTTGGTTTATTGCCATGTTGGCAGGCGGTTTTTTGGTCATGGTGCTACTGTTTAGCAATCCGTTATCAATGCTGATGGATTATGGCAATCATCCTGAATTTTTGCGTTGGTTTGCTTGGATTGCGTTTTTTGATGCGATTTGTACCATTCCGTTTGCTTGGCTACGTTATCACAACCAGCCTGTGAAGTATTCGGTGGTGCGCGTGGTGTCGATTTTGATACAAACTGTGGTAGTTATTGCGCTGTTTCGCTTTGTGCCCATTGAGGCTGCCAAAAGTTTCGGTTTGACTGAGCAAGTGGCGTATCCGTTCTTTGCCAATTTAGTTGCCAGTCTCGCCACTTTTATGATGCTGTTTCCGATTATCAAAAAAGTACGCTTACATTTTGATAAAGCCTTGTTCAAACGTATGATTCGCTATTCTTATCCGGTCATGCTGGCAGGGTTGGCATTTATGGTGAATGAAAACTTCGATAAAATCATTCAATATTATATGATTGATAAAGGCGATGCGGGGGCATACGGTGGCTGCTATAAATTGGCGGTATTAATGACTTTGTTTGTGACCGCGTATCGGATGGGGATTGAGCCGTTTTTATTCAAACAAATGCACCACGCCAATGCGAAACATACTTATGCGATGATGACAGAGTACTTTGCTTTATTTGCATCGGTGGTGGCGCTTGGAATTATTGCCAATATTTCATGGCTCAAACGGTTATTTATCACTGATGCCAGTTATTGGACAGCGATTAATATCGTACCGATTATCGTCATTGCGAACCTATGTTTTGGGATTTATTACAACCTATCAACTTGGTATAAGGTAACTGACCGTACTGGGATTGGCTCAGCCATCTCATGGCTTGGGGCGGGACTGACTATTTTGCTCCATATGCTATTTTTAAAACAATACGGCTTTATGGTGTCGGCGTGGGTGACGCTTTTTGTTTACTTCCTCATGATGATAGTATCGTACGCGCTTGGACAGCATTTTTATCCGATACCTTACCAAACCAAAAAAATCGTTTTCTTTTTGGGCACGCTGATGCTGTTTAGTGTGATAATCGTCAGTGCTTTTCAAATGAATTTTTGGTTATCCAATATCTTATTACTGGTCTATATTGGCTTAATCGGCTATAGCGAGCGCGCGCTGTTAAAACGTTTGGTAAAGGCAAAAGCGTCATGATTGAGCCTTAATAATATTTTAATTGGTCCCAGTATTTAATTTAGCCAAATTATCCTTATATCAGTTACTAGTCGCAATTGATTCATCTTGCGCAAAAAAGTTTGCTATAGTAATAGCAGGAGAATCAATGAATTGCTACTTACCTGTGATAGACATGGGTAAGTCATCTCATGAGAAGGAGTTTTTCATGCAACAATCAAGTACGCCACAAGCAACTACCCAGCCAGCCAATCCTCTATTAGCAAATAATGAGCAACTGATAGCAGTGTCTGCCAAAGACATTGTCAAACAACATCTCGATAAGCTTGGCATACCCCAAGATATTGAGATTGATGATGCCGAATTTGCAGAAAAAAAACAGCGCATTGCTGATTTGTTAAAACAGCATAATGCCACCTTAATTGCTCACTATTATACCGACCCAAAAATCCAAGCAATTGCCGAAGCCACAGGCGGTATCGTGTCGGATAGTTTAGAGATGGCAAGGTTTGGGCGTGATAGTGATGCTGATGTGCTGATTGTTGCAGGCGTCAAATTCATGGGTGAAACCGCCAAAATCCTAAGTCCTGCAAAAACGGTATTAATGCCAACGCTAGAAGCCACTTGCTCACTAGATTTGGGTTGTCCGATTGAAGACTTTAGCGCGTTTTGTGACCAACATCCTGACCGTACTGTGGTGGTGTATGCCAACACCTCAGCGGCTGTTAAAGCGCGGGCAGATTGGGTGGTGACATCGAGTATCGCGGTTGAACTCATTGACCATCTAGACAGCCAAGGTGAAAAAATCATTTGGGCACCTGACCAGCATTTGGGACGTTATATTCAGCAAAAAGTGGGCGCAGATATGCTGCTGTGGGATGGCGCTTGCATCGTGCATGAAGAGTTCCGTAGCCGCAGCCTAAAAACCATGAAAGAGATGTACCCCGATGCCGCCGTGTTGGTACACCCAGAATCACCGATTGAGATGACCCAAATGGCAGATGCCGTCGGTAGCACCAGTCAGCTGATTAAAGCGGCGCAAACCCTACCGCACAAGATGTTCATCGTCGCGACCGATCGTGGGATTTTTTACAAAATGCAGCAAGCGGCGCCAGATAAGGTGTTTATCGAAGCGCCGACGCGTGGCGAAGGTGCAACCTGTCGTTCATGTGCGCACTGTCCGTGGATGGCGATGAATGATTTAGACCAAATCATCCATGCATTGGAGAAAGTAGGCACGCCTGACGCGGTACCACACGAGATTTTTGTTGATGCGCAGCTAATCGAACAAGCCAAAAAACCCCTAGATCGAATGCTCGCGTTTGGCGCCACGCTCAAAAGATAGGCGCTAATAACCATCGTCTGTTTTTAAAATATTGAAAAAAGTCGTTGACAGCCTAACTAACTTGCTTTAATATACGCACCACTTAGCGATGATAGCCTTTAAGCTTACCATTGCTAAGGTGTTGAAGTAACAATTAAAGCCTAGTTAGGCAATCGGAGTGTAGCACAGCTTGGTAGTGCACCTGGTTTGGGACCAGGGGGTCGAAGGTTCGAATCCTTTCACTCCGACCATTCATTCTTTAAACTTACCCAAGTTGAAAAGATGAATCAAGAGCCGAGCAGGCTTTTTTTATGCGCCTGTAGCTCAGTTGGATAGAGCACCCGCCTTCTAAGTGGGTGGTCACAGGTTCGAATCCTGTCAGGCGCGCATTTTGCTAGTCTGTAAAACCTACCTTATGGCGGATGTAGCTCAGTTGGTAGAGCCCCGGGTTGTGATCTCGGTTGTCGTGGGTTCGAGTCCCATCATTCGCCCCATATTCTAAAAAAGCCCCTAATTCAATGAATTAGGGGCTTTTTTATGCCTGATTTATTTCTTTCATTTGCAAATTTGTTATACAAAAACAACGGTTTTACCACACCTTTTTATGATGAACAATTATCTACTTTATATACTAGGGTCATATAGTGTACTAAAAAATAAGCTGGTAAAGGTAAATTGGCAATAGCGTAACTTTACCTGATAACAAACCTAAAATAAAATCGCGTGAGGCCCGTAATATGATACGAAGTACAACGATGTTTTATCAACTTGCTATGACCTGTATTGCGATAAGTGGCTGCATAGTTGTTAATACGACCCAAGCGGCTACTAGGCTGCCAAAATCCCCTTGGCAATCGCATGCATCACTCAAAAGTAGCCAAGTTAGCCCAATTTACCACCAGCAATGGCGACAATCTGATTATAAATATTGCCCAATTTTAGCCATTGCTAATCATTCATCAGTCAATATCAAAACTGCGCAATCACGCGCTGCCAATTTTTCAGGTGGCTTTGCGGTGGCGTATGATTTGAAGAACTATAAAGGCAGGCCTTTACGCAGTGCTTATGGCGTAGCCAATGCAGGTACGACGTCTAAACGTGACTTGTATGAGGGCTGGGCCTATCGTAAAAACTATGCCGATGGCAGTTATGTGACGCTTGGGCAAGAGGGCAGTAACCCACAGGGTAAAATGCTGGCTTATATAGTGCTGAACAATGGCTGTTTTTATAACATCTGGAGTCAATTAAGTAGTGAGCATCTGCAAAAAATGATTGGCCAATTACGCTATGTCAATTGATGAATCAAAAAGTAGCTATAAAAATTAGCGACAAGAAAGTAGCCATAAAAAAAGCAACGTTGCTGCGTTGCTTTTTTTGAAAGTTGCTTTTTTTTCGAATTTGTTTTTTCGAATTTGATTTTTTCAAATTTTCTTGTTTTAAGCAAATTCATGCAAAGAAATTTTCTAGCACCTTACGTTGACTGCTTTGCCAGTGTGACCAGTCTTTGGCTGAGTCGGTCAGTGAGCCCCGCCAGCCTTTGATATTGCCTTTCATGCTAGATAACCGATGTTGGCTGGTGGTATTGAGCAGTGTCGGCTGTTTTTGCAAACGCTCAAGCGCAACCAAGGCAGCAGGGCGGTCATTACACAATAATCCCATATCGCAACCTGCCGTTAAGGCAGCCGCAATACGGTCACCTGCATCACCTGCAACATGTGCCGCTTTCATCGACAGGTCATCGGAGAACAATACCCCATTAAACCCTAGTTTGCCACGAATAATCTGTTGTAGCCAAATCGATGAAAACCCTGCAGGTTTGTTATCAACTGTGCTAAATACCACATGAGCGGGCATGAGTGCATCCAGTAGCGGCTTGTTGCGAATAAATGGCTGCATATCGTATTGGCGAATCTCATCATAACTGCGCTCATCGGTGGCATCATCCACATGAGAATCCGGTGCAACTGAGCCGTGACCGGGAAAATGCTTGCCCGTGGTTGCCATTCCGGCAAGCTTCATCCCACGCATGAATTCAGCAGATAAAGCGGTGATTGCAATGGGATGGGCGTGAAACGCGCGATCACCAATCACGCGGCTCACCCCATTGATATCAAGTACAGGCGCAAAACTAAAATCAATCCCAACCGCTAGGACTTCGCTTGCCATCAAATAGCCCGCACAATAAGCAAGATCAAGCGCAGTGATCGGGTCATGCTCAAACCTTTCACCGAGTTTACCCATTGCAGGTAGCGGTGAGAAACCCGCGCGCAAGCGAGCGACACGTCCACCTTCTTGGTCAACGGCAATTAAAATATTGGGTTTGATGGCACGCATACTATCGGTCAGTTCGCGTACTTGTTCAGGGCTTTCTACATTGCGTCCAAACAAAATCACGCCGCCAACTTCCGGTTGGCTTAGCAGTGCTTCATCTGCTAGGCTAAGCGCTGTGCCTTCAATATCGAGCATGAGTTGACCGACTGCTTGCATGCGGTAATCCTTCTGGGTATTGCTTGCCGCCAACTGTTAGATATAGTTGGCGGCAGAAAAATTTTGAAAAAACATAGCATACGCTTTTTTTGATAAAAATGCGACTAGCTGACTGGCGATTATTATTAGCGGATATTACTGACGGTTAAGCCGTGACGGTGGTGGCAACAAACTGATATCACTCACCCGACAAGGATTGATATCAATCCCGCCACGGCGTGTGTACCATGCGCGTACCATGAGCGTTTTTGGCGCAAAGGCTTGGGTTAAATCACTAAAAATTTGCTCCACGCATTGTTCATGAAAGCCATTATGCTGACGAAAGCTCAGAATATATTCAAGCAGTCCTGCTCGGTCAATCGGTTGGCTATCTATCTGAATCTCCAGTGTTCCCCAATCTGGCTGATTGGTGACAGGGCAGTTTGAACGCAGCAGATGCGAATGCAAAATTTGTAACTGGCTATCTGAGGCAACTTGGTTGGCAACGGTCAAGCTTGAAGGATCGACATCACTGACAATGGCGATTTTTTTATCGCTACTATCTAATGCGTTATCAATACAGTCACCCTGTGGCGCGCTGATGGGTAAGCTATTTGCGATGTTTACCTCAAAAATCTCAATAGTCACATCGGTTTTTAGACAAGCCGATAAATCTTTTTCCACCGCTGCTTTAACAGCTTGTTGATTGTCAAATTCAGTGAAATTTAGGCTATTAAAATAAAGTTTGAGCGATTTTGATTCGACAATATAGTCCGATGTGGCAGGGATGGCAAGGCGCGCCATTGCCACCTGTGATATGCCGTGCAAGTTAAGCCAAGACATTTCAAAAACCTGCCACCAGTCCATGCCAATACTTAAGGCGTCAGCAGGCAGCGCCAGCTTTGCCCGACCTAATGCGCGGGGAATAGGGTAGAGCATATCGGGGGCGTAGGTTTTTGGGTAGCTGGTGGATTGACCCAAAATACCGTGAGTTTCAAGTGGTTTCATATTTTTTTAATTTAACTAAGTTATCTAAGTTATAAACGAACGCGTGAGCCATCTGCTAAAAGATAATACGCAATGCCATAAAATATCGCGGTAAAAATCCCAATCGCCACTAAAGATGACCATACATTGACATCTGAATGACCTAAAATACCATAGCGAAAAGCATTGACCATATAAACAATGGGGTTTAGTAGCGATATGTTTTGCCAAAATCCCGATAAATCTTTAAGTGAATAAAACACACCGCCCAAATATGTCAAAGGTGTCAACACAAAACTGGGTACGATGGAAATATCATCAAACGAGCGGGCAAATACTGCATTAATCATACCGCCCAGCGAAAACAATGCCGAGGTCATCACCACGGTAAAAATCGTGACAAACGCATGCACCAGTGATAACTGAGTAAAAAACAACGCGAGCACCGTCACAATCGCGCCAATGGTCAACCCTCGAAACAAACCGCCTGCGATAAAGCCTAGTAAAATGGTATGTTTAGAAATCGGGCTGACCAGCATCTCTTCGATATTACCATGAAACTTGGTGGCAAAAAAACTCGATACCACATTGGAGTAGCTATTGGTAATCACCGACATCATAATCAAGCCAGGCACGATAAACTGCATGTAGGAGACACCGCCCATATCGCCAACGCGCGCGCCAATCATTTTACCAAAGATGATAAAATACAAACTCATGGTGATGGCAGGGGGTAATAGCGTTTGCGGCCAAATGCGAAGAATTCGGCGGATTTCTTTGACTAACAAGGTGTTAAATGCAACCAACTGGCGCTGAAAATCCATGTTAATTCTCCAATTTTTCAGTCAAATTATTTTCAACAATCCCCAAAAACAGCTCTTCAAGGCGATTGGCTTTATTACGCATACTCGCTACCTGAATATTTTGAGCATTTAACTGGGCAAAGACATCATTTAAACTGTCGCCTTTTTTGAGTGTGACTTCAAGGGTCAACGGGTCTGGCTGCTTGGTTTTTACCACATTGGTTAAAGCAATGGGTGCGGTATAAGGTTGCGCCAAATCAAACACAAAGCTTTCTACATCAAGGCTGGTAAGCAAACTTTTCATATCAGTATTGATACGAATTTCACCTTGGTCAAGGATAGCAATGTTTTTACACAGCTGCTCAGCTTCTTCTAAATAATGGGTGGTTAAAATAATGGTCGTACCTTCTTCCGTGTTAATTTGCTGCATAAAATCCCACATCGAGCGGCGCAGTTCAATATCCACTCCCGCAGTCGGCTCATCCAAAATCAGCAGTTTGGGATGGTGCATTAAAGCACGCGCAATCATCAAACGGCGTTTCATGCCGCCAGAGAGCATACGCGCTTTGTCGTCGCGTTTTTCCCAAAGCCCTAATGCTTTAAGGAGTTTTTCGGCACGCGGGCGAGATTCCTTGGTAGGTATGCCAAAATAGCCCGCTTGGGTAATCAAAATATCTTCGATTTTCTCAAACTGCATAAAGTTAAATTCTTGCGGCACCACGCCTAAGAACTGCTTGGCTTTGGCAGGCTGTTTAAGCAAATCTACCCCAAAAATTTCTACCGAGCCTGAGGTGGGTTTAAATAGCGAGCTGATAATACCAATGGTGGTGGATTTACCCGCACCATTGGGTCCAAGTAGGGCAAAAAATCCACCTTGGGGTACGGTCAAATCAATGCCTTTGAGCGCGGCAAAACCATTTGGGTAGGTTTTGGTAAGCTGGGTGATTTTTAGAGCAGGGATGGTAGTGTCAAAGTTTGCCATAGCAATGCAAGTTCTGGTTAAAGGTGAGACCTTAATGGGGATGGGTTGGACAGTTTAAAGATTTGAGTGAACTAAGTTTATAGTGGTTAAGCTAAATTATATCAATAATACAATTAAAAAAGCCTATCAGTTGATAGGCTTCATCTGGGCTAAAAATGACTATTTGGCTTGAGACACCATATAATCAACCGCGTTGGTCACTTCCACATCTAGCAAATCAGCGTTACCACCTTTGGCTGGCATGGCGTTAAAGCCTTGTAGCGCATGTTGGTGAAGGGTAGCGGTACCTTTAGCGATACGGGGACCCCAGGCGCCTTTGTCACCAAACTTTGGTGCACCTAACAGACCTGCAGTATGACAAGTATGGCACACACCTTCAAAAATCACTTTGCCTTCACGCGGTTTGTTTGGATCAGCGGCGCCTAATGCAGCGGCAATAGTGATATCACATTCTTTACCTTCAAAACAAACTTTACCTTGGGGGGCAATACGTGCGATTAGATTTGGGTATAATGCAACCAATTTTGCAACTTGAGGTGGATCTTCAGGTGCTTTTTCTGCTTCCTTTTTTGCGGGAGCGGATGCAGGGGCTGAAGCAGTTGCAGTACTTGAGGCAGTCGCGGTACTTGAAGCGCTAGCGGTAGCTGATGCCGCTGCGGGGGCACTGGCTTTATCCTCAGCTTGGCTGACAGCGATACCAGCAAGACTTAGCATAGTAACCGCTGATAACATCACTACTTTTTTCATTCGTCACGTTCTCTCAAACAGGTGAATTAAATTATCGTAATACTTTTAAAACGGATAATATGAGCCATTAGGTTGCTCGATTGTATCCGTTGATGCAATATTGATGCGATAAATGTTACACAGATTTATTTTCCATACTATTATAAGGGAAAATTATCTGAAAAAGCTATGCTTATTTGATATGTGCTATCAACTTTGCCGAGCAGTTTTTGGCAGTAATTTTGATGATTTGCTTATTGTACGAAAAGTTTGCTAAAATAGCCCACTGCTTTTTTTCAATCCCAATCAAAGCGTTCGTAGCTCAACTGGATAGAGTACAGGTCTCCGAAGCCTGTGGCGTGGGTTCGAGTCCCGCCGAGCGCACCATTTATTAAATTCAAGTCATTGATTTAACAGACAAAAAATATCTTGGTATTTAATCTGTGTACGTATCAGTGTACACCAAATAAATTGGTTAAATAAATTAGCATTAAGAGAAATAACACCTTATTTTCTATCGTACTCTTGGGTGATTAAGTTCTGTAACATTTCTAAGGGTGGAACACCGTACTCTTCAGCGAGCTTATCTAGCTTCTTAAGATAGCTTTTCGATAACAAATATTGCAAAGCGGTTTCCCCATCCTTGTTATCACGATATCGTTTCTGATACCAAGCTTGACGCATCTTCTTAATAAAATTATCAACATTTATTTTTGAAAAAGTCATAGGGCTATAAAAACCCATACATGTAATGCATACGACTATCGAATCGTATATATCCTGATTGCTCTTTGGGAGAAATAGCCGTGGATATACAATTAGATTCGCCTTATTCAAGTATTCAACAGCCCAATTCAATTGCTCTTCATTATTAATTTTCAGCCAATCCAAAGCAACCATTGTGGAACGAGTGGAGATATAGTTTTCCTTGGTAGTTGAATAGAACCCCATCTTTGATTCGAGGAAGAGAGATGTGTTGAACTCATTATAAATAGGCTCAAACCTATTTTCAGGTTCTTTGTTAGCAAGTTCATTAAAATTTGTTGTTTGAAATGTACTATCTAAGCCATCCAAGTTGGGAGGTATAGGTGGTTGTGACGCTGAATATTGTGGCGGTATCGGCATTTGAAATGTAGATGGAGCAGCCTGTGCATAACCTTGGTTGTTTGTAGGCATTTGCCAAGCATTATATGCTGTAACAGAGGAGGGTATACTCATAAAATGTTGAATGTACATTACGTTATAGCCGGTATCAATATCTAAAACTAAGTCATCAAAAAAATCCGGCAAGGTATTTCTAGAAAGAGCTATCTGCTTATAGCTATAGAATCTTGTAGCCATATTGTAACAAAAAATTTTGTAGGGCAAACTATTGTCGCCATATATCACTTCATCAGAAACTAAAAAATTGTCCATTATTTTTTTTAAAGTCTTTAGTTCATCAACCGATACTTTTAATTTCTGTAGCTGTGACATCAAGTAATCCAAATCGGACTGGATTACTATTCGAAAATCTATTCTCTTTAATAGAGATAAAATGTATGAAGTTTTCCTTTTATTTAAGTTTTTAGTGAAGCTTAAATATTCAATCATTTATTGACCTTTATAGATGGATTATATATTTAGTAAATATTAAATATATTTGTATAATTAACAAGTATTCTAATATATTTATTATCGAATAAATACTGTATTCCCTTATATTTTATTAAAAAATTAATGAAAAATAAAATTAAACTCGTTAGATTTTCATAATTTTTTAGTAAAAATTTAGTATTTAGATTCTCGTAAAATAAACGATTATAGAGTTTTTCAGCTAATTATAAATAGGAGAATGCTAAATTGAAATAAATTAATTACTTTTTAGATAATACTTGATTGATGAATATAATGAGCCTTTGTTGTTGAGTTTTTTAAGAAAAAATAATTTAGATTGAAATGAAATCTATAAGATTTATAAAAAGTTTTAATATCGAACCTTAATTACTAAGAAACAATATTTATAAGATAAAAGATAAAATATTGGATAATACTAAGAGTAACATCGTTGGATAGGTAACTTCATTGTTTTAAATATATCGATGTATGTTTGTTTTTATAGGGGTAGATATCTAGATTAATTGGGCTAGACAGACTCTTGTTAGTTGGATATATATGTTATTAAATATTTCTAGTGCATTTATTTTTTGATAAGTGGATGATTAAAGCCTATTCACCCATCTGGATTTAAAAAATTACTAACTTGACTTTTAGTTATGACAATAACCAAGAGGAGTTAGTAACCATGTCTTCAATCAATCTCTTAAATATCAACATTTTTCAAAAGATAGACAGCTTCATTAGAATCTTAATGAACCATCCAGCTACCCCTGAATGGGTAGCGGATAATCTCAACCAACTCTATTTACCATTCTGTCTTGCCTACGATGATGAATATGATTATAGCGAAAGTGTTAGAGCATTCCTTGGTTCAACTAAAGCAATCGTAGGTGAGTTTCTTCCTAATAAAGTAAATTGGAATAAGCAGTTAGCCTGTCAATTTTTAATGATGCTTCATGCCTATCGAGATAGAGTGATGACGAGTATCGCCTTACAGCGATCTCAAGAGATGGACAATCAGTATGAATTAATTAAGTATGTGAATCAGTTGCTGAATCACTATTCACGACTGTTATTTGTACGTGTCGATTTAAGTTATCTTGTGGATAATCTAGCGAATGTAAAGCTAGATGATTTTTACGAACACATAACTAAGTTACGTGAGTTGATATCTAACAAGCAAACCTGCTTTGAACACTTGCAAGGATATGCTTGGGCATTAGAGCAAGGGATAGATAAAAGCCTACATTGCCATTTACTATTGATATATGACGGTGCTAAACGTCAAAAGGATGTATTTATTGGTCGAGAAGTGGGGGAGAAATGGCTTTATATTACTGGTAATAATGGTAATTATTACAACGTAAGCATCCGACCATTCCATCTAACACCATACTAAAAAATACGAGATAGTTCCC